>JANLPS010000051.1:0-1610 GCA_031367385.1 Archangium sp. | reverse complement strand
GTGCGGTCATGACCGAGCGACCGATCCTCTTTAGCGCCCCGATGGTGCGGGCGCTGCTCGCAGGCACGAAGACGCAGACGCGGCGCGTGGTGAAGGGCCGCCCGACGCTGGTCGACTGCTCAGGGGCGGAGGTACGGCGATGAGCTGTGTTCACTGCGAGGACTGGGGCTGCCGACGGTGCAAGCCCGAGCATGAGGTCGCCGCATCGACCGGAGGCGAGCAGGGGCCCGACGCTGATGAGCTCGAGCTGGGCGCCGTAAAGGCTGAGCGAGACCGCTACCGCATCGCACTCGAGACCATCGCCGACCGCGATTGCCACTGGGGTTGCGGCTCGGTCGCAATCGAAGCGTTGAGGGCTGAGTCATGAACGCGCTCGAGCAGGCCTTCAACGAGCTCGACGCCGCGAGCGTGCACTGGGCGGCCAACCGCGGCGAGGTCAACGCGATCAGCCGTCTCACTGAAGCATCGCTCGCCTACGCCCGGGTTCGCTGGGCTTCGAAGACCGGGTCGGCAGGTCGCAGCGACAAACGCCCGTCGACCTCGACCCTGGTGCTCCCGTTCGGGAGGGCCAAGGGCCAGACCCTCGCCGTTGCTAGCACCGGGGACCTGAAGTTCGCACTCGGAGTGGTCACCGAGTCAATCGACGACGACTCCAAGGCCCAATTCCGTCGCTCGAACGTCACGATGCACGACGCCTTGCGCGCCGAGCTCGCGAACCGAGGTGAACTGTGAGGCTGCCGTACATTCAGGTTACCCAGGAGACCTGGGAGCGGGCCGAGCAGATCTCATTGCTGCTCATCTGCAGCGTCGGCGACGGATTCAAGCTGCAGGCTGACCTCTACAGATGGGGCTTGTCGCTGGGGCCCGAAGATCAACCGCCGGCGGGCATCTGCGACTCCCCGCGTGCCGCTCGGCTGATGGCAGCGGCGCTGCATTGGCCGCTCGATCGAGCGGAGGAGCTCAAGGAAGCCCTGCTCGACCTCGGGTTGATTGAGCTGCTCGAGGTGGGCCTTCGCGTCAAAGGCACCGACCGGTACCACGCGGCCTGGAAGCGCAACCGTCGCCAGGGTCACGGTCGCGATGACCAGACTGCGCAGCCAAGTGCGCAACAAGACAAGAAAGCGGAGGTCCCGCCGTTGTCCCGCGCAGAACCCGCGGTTGTCCCGCGCGGGAAAACCGGTGTTCCCGAGCGCCAGACGCAGACGCAGACGCAGACGAAAGAAACAACCACTGCGCGAAAGTCTTCGAAGCCCGAGTTCGAGCACTTCGTTCAGCGCCTCGCGGCCGAGTTTCGGCTGATTCGAAGCGCCGACCTCGCGATGGACGACGCCGACCGGGCGCAGCTCAGGAAGCTCCGCGAGAAACACGCCGACCCTGAGATTCTCATGCGTTGGCGGCGCGGCTTGCACGGCAAGTACGCGCGCGAGCTCAACTCGGTCGGCCAGCTGGCAAACCCGGCGAAGTGGAACGCACTCGCGACCGCCGATACGGGGTCAAATTTTGACGATCACACCGGCTTCAGGGGCGAGGTCGCCCCCCTGCCGCCTACAACTGACCCGCTCGAGCTCGGTTGGCGCGACCGACTCTCGAAGCTGCGCGAGAGCGGCATC
>JANLPS010000011.1:0-9869 GCA_031367385.1 Archangium sp. | reverse complement strand
CAGCGATCGACACCGGCAGCGCGCTGCCGTCTTTTCGGGCCTTGGGCCGCTGCTCGAGCAGCACCACTTCGTCGCCCAAGAGGCCTCGAAAGGTGCCCAGGCCTTCTTGGTCGGGCAGGTACATCAGGCGCGGTTCGGTGTGCAGCACCCCCACCGCGTCGGCGAGACGGGCGACCGCCAGCGGGGCCTCAGGCTGTATCGCGGTGTAGCCATGCTCGATGGCGCGGGTCAGAAAGCGGGCCCGGTTCTGCGGCCACGGCAGGCTGCGCTTCGACTCTTTGGTCACCGATCGAATGCCCCACTCGCCGCCTTGCGGGTCGACCAGCACCAACGAGTTGGTCTGCTGGCCACCACCTGCGCGCTTGGGGGTGAGCCCGCCCTGCTCGGTTGAGAGGTCGAGCACGTCGAAGGGCATCTGCACCTGGTAGGCGTCGGCATAGAACCAGCCCAGAAACGGCTTGAGGGCGCCGAGGTTCCACACCGGGGTTTTGGTGTAGGTCGACATCATCGGGCTGGGCGGCATCGGTTTCGGCGGCTCGGTGGGCGCCGCGCCGGTTGTGTTGAGCTCGGGCAGGTGCTTCTCGAAGAGCACCTTCTCGTCGGCGTCGCCTGAATAGAAGCGCGCGTCGGTGCGGCCCGCGTGGTCAATGACCAGCTCGACCCACCCGGGTGATGGGCTGGCGAACTCTCCTTCGTCAGCGGCGGTCGTCGGCTGGCCCTTGAGCGCCGAGGTGCCCGAAATGAGCTGGGTCTGGCTCTGAACGTTCAGCGCCTGCAGGCTCTCGTCGTGACCCGAGACGAAGGTGTAGGCGCCAAAGCGCTCGGCATTTCTGGTGAGCTCGTCGATGTACGAGCGAACCAGCGGGTGGTTGCCGTACTGCTCGACCAACCCCGACTGCCGGGCGAGCACCCAGGCGGTGCCCAACACCGGCGCGGGGTGCAGATGGGCCTGACTGGTGAACTCGCCTCCGAAGGGGCCGTTGCTGCGCAGCGGGTGGTGCGAGGCGACGATCAGCCTGCGGGTGCGGTTCGAGTTGAGCTCGATGCCGAGTTGAAAGTCGAACCAGGTGCGGGTCGACAGCTCGCAACCCTCGTTCGCCTCGGGGTCGTTGGGGGCGTCTTGCATCCACCACTGAGAATCGAGCAAGAGAACGCTCAGGTTTTTGGAGAGCTCGACGTTGACCGGGTCTCCGCACCCGGCGCGCGGCATCACGTCGAGGGTAGCGGTGGGCGCGGCTTCGTCGTCGCTCTCGTCGTTATCGGCCGCAGGTTCGGCGTAGGCGGCGTTGAGAAAGGCGCGCAGCCGATGCACGGCGCCTGAATTGCCATTGGGAAAATCGTCTTGACCGGCTTGGTAGTAGACCTTGCCGCCCCGCTTGACGAAGTCACGTGTGGCCTCGACGTGCGCCACGATGGCCTGCTCGACCGCCTTGCGGCCGGGGTCGGTTTCAATGGGCAAGGGGCCCTTGGCGTAATTGCCGGTGAATACGACCACTGCGGCCTCGGGCTCGAGGGCCTTGAGCCGGGTCTGCAAGCGCTGCAACGTCGGCGTCAAGCCGTCGCCGTGTGAGCCGCCAACGAAGAGCAGCGTGTGCGACTTCTCGGCCTTGCCGGAGTCGTCACCGGCGCGAGCGGCGGTGGCGGTGATCACCAACGCCGACATCGCGACGAAGCGGAGCCTGGAGCCTCGCGCTACCAAAACCCGACGACCCCGAACGTCGTTGAGCCACCGTTGGCCGGGTTGAAGGCCGCAGTCGGCAGAATTGGAGACTTCTTGCGGTGCAGGTACGGCACCACGAAGCCCGAGAAGGCACCCACCACCACGCCGGTGATGACGTCGGTGGGAAAGTGCTTGCCCGCTTCGACGCGGGCGATCGCCGAGAGCGCCGAGAGCACGATCGAGGCGCCGAGCGCGATGAAGCGCACCTGCGACTGCGGGTGCCTCAAGAAAATCGTGGTGGTGAACGCGGTGAGCGCGGCGGTGATCTGCGAGACGTGGCCCGACGGCAGCGAGAGCTCGTCATCGAACGCTGACGAGGGGTCGACCGCCAGGTATCTGCCGGGCCTTGGTCTTCGAAACGAGAACTTCAAGACGGTGGTGAGGCTGGCGGTGAGCGCCATCGACTCCGCCACCACCACCAGGTCGTTGAAGAAGTCACCCCAGGGCGTCTTGGTCGGCAGAACGATGCTCTCGAGGCCCAGGTACAGCACCGGTATCATCAGCGAGGCGTAGAGCTCGATGTCGCTGAACATGGCCCAGCCAGGCGAGTTCTTGCCCACCGCATAGCGGTCGAACCCGCTCAGGCTCTCGGGGTCGCAGCGCACGGTGCCCACGCCGCCACGGCACGAGAGGTCACCCTGCAGCGAGGGCTTGACCACCACATCGACCATCAGCGCCAGACCCAGCGCGCCACCGGTGATCGCGATCTCCGAGGGCAAATCGACCTCGTAGACCGAGAGCGAGGGCTTGGCGACGATGGGCTCGAGACCGCCGTCAAGCATCAGGTCACCGTCAGTGGCGAGCTCGGGCGCGAGAATCTTCGCGGCTCCGGTGGTCAAGCTTGGCGCGACGATCGGCACGGTGCCCCCGTCGACCACATTGACTGCGGTTGCGGGCTTTGACTCGGCCTCTTTGATTTGCGCTGGCGTGGGGTCAGCGGCGAGGGCGAGGGCGAGCAGCAGTGAGGCCGAGATCATGGGTGAAACTCCGCAAGGGTAAAGGATTCACATCTGACGCGAACGTCGGCCTCTCGGAGCGAACGCCGAGGGGCCCAGTCGATGACGCGCGCGTGTGGGGCAGACACCGCGTGAGGCGCGGCTATTTCAGAAACGCGAAGCAGACTCCGAACATCAGGGCCGAGAGCGGCAGCCCGCCCAACAACACGTTGAGGGCGGTGCCGACGTTCTTCTCACGACGGGTCAGCTCGCCGCCCAGACGGTAGACCTCGTTGGCGAGCACCGTCGAGACGCGCTCCTTGTCGTTGACCAGTGAGGTGAGCTCGGCCTGGTAGTGTTCTTGCGGCATCGAGCACAGCTCTTCGAGCGGCGAGACGTCGGGGCTCAGGCGTGCGCTCACCAGCGCGAACACCAGCGAGAGCGCGTTGGTCAGCGCCAGGGGAATGAAGGCCCACCACAGCTGACCCAGGTCGATGGTGCGATAAATCGAAATGACCGCGACGGTGATCATCAGCGCGTTGATGCCGATGAGGAGGTTCGCTCGCTGCGCGACGATGACCAGCCGGGCGTTGAGTGCCTGCGTGGTGTTGCGCGCCCAGGCCACGATGCGCTTGGGCGACTTGCCTTCGGCCTGCATCGTCGGCGCCGCCATCGCGGCCACGCCGCTCTCGTTCTGGGCCGGCATGCCACCCGGGGGCGTCGGGCTGGTGGGCAGCGAGAACCGCTCCAGCAGCTCGCGGCGGCGCTTCTCTTCTTTTTTGCGTCGCTTCTTCTCTTTCTTCTTCTCGCTGCGAAGCTCGGTCTCGTCTTCGACTGGAGTGGGCGGCGCAGTCACGATGCTGCTGCTGTTGCCCCAGGCGGGGGGGGCCACCACGTCGGTGAGCTGGTCGGTTCTCATGTCACGCTTTTCCTTCATGCAGGGAGGCAAGGGGGGCAGGGGGGCGCACCTGGGTGGGCGCGTCAGGCAGCAGGGCGGCGTCGATCAGGTTCACGTCACCTGCAGACGCCTGGCGGTATGAGCTCACACCGAGCAGCGCGTTGAGCCGACTGCGCTTGGTGACCAGCTCGTAAATGCCCAGCGCCACGAAGAGCAGCCCGACCAGCAAGCCTGCGTAGCCGACTTGCTTGCTCGCCAGGGCCAACACCGACAGCGAGCCGCAGAACAGCTGAAACCCAGCGAAGTAGGTCTTTGATTTGAAGAACATGCCGAGCATCACGCACATCAGACCCAGCTCGGTCGCGCTCAGCAGCGCGATCTTCTGCAGGGGGTAGGGCACGTGCAGCGCGGGCGCGACGGCGAAGCTCAAGAGCAGCAGCACCAAGGAGGCGATGACGCGCATCGCGAAGTCTCCACCGCCGACGTTCAGGTCGGGGTTCACGAAGCGCTGGAGCGCATTGGTGCTCATGGCTGATTTCCTTTTCGCTGGGTCGGTTCGACTGAGGGTGCGGCGGCGCGGGAGGCGGGCTCGTACCAGTGGGCCGTGCTGCCGTTGAGTTGACCGTTGGTCTTGCCGTCATTCGCCGCCGGGCCCGCGCCCTCGCTCTTGTCGCCCAGCATCTTGCGCAGCGAGCGAAAGGTCACATAGCGAACGTCAGGGTGCACCTGGCGCAGCCGCTCGAGCAGGTTGACCGGGGGCGTGCGCTTGCGAGGCAAGCGGCCCAGGTATTCGAGCACCGTGACGCCATCGCGCATTTCTGAGCCCAACAGCCGCCATTTGCCACTGTCGTCTTGCAGCATCTGGTTGAGCGCGTCACGGGCTTCGGTCGAGCCGCTCACGGTCTCGACGGTGATCACCGCGTTGGGCTTCTTGCCCTTCTTGTTGGCGAACATGCCGGCCATCAAGATGTATTTGCTCTGGGTGAAGAGGTCGGCTTCGAGGCGGCCACGCGCTTCAGGCGTCAGCCACGCCAAGGCTTCGGCTGGCGTGCGCTCGCCCTTCTTCTCGCTCGCCTTGAGGGTCGAGAGCAGGTCGGCCTCGCCCACTGCGACGCCGCCGGTCTGGTAGACCCAGAGCACCAGCAAGATGGCACAGTCGAAAAAGCTCAAGAACAACGCCACGTGGTAGCTCTGGAGCCCGCAGGCCATGCCCACGCCCAGCGACAAGAACACGTAGACCGCGTCTTTCGGGTCTTTGAGGGTGTTGCGGTAGCGCACGGCGGCGACGACGCCGACCAAGCTGAACGACCGCGCGAGGTTGTCTTCGAGCAGCAGCATCACGCCGGCCACGATGGTGCTCAGCACGATCAACGTCTGGGTCAGCGCCGGGTCGGTGTCGTTGCCCTTGGTGATGATGTGCACCCACGCGACGGGCAGAATCAGCAAGAAGGTGATGGTCAGCGCAAAGAACGTGACGATGACGTCGTCGATGTTCTTGGTGGTGTCGAGGTTCGCGGCGCCCAGGCCGCTGAGGCGGCTGAGCTCGACGAAGTAGTTGGTCTTGGCGATCTCCTTGAAGATCTCCTCGAGAATATAGACGCCGATGCAGAGCAGAAAGAAGTAGGTCAGCATCTTCGCGACCTGCAGCGAGCGGCGCATTGGCGCTGTTTTGACAATCGTTGCGCTGCTGCTCGAGCTCTTCGCTTCCGTCATGGGGGCCCCGCACGTTGCGACGTATGCACGGGCCCGGTTGAGCAACCTTTGGGCCGAGCGCGAACGCCCGTAACCCATTTGTTTCACATCAGAACGGCGCTCACGTGTGGCGGTTTTGCACGGTGTGACCTTCGGCCTCGCCTCACTGTGCTGGTGGGCTCGTGAGCTTCGGAGAAGCCCTCAGGTTCAGGATCAGGTCGGTTACCTTTTGCTGCCGGCGGGGCTCGGGGCCCAGCACGGTCTCGACCTGCGCGCGCAGGCTCGCCGCGGAGTGGCCCGGGTGGGCGACGATCAACGGTATCTGCGAGTCGTGGTGCGAGGGGCTGCCGTGCCAGGAGCGGTAGCGCGACGCGAAGTAGTAGCGCTCTTCGACAGTGTTGCGATCGCCGTTGTGGGCCAACAGCATCACGTCACCGGCCCGCTCGCCACGGGGCCCGACGGCCAGGTCGCGCAGCCGCTCTTCGAAGGCCTCATAGGTCGGGTGTGGGTGCTCTTTGAGGTATGCCCCCAGCGGTACGGTCTTGCCGTTACCGACGTAGACCTCGAAGGGCAGGTCGTTCTCGAAGTAGGGCTTGGGGCGGCGGGTGAGCACCAGGTCGAGGGTGCCCTTCATCGAGGGCGCCAGCATGCCGTCGGCGTTGTTCTTGTAGAAGGCCTCGGCCATCGGCAGCACGTCTTCTTCGTAGCGCGGTGCCTGGGCCCAGTCGCAGGCGTCGCCCGCGTTGGGGCAGGTCGAGCGGTTGGCGAGCGAGACGTAGGCCACCGCGCCTCCGTAGGCGATGACGGTGTTGAAGTCGTTCGTGTCGGGCACCTCGAGGGCGAAGGGCCGCAGGCGGTACCCGGCGCCCTTGACGATGGCCGGAGGGTCATCAACCGCGTTGGTCGAGAGCGCGTGCACGTCGTCGTAGGCGACCTGGGTGTGGCCGTGGTCAGAGGTCACCACCACGTAGCGGTCTTCGAGCGCGCCGCGCTTCTGAAGGGCTTTGGTCAGCTCGGCGAGGGCGGGGTCGACTACCTGAGTGAGGTAGGTGCGGCGCGCATCGTCGGGGCCTTCTTCGGCGATGTGTGCGTAGAGGTCGCTGCCCATCAAGTAGATGGTGAGCACGTCAGGCACGGCGCCGGAGGCGAGCTGCTCGACCACCACGCTGGCGATGTGCGAGTCGAGCTTCTCGTAGGCGCTGCGGGCATTCTTCGCGTTCGCGCTCGAGAGCTTGGCGACTGCGTCTTCGGCGATCTGCTCGAAGGCCTTGGCCATGATCGACCGTTTGGTGACCAGCAGGGTATCGGCGCCGCTGTAGAGCTGGTGCATGGCGACCCAGATCAACGCGTGGGGGTCGGCCGCGCGCAGGCGCTCGTACACCGTTGGCGTATCGGTCAGCGTCGACAGGTAGCCGTCGGTGTAGACCGAGAGCGTCGGCGCCGAGTCGCTGAACGAGACCGGGGCAGGGGCGGCGAAGCGGCGGGTCTCGCGAATGTAGAACTCATTGCCGGTGACGCCGTGCTGCCCCGGAGGCACGCCGGTCATCGTCGTCGTCCACGCGGCGAGGGTCGACGAGGGCATGGTCGAGAGCAGGTTCTCTTCGAAGTGCGCGTGCGAAAAACCGCCCTGTGCGCCGCCGAGCAGCGCGGCCATCGCAGGCATCTCGCCCTTGCGAAGCAAGTCATAGAGCAGCGAGCGCTCGATGCCGTCGATCGCCAGCAGCAAGACGCCCGGCTTGGAGGGTGAGTTGGGGGGCGACCCTTCGGAGCGGGTTCGCAGCTGCCGGGCGGGGCCCACCACGATGAGGTTGGCGACCTTGGCGGGAGTGGCGCAACCGCTGGCGACGAGAATCAGGAGCACTGCAGTTCGAATTGGCATTCACGCTTTCTTTGAGAATTCTTCACCCTGGATAGATGAAGAAAGGCGTCGCGACTCCACAGATCATGCCAAGCAGCGCACCTGCCAACACATCGAAGGGGAAATGCACTCCCAGATAGACGCGCGAGAAGCTGACGAGGCCGGCGAGCACGGCGGCGACCGCGGCCAGTGGGGTATCGACGCTGGCGAAGGCCACCGCGGCGGCGACGGTCGTGGCCGCGTGCCCGGAGGGAAAAGAATGCGAGCCTGGAGTGGGGATCAGCGCGCGGTGGTCGGGCACCGCCAGGCCGGGGCGGCGGCGGGCGTAGACGCGCTTGATGAGCTCTGAGAGGAGGTAGGCCACTCCGGAGGCGGCGAGGCGGTGAAAGAGGAGCAGGGTGAAGGGCGTGCCCCAGCCCCAGAAGGCGGCGCAGAGCACGGCGAAGCACCAGGGCGAGCCCAGGTGGGTGATGGTCTTGAAAAAAAGGGTGATGACCGGGTGCTGGTACCGGCGGGCGGCGGCGAGCAGGGCGTGGTCGAGCTGGCTGAAACGGTTCATCTTGAGGTAAACCCGGCTCATGCGCGTGACCATCACGTATTGCAACGTCTGAGGCTACAAGCCCAGAGCTGCCCGTGCGGCGGCGCTCATCACCGAGAAATTCAGCCTCGAGCCCGAGCTGGTCGCGGGCAGCGGCGGCATCTTCGAGGTGGCCGTGGGTGACCAGGTGGTGGCGGCGAAGACGCGCGCCGGGTTTCCCACCGAGCCGCAGATTCTCGAGGCGGTCGGCAAGGCGCTGGGTCGCTGACCCCCGGGCCGCTGAGAATTACAGGGCCTGATCAGGTTTTCAGATCGCGGCCCTTGACCAGCGAAAGTCAGGGAAGTATCAGCCTTTGCGTCGGCACCGTCGCATCGGGAAGTGGCTCAGCCTGGTAGAGCACTTGGTTCGGGACCAAGGGGTCGCAGGTTCAAATCCTGTCTTCCCGACAGTGGTAAAGCCCCGGTTTTCTTGGAGAAATCCACGGAGACCGGGGCTTTCTTTTTGTCGGTCTTCGAATTCCGCAGTACCGGCGCAGTACCCTCGCAGAAATCGATCGCGGTCTCTTGGTGCGGCCCGAACGAAAGCGACCCGATTCCGGTGCGGAGATCATCGATGTCGAGGTGGCCGTAAATCGACATCGTGATGTTCACGTCTGAGTGCCGGAGCACTTTCGACACGACAGCCAGGGGCGTCTTGGCCTTGAGCAGCAAGGTCGCCGTTGTGTGCCGAAGATCATGAAAGCGAACGCGCCGGGGAATCGCGGACGGCCACATCGTCATGCCGCAGCCGCTTGGGCACTTTCGTCGGGTCGAAGCCGGGTCGTCGATGTGTTTGCCGCAGCGGCGACATTTGTGAGTCCAGCCCTCGACGATGCCGGCGCGACCGAGCGCAGTGCGCAGGATGCGCTGAAGCTTGATCGTCGGGAGTTGCATCGTGCCGTCTGCTCTGGGGAAGAGAAGTGCCGACGGGCTCCGTTTGACGGCGTCGCGGAGGTACGGCGTCAATTCGGGGTGCATCGGCAAGACGTCGGCGCGGTTGCCCTTGGTGGTGTCGGCTGCCCAGCTTTTCGAGACGACGATGGTCATGGCTTTGAAGTCGACGTCGCGCTTCTCGAGGGCGCACAGCTCACCGCGACGCATGCCCGTGTAGACGGCCGTCGCGAACAAAGGCCGCCATTCATCGGGCAGCTCGGCGAGCATCGCTTCGACTTCTTCGGCTTTGAGCCAGCTTGGTAGCCGGCGCGGCACCTTCATTCGCGGCACTTCACGGGCGGGGTTCTCTCCCTGCCAGAGACCTCGCTTGATGGCCGAGTTGAAGATGACGTGAATACCCGTGCGAAGGTGGTTGATGGATTTGGGCGCAAGCGTGTCGCGCTTGCTGTTGAGCAACGCAGCGATGCGAGCCCCGGTCACCTCAGGGATGCTGAGCGTGCCGAGGGTCGGGCGGAGGTGGTTCGCGACGAACGTACCCATCAGCTGCCATCGGTTGAGTTGACCGAAGTTCTCGGCGTACCAATCGAGAAGCTCGCCGAAGCTCATCGTCGAAGGCTTGTGAACGGGCTGGAGACCGCGTCGCTCGTTCTGCGCGCGCATCTCGATATCGCGCAGGTATTCGTCAGCCTCGAGCTTGGTGCGGCACTTCGTTCGCTCCTGCCTCCAGTTGCCTGCGCTGTCCTTCCACTCCACTACCCACCGACCGTTGCGCTTGAACTTGGACATCACGTACTCCTTCAGCTGCGGGTGAACCTAGCCCATCACGCCGACGCGAAGTGCGCGGCCGAGTTGTTCGATGTACTTACGGATGGCTTCAGGTCGGAATCGCAGCGCCGCGCCCACGTAAATGCACGGCAGGCGACCCGCTTCGGCCTCTTTGTAGACCCACGACTTCGAAATCGACAGCAACCGCGCCACATCATCGACTTTGATCAACGGCTCTGCATTCGTCATTGCAACTCCTGGCTTGCGTGAAGTTACCAACTGCCATCGCTTCCCATCTCCGCGCGCTCCTCCAAGGTGTTTCGAATGAAGTGCTCCGCCACCTCGACTCGCGCGCCGAGCGTGACGGAGTACGTTCAGTGATCAGCCGACTTCGGGCTTCGGCTTCTTGTCTTGGGTGAACACGGCGACCTTCTCGAGCCGACTGCCGTCTTCCTGGATCAGCGTCGCGACGCCGCCCGACATGTCTTCGCGCATGCTGACGTAGCCGAGGACCTTCCACTTCTCGGCGC
>JANLPS010000010.1:0-2492 GCA_031367385.1 Archangium sp. | reverse complement strand
CCAGACGCGTATCAACCGGGGAATCCACGCGTCGAGATCTTTGGCTGCATCTTGAGACATGCCTTGCTCGTAGTGCATGGAGCCCCCCATGTCACACGTGGATACGAGTCATTCAGCGAGTGGCCCAGGGGTGTTTCTGCGCGTTCTCATTCACCATTTCGCCCTCAGAACCGATAAGCAGTGCGCATGATCTCAGTGCGAGGGTTGAAAAAGCATTATCGGGTCAGCAAGCGTCCTCCCGGAATGGCCGCTGCAATGAAGGCGCTGTTCAATCGCCAATACGAAACCGTGAAAGCCGTTGATGGCATAGACATCTCGATTGCCGAGGGCGAGCGCGTCGGCTTCCTCGGGCCCAATGGCGCCGGAAAGACCACATCGCTCAAGGTGATGTCAGGCCTGCTGTATCCCACGGCCGGTGAGGTTCTGGTCGATAACCACGTGCCCCAAAAACGGGAAACCCCGTTCCTCAAGAAGATCATGTTGGTGATGGGCCAGAAGCAGCAGCTGATGTGGGACCTGCCGCCCGCAGAGACCTTCGAGCTCAACCGCGCCATCTTCGAAGTGCCGCGCGAGGTGTACCAGAGACGGCTCACGCAATTGACCGAGCTGCTCGAGCTGGGAGATCTGATCACCAAGCCGACCCGTCAACTCTCACTCGGTGAGCGCATGAAGTGCGAGCTGGCCGCGGCGTTGATTCACGGGCCCAAGGTGCTCTTTCTCGACGAGCCGACGATTGGCCTCGACGTGTCGATGCAGGTCTCGATGCGCGACTTCATTCGCCGCTACAACGAGCAAGAAGGGGCGACCCTGATGCTCACCTCGCACTACATGGACGACGTCGCTGCGCTCTGCCCGCGGGTCATCGTCATCGACAAGGGCCAGCTCAGCTTCGACGGCAAGCTCGAAGAGCTGGTGCAGAAAATTCGGCCCGAAAAACAAATTCGTTTGCGGTTCTCGAAGCCGGTGTCGCGCGAAGCGGTTGAAGCCCTGGGCACGGTGGTCTCGTTCGAGCCCGCCGAGGCGCAGATTCGGTTGCCCTACGACCGGGTGAACGACTCGGTGGGCCGGGCGCTGGCGACGTTGCCGGTGCAAGACCTGAACGTCGAGAACCCTCCGCTCGAAGAGGTGATGAGTGAGCTGTTCGCGCGAAGCCGGGCCGAGCGCGCCGCGGCCGAGGTGGTGGCGGCATGATCGCGGTTCGTCAGCTGCGCGCCATACCCACCTTGATGAAGGTCGGGTTCGCCGAAGCGGTGGCCTACCGCGGCGAGATGATGATCTGGGTGCTGGCGACCACGATGCCCTTCGTGATGCTCTCGCTCTGGTCAGCGGTCGCGGCTGGCAGCCCGGTGGTCGGCGCCGAAAAGACCTGGAGCAGCTCGAGCTTCGTCGCCTACTTTCTCGCGATGTTCATCGTGCGCCAGCTGATCGCCAGCTGGGCCTGCTGGGAGATCAACTTCGAAGTGCGCCAGGGCACGCTCTCGATGCGCCTGTTGCGGCCGATTCACCCGATCGTCTCGTACGCCGCCGCGAACCTCGCCTACATGCCGATGCGCCTGGTGGTGACGATGCCGGTCGTCGTCGGCCTGCTGTTCAGCTCAGGCTTCGACGCGCTGCCACGCGATTGGCGGGTGTGGGTGCTCTGGTGTTTTTCAATGCTCGGGGCCTGGGCGATCACCTTCTTCGTCAACATCGCGGTCGGCGCGCTCTCGCTCTTCATGGAGAGCAGCACCAAGCTGATGGACGCTTGGCTCGCCGGCTTCTTCATCTTCTCGGGCTACATGTTCCCGCTCGATCTTTTCCCCAGCTGGCTCAAGTGGGCGAGCACGTGGCTGCCATTTCGGTTCACCATCGGGCTGCCGGTCGAGCTGATGACCGGCGTGCACCCGTTTGCCGAGGGGCTCGCGTTGCTGGCGCAGCAATGGGCCTGGGTCGCGGTGTTCTCGACCCTGGCGATCGGCATCTGGAACCTCGGGGTACGCCGCTTTCAGGCGTTCGGGGGCTAAGCGCGATGAGCCGCTATCTCAGACTCCTGGTTCTGCAATTGCGCACCTCGGTGCTGTTGGTCGCCCAGTACCGGTGGGACTTCATCACCGACGGGTTGATCTCGATGTTCTGGGCCGCGACGGCGGTGGTGCCACTGGTGGTGGTGTACGGAGATGGCTCGCGCCCCGGCATACCCGGGTGGTCTTTCGGCGAAGCGCTGGTGGTGACCGGGTGGTTCATCTTGCTGCAAGGCGTGCTCGAGGGCGCGATCAACCCCGGGCTCCAAGCGGTGATCGATCACATTCGCAAAGGCACGCTCGACTTCGTGCTGCTCAAGCCGGCCGACGCGCAGTTTCTGGTCTCGACCTCGCGCTTCGCGATGTTTCGCATCTTTAGCCTCTTCGGAGCGATCATCGTCTTCGTCGCAGCATTTCGCCGAATCGGTCACGCCCCGTCGGTGCTCGCGGTCGGCACTTCGCTGCTGTTGCTGCTCACCGCGACGATGGTGC
>JANLPS010000009.1:0-7960 GCA_031367385.1 Archangium sp. | reverse complement strand
CGACCGGGAAGGCCGTGCCGTCGACTCTGAAAAAGAGCTCGTCGCTGACCAATGCGGGGCTGCCGAATAATGCCGCATGAGAGATTTTGCTATCTCGCGCTGGGTAGGGCGAGCCGTCGGGCCTTGTATGATGAATCACATCATGCAGCTTTCGACCGATGACCGCGTCTCGACTCTCGAAGCCCAACATGCGCACGAAGGCCTGGTTGCACAGCGTCGTCACCCCCTCTGTGTCGACGGCGTAGAAGCCCTCCGAGGTCGAGTCGAGAATCAACCGGGTAAAGCTTTCGCTGTCACGCACCTGGGCTTCGGCCTTCTTTCGATCGCCGATGTCTCGGTAGAAAAGCGTGATGCCCTCGGGGTGTGGGTAGGCCCGCGCGTCAAGCCAGACCTCATGGCCATCTGGCCACAGGTGGTAGACCTCTGCCGACCGCGGTGACTGCTCGACCATCACCTGCTTGCAGAGCCTGCCTTGCACCGATTGCTCGGTGCCAGGCCACACGTCCCAGAGAGACCTCCCCAGAATCATCTCGCGTGAGCGACCGTCAATTCGAAGACCTTCTGCATTGATGTCGAGAATTCGAAATTCGTGATCAAGCAGAAGAAACCCTTCGGTCATGCCTTCGAGCACACTCCTGGTGCGATCTCGTTCGGCCCGCAGAGCGGTCTCCGCGGCGACCTGCGCGAAAATCTCGGTGTTGACCCCGAACCAACGGGCGACGCCACCGGTCGCGTCACGAACTGGCAGCACTCGCGTGAGAAACGGGCGAAAGACGCCGTCAGCCCCGCGCAGCGGAAAGGTCATCTCAAATGGCTGGCCGCTCGCGATGCAATCCGTCCATCGCGACATGACACTGGGGAGCAGCTCTGGGTCGTGCGCAGACTGCCACCCCCAGCCCTCCATCTGCTTGGGGGTGGTGCCGCAGTAGAGGTGCCATCGCCGGTTGTACCAAACGATGTAGCCGTCGCTGTTCGCGAGCCAGCACAGCGTCGGCAAGCTCTCGGCGAGCTCGCGAACTTCTGCGTCATCGATCACCGACGAGGTCAGCACCGCGAGCTGTCTTTCGACCGCGGGTGATGAACGCCAGTATTCGCGGCCAAATTCGTTGGTTGGTTCGAAGCTCATGCGTTGCGCTCGCGACGTTCAGGCCAGTGGGTCGCTGTGCACTACGCAGAATAGAGAATTGAATCAACGAATGCCGAACCTTGAGCGGCATGGCTTTCGGGGGGGCGCATCAACCGGCGTAAAATTCGAGCCCGAGCACCAGGCGGTACTGCGGGTACAAGAACGGCAGGCCGGTGAGGTGCGGCACCGGTATCGCGATGTTGACCGGGTTGAAGATGACGTAGAAGGTGCGCGAGGCCTTCCACTCCAGGCCCAGCGGCGCGATCGCGAAGAAGACGCCGGTGCTGCCTTTGGGGGCTCCGTAGAAGTCGCTGAGCAGGTACGAGCCGCCCAGGCTGAGCGTCGAGCGCAGGTTGAAGGCTTGGTAGGTGAGCGGTATTCGCAGAATGCCCGACAGGTAGAGGTTGACGACGCCCGT
Source organism: Archangium sp. (assembly GCA_031367385.1). Taxonomy (GTDB): domain Bacteria; phylum Myxococcota; class Myxococcia; order Myxococcales; family Myxococcaceae; genus JAEUJT01. The sequence goes on along the minus strand of JANLPS010000009.1, from coordinate 6,416 downwards.
GCGAAAGGAGGTGCCGTTGACTGCGAACCACGGGTTCCATTCTCCGTCGAGGCCGAAGGCCCAGTGCTTCGAGACGCGCAGTCGCAGGCCGGCCGAGACTGCCGCGGCGGCTCGATCGATTGAACCGGAGACGAACACGGCGCCTCCGAACGCGGTGGCTGAGGGGTTCGCCGGGCCAGGCTCGGCCACGGGGGTGACGGGCGGCGGGGGGCGGGCGTTCGGGTCGTCGGCGGCGAAGGCGGGGAGGGCGAACACCATCGCTGCGGCGATGAAGAGCCCCCGCTGAGGGTGCGAGGGCAACAGCCGGTTGCGAGGGTGGTTCGAGTCTCTTCGCCGACTGCGCCAGCCGAGGCCCAGCAGAGCGAGCACACCCGCGAACGACGACGCGCCAGCCCCCGCGCCGCACCCGCACCCACTCGCGGCTGGCAACGCCGCTTCGGGAGCCGAGCACCACTGATTCGCCGCGCCGCAGCCCGGCAGGTACGACAGCGAGCCATCGAGCACGGCATCAATGGCCTTGAGCTTCTGCTCGACGTTCTTCGATGGGTCGAGCGTCGCGCGCAGCAGGTCGGTCGAGGCCGCGGTGGCCAAAACCCGGCGCCTCGTGCGCAGCTCGTCGGCGTCGGCGCAGGTGTCGAGCGCAGAGCTGTGAGCTGGGCCATCTTCTGCCTCGACGAAGCCTTTCGCGCCCGCGAAGTCGACCCAATTCAAGGTCGTCGTCACCTGGGTGCCGTCGGCGCTGCGGTACGAGTGCGAATAGCTGTCTTGTAACGCGTGTATCGCGCGCCCTACGTGCACATAGAACGTCGGCAGCGAAGGGCGCACGTCTCCGCGAATCGAGAGGTGCACGGCGATGGGCGTTCGCTCGCTCGAGGCCACCGCGCCTGATGCATCGAGCCCGGCCAGCGCCGCGGCCAGCTCACCGTGAATGAACGCCCTGCAGCTGGTCAGCGCGTCGCTCGTGCCCGAGGGCTCTTTTTGCGTCGAGCTTCGCAAGCAGTGCTCGTCTTGATTCGCCGGGTCGCCATGAATCGCGGGCAACGCCGTCAGATCTGACGAGCCGCGGCCCTTCAAGTCGTTGTCGCGAACGCTGATCAGCAGCGTCGCGGCGCCGAGGTCGGTCATGTCGGCGTCTGGCGTGAACTGGAGGTCGCGGATCAACGCTGCTTCATCGACTGTCGCCGTCAGCGGTGCCGCGGTCGCGAATTCAAGTCGCACTGCACGAAGCGCTTCGGAGGTGATGCGCTCGTGACAGCCCACGGCCGCCGCGTTCGAGATGGTGTACGCGTTCGCTGTCGCAAAGCTGAGCGCCGCAGCGGTGAAAACCAAGCGCTTCAGACCAATCCGCCACACCTTCGCCCGGTTTTCGACCATGGGAGCGCGGCTGAGCAGATCTCGTGCCAGGGCTACGGCGCTGGCCGACGCAGACACCAATAGGTGCTGAAAGACTTTGGGCTGCTCCCGCTTGGTTGAGCTTTTCTCGAGGTCATCGCGGTCGTTCTCATCGATGCAGAAGTACGGCCAGCGCGGCGCCATGCTCTGCGCCAGGGCCTGCGGCACGGTGAAGATGTACCTCCGGTTGAGTGTGCATCGAGGGGTAACACGACGGTCGCATTCGCCAACAAAAGGGGCCTCCGAGCGCGTCGCCCAGAGGCCCCTGTGCAGCTCAACAGCTCAGGCCGCTTGGCCCGGGTCGCTTTCGATCGCCACCGGTGCTTCGGGCTGCGTGGTCACCTTCTTCTTCGCCTTGCCGCGCGGCGGGTTCTTGGTACGCACCACCTCGAAGCCAGCGGCCTGTTGCAGCGAGATGCCGAGGCTCGTCAGGCTGAGCAAGCGAAAATACTCGGTCGACCAGGCGAGGTCGGCTTTCGCAGCGGCCTCTTGGGCCTTCGCTGCGCGCGCGTCGCCATCACGACAGGCCTCGAGTTGCTTGCCCATGAAACCGAAGAGCGCCTGCGGAGTCGTGCCTTTGAGCTGACTCAGCTGGTCCAACAGCACCTCGCCGACGGCGATGTCGCTTGCCGCGGTTCGCTGACCCGCTTCGGTCAGCGAGGGCTCACCCGTGGAGTTGCCGTACGCAACCACTGCGGCGATCGCGAACTTGAGCGAGGTGCGGCGGGCCTTGGCCTCGACGTTCGCCTTCTTCATCGCGTCGAACGCGTCTTCGGCGAGCTCTCTGCGTTCAGTGGCCGTGTGCACGGTCGTGGAGAGGTCTTTCTGCGTCGTCGACGAGGCGTCGCTGTCGACACGCTGGAGGCCTGACTCGGTCTGCTTCGCGGCCAGCACTGCGGTGTGGTGTTTCTTTGCGGTGTATTGGGTCGGCATTGCGTGCTCCTTGTGAAGGTGACTGCGTCTGTGCGCCGCGGAATTGCTTCGCCAGGGCTCAGACGGGGCATGCGCGAAGGTATTCAAAGGTGCTGATGCGAATTATTTGGTGGCTCGTTTCGAGGCGTTGCGGGTGCGCGCGCTCAAAAGACCCCTTTTGGGCCGCTGGGCGACGTGTTGGGTGCGTTGGGTCGGCGCGCTGAACGAGATCAGGACCGCTCGGGCCTGCGTCGAAGCCAGAAAAGACCTCTTTCGCTGAAACCGACGGGCACGGCGGGGCCGCGCGCCGGGGTGAGCGCCCTCAACAGGCCCCCTCTTCGAGCTTCGACCCGTCGTGAGCGGTCGCGCGGCTCGTTCAGCGACGCCAAAAGACCCCTTTTCACGCCGCAGAGGCCCTCAAAACGCCAATCGGCCACCCTGAGCAGCGAGCTCGAGGCATCCGAAGCCAGATATCGTGCGCGCCCATGCATGCAGACCCTGTTTGGCAGCCGGTGCTCACATCCGCGCTGCTGCGGCTGCGGCCGCTCACGTCGGCTGACTGGCCGGCGCTCTTGGCCGCGGCGAATGACCCCCTCATCTGGGAGCTCCACCCTGAGCCCACGCGGTGGCAACCCGAAGTGTTCGCGAAGTTCTTCGAGTCGGCGCTCGCCTGTCGGGGCGCGGTGGTCGTCGAAGACGGCGTGACGGGCGAGGTGATCGGCTCGTCTCGGTTCATCGGGCATGACCTTCAGGCCCGGTCAGTCGAAATCGGGTACACGTTTCTGGTGCGAAGCCGCTGGGGGGGCCCGTTCAACCGCGAGCTCAAGCGGCTCATGCTCGAGCATGCGTTTCGGCTGGTTGATTCAGTCTGGTTCGTCGTCGGAGAGACGAATTGGCGCTCGCGCCGGGCGATGGAGAAGCTCGGCGGGGTGCTCGTGCCAACCCAGGAAGCTCCGCTGAGTGACCGTGCACCTGGCCGGGTGTTTTACAGAATTCTGAAGCCCTGAATGCGCGAGGGGGTAGAGCGCTTTTCGTGTCATTTCGTCTGAAACCCCGGTGCCTTTCACGTGTTGCATGCCCTCATGAATCGTTTCGTTCACGCGGCACTCACACTTTTGGTCGTGGCGGCCTGCGGTTCGACGACCGGTGGCGGCACGGGCAGAGACGGTGGGGCGTTGAGCGCAGATGCGGGCCTCAGCGTTGACAGCGGGGTCGCCCCCGACGGCGGCACCGGCTCACTCGACGCGATTCTCGCGGCCATACCCAACCTGGTGATCTGCGCGCCCTCGACCGACCCGTGGGTTCACAAGACCGAAATGTCGCCCAACACCACCCACTACCAGTCGTGCGCCACCGTCTGCGCCGATTGGAAGACCTGCACCGTCGAGTCGATGGCTCGCGGCACGACCCAGGTCGAGGTCAGCTACGTCGTCGATGAAGATGGGCACGGCAACGGCTTCGGGGGCACCCTGCGCTTCACCAAGGCCGGCGCGCGCGACCACATCGTGATGTTTCACAAGGGCGGGTCGGGCACCGAGTACGTCGACGACGATCTGCCGATCAAAGTCGAAGCGGCTGGCGGTACCGCCATCGAGCCCAAGTGGGTCAAAGAGGCCGACACCGCGGTCGGCTGGTTCTCACGGCCCTTCGCCGACTCGCGATTGCAGAAAAACCTCTACGGCGTGACCCTGCGCCCAGCCGCGATCATGAAGTGGGTCAGCGTCAACCTGGCCACCGCTCCGTTCTCGACCGCGGGTTGCAGCGGCGGCAGCATCGCGACCTATTACCCACGCCACTGGCACGGCCTCGACCCGGTGCTGCGCTACCAGTTGCTCTCGGGCGGCCCGGTCATGTCGAAGATTCAAGCCGCCTGCGGGAGCGCCGAACTGGGCAAAGGCCGTTGCACGATGGCTCCGAGCACTGAATGCACCAAGACGCTCGACTGCGGCGTCGGCGGAGGCACCTGCTCACCCTACGAGTGGGACCGCGCGAAGATCGACATCGTGATGACGGCCGTGCGTGGCACGATCGACCACCTGCACAGCTTCGCCACCAATGGCTCGGCCGACTGCACCGACGCCAGAGCTCAGCCCGCGTACGACGAGAGCGACTTCGACTCGGCCAGCCATGCGTTCGACAGCCACAATGAGCATCGCATCGACTTCATGACCAACATCGGCAGCTTCGGAGCCGATGACTTCTTGAACGTCATCGCCAGCGGCGCCGCCGTCTTCAATGGCCTCACCGGCGAAAAGACGTGGACGGCCCAGACCAGCGGCATTCACTGCGACAGCTTCAAGACCGACGCCGGGTGGGCCTTGCTCAAGGCCGGCGCGGGGCTCTGAAGCGCGCCCTCACTCTGACGCCACCGGCTCTCCGTCATAGGCGACCGAATCGACGAACCAGTGTGCGTAGCGCCAGGGGCCGGTCGGGCGCTGCCAGCTGACCTCGACCTCGAAGGGCACGAGCATGCCCGAGACGCGCCGAAACGCGCTGTAGACGCCGCCCCAGGGCGCGAGCGTGCCGTCATCGCTGTACCGCTGCGCCTTGACGCTGCTCGGTAACCCGGCATCGCTGAACTCGAACACGGCCGAGACGTCGAGCGCTGGCAGATGCAGCGTCGCTCTCGCGTGATGCTCGTCAATCGCACCCCAGGTCACCGTGCGCGCGTCGAACATCGCCGTCGGGTACCAGGGCAGCTCGGCCAACAGGCGCAGCGCCTCACCCTGGTCGACCAATGCGCCACGCGCGTTCGCCACTTCGACGGTGTCGTCGAGCAGCACCTTCAACGACCCGATGCCATTGATGCACTCGTCACGCGCGTCGAGCCACACTCCGGGCGCCATGCGAATGCGCGCGCTCCAGAAAAACCCCGGGGGGTCGGCGGTGAAGTGCTGCGTGCCGACGATCGCCGAGGCGCGGGCGTCGGGTTTGAGAAAGAAGTCTCCGCCATGGTGCAGCTCGAGGGTGCGAACGGGCCGCCGGGCCCCGACCGCCAACGACCGATAGCGAGCGACCGGCGCGGGCAAGTCACTTTGCTCGCGATACCCGATCGGGCTGGCCTCAACCGCGTGCAGATGGCCCCGTTCACGCTCGAGCAGGGCGGCGAAACGCACCCGGTTGACGTTCACGATCGTGCCCGCGGCACCCAGCAGCGTGATGACGATGAAGAGAATGACCCAAGGCACGGGCCCGTAGGCTGCATTCGACGAGCCACGGGCGCGCTCGGGCTTGGCCGGCGCAAAAACGCATGATCTGCGGCAGAAGAGCGCAGGTTCTGCGCCTCGGTTCCTGCTAGAGCGTGCCCATGCCACTCGAACGAGTTCTCGTGGTCGATGACGAGCCCAGCGCGCGGGGGCAGCTCCAGGCGGCCCTTCTGGGCGAGGGCTTCGAGACCGCGGGCGCCGCGAGCGGGCAAGAAGCGCTCGAGCTCATCGAGTCTTTCGGCCCTGGAGCCGTGCTGAGCGACGTACGAATGCCCCTGATGGACGGCATGACCCTGATGCGCCGCGCGAAGGAGGCCAGCTCTGACGCGGTGTTCGTGATGATGACCGGCTACGGGAGCGTCGAGATGGCGGTCGACGCGATGCGCGCAGGGGCCGAGAGCTTTCTGATCAAGCCGCTCGACATCGCCTCGGTGGCAGTCGTGCTGCAGAAGGCGCTCGAGAAGCGCCGGCTTCGGCGCGAGACCGAGCTTCTGCGGCTGCGGGTTCGCGAGCGCTTTCAATTCGATTCAATCATCGGCGATTCACCTCAGCTCCAAGCCGTCTTCGACATCGTCAAGCGTTCGGCGCCCACCCGGGCCACCGTGTTGTTGCTGGGCGAGTCGGGCACCGGCAAAGAGCTGATTGCCCAGGCGCTCCACGAGGCGTCGGGGCGCAGAGACAAGCCGTTCGTCAAGGTCAACTGCTCGGCGCTCTCTGCGTCGTTGCTCGAGAGTGAGCTGTTCGGCCATGAAAAGGGCTCGTTCACCGGGGCCTTGGCTCGGCGCGAGGGCCGGTTCGAGCTGGCCGACGGTGGCACGTTGCTGCTCGATGAGGTCGGCGAGATGTCGCCCAGCCTGCAGGTGAAGCTGCTGCGGGTGCTGCAATCGCACGAGTTCGAGCGGGTCG
>JANLPS010000562.1:0-5585 GCA_031367385.1 Archangium sp. | reverse complement strand
CTACCAGTCGGTCGCCGCCCGCCGCGCCAAGGGTCTCGCGCAGCTCGAGAAACGAGGCCTGGGCCCGCTCGCGCCGGTCGTCATCGAAGGCCCGCGAATCGCGACCACCTTCTGGGGCAAGTCGTGGAACGAGAACCTCGAGTCGTACAGCGACTACGCCAGCCGGTTGCCGAGGGGCCGCACATACGTGAAAAACGGGTCAGTCGCGAACCTGCGCCTCGAAGCCGGCACCGTAGAGGCCCACGTCATCGGGTCTGAGCTCTACACCGTCGACATCGGCATCGAGCCGATCAGCGAAAGACGGTGGGCCGCGTTGTGTGCCGATTGCTCGGGGTCGATCGACTCGCTCGTCGAGCTGCTGCAGGGCCAATTTTCAGACAGCGTGATGAAGCGGCTGTGCGCGCAGGGCAGGGGTTTGTTTCCCACTCCAGAGCAAATCGAGTTTCGCTGCAGCTGCCCCGACTCGGCGTACATGTGTAAGCACATCGCCGCGGTGCTCTATGGCATCGGCGCGAGGCTCGACCACTCCCCCGAGCTGCTCTTCACGCTCCGCAAAGTGCAGTTGGCTGATCTGATTGCCTCGGCGAACCCGCGTGGTCTCGCCTCGTCAGGCAAAGCGCGGCGGAGCGAGCTGAAAAAGAACGAGCTGTCAGCCTTGTTCGGCATAGAGCTGGGAGACGCTCCGGCAGGCAAGCAGCGACGGCCGAAACGAAAGTGAACGATGAGGACTTTGAACGAGCTCAAACAACTCTCGAAAGACCTCCGAATTCTCGGCCAGCGTCGGCCGGGGGTGGCGCGGCTCCTCGGCGTGACCGTCATCACGCTCGGCCTCTTGGGCGCATTCGCGCTCGGCCCTTGGCGTCAGACATGGTACCCGATTCTTTTTCTAGGCTGCCTCGGTCTCGTCGCGATCGGCGCAGTTGCTCTGATCAACCCACAGCACCAACCAGTCGACGTCGAGCCCTTTCTCGATTCAGTCGGTCGAAGCCCCTTGCCCTTCTCGGTTTGCTTAGGCTGCATGCGGCTTCTCGAGAATGAAGGCCGCTGCACTGAGTGCCCGCAACCTGAGCACTTCGAAGCCAGAAGCGAACTCGACCGGCGAATGGTGCTGACCCGGGTGCGCAGTGAGCACCCATCGCCTCACGCGTTGGAGTGACCGCCGTCTGTCACCAGCGCTTCGCGAATCGACTTTGGGCCCGACCAGTTGGTGGGCATCGGGGCGACAGCGTCGCGCGACCTACTCGACCGCGATGAGCCGCACTTTTTTGTAGATGCGCCGATCGAGCGGCATGCGCGCGTCGATGAAGCCGATCACCTCATCGAACTCGAAAGTGAACGTCGGTATCGGCGGTGAAATCGAGATCACCAGCTCGAAGCTCCACAGAGAGATGATCTGCTTTCGCGACCCCACCACCTCAGGCGGAGGTGCAGGCAACTTCTCGGCCGCCGCGCGCACGTCGACCATCGCCTCGCGATCAATCTTCGCGTCATTCGAAGGCTCGACCAGCTCGACCGAGAGGAGCTTGCCATCGGCCGCCTGCACCACTTTCAGCGTCGCATGCCGGGTCGCCTTGTACGCCTCGCGCATCTGCTTCTGCAGCTCCTTGCGCGCGGCTAAATCGGGCGCTGGCAGACCTCCAATTCGGTCATTCGTGGGGCCGGTGCGGAGCTCGGGCAGGGGAGCGTCACCCAGCGGCGACCCTGTCTTCGCGTACTGCTCGGCCTTGCTGAGCCAGATCTCGTTCGACAGCTTGAAGTTCTCACCCATCTGCTGGGTGTAGGCCTTGAGCCCGCCCTGCGAGACGGCGCGGTCGGCGTCCCAGTTCTTCATCAGGGCCTTGCCGAGCTGCTGGTAGTACGGGTGCACCAACCCGCGATCGACTTTGCCGCGGCCCAGCGTCTCACGCGCCGTCTCCGCGACCAGCGCCTGCGTCGACTCCGGCGCATGCAACCGCTGCGGAGTCACCTCTGGCAACTCGAGCCCCGCATCGAGCGACATCGCGAAGCTCGAGCCCGGTGCCAGGGTCAGGCTCACCGGTCGATCATCAATCATCGGAGCGTCGAGCTTGGTCACCGGTGGGGCTGGCGGCACCGGCTCGCTCGGCGCAGCGACCCGCGCAAGCCTTGGGCTCGGCGCCTTCGCTGCCACCTTGGGCTTCTCCGCCGGGGCAGGGGGCTCCTCCGGAGGCCGAACCGGCTCCACCTCGACGAAGGTCAGCTCCATCGGCGCGGCCGGGGGCGGTGCGGCCGAGGCCATCACCTGCGCGCGCAGCCACACCAGCAGCCCCACGTGCAGCACGAGGCTCGCCAGCAACGCGACGAGCAGCGAGATGGGCAGACGGCGCTTCACGAGGGGTACGGTAACACCCGAGTTCTTCTACGGCTCTCCACCGATGAGCTCGCGCAGCTGCCCTTCGGCACCGCCTTTGCCCAGGCCCAGCGTGCTCGCGTAGTGCAGCAACAACGCGCGGTTGTCTGACACGCTCAAGTTCTGCATCTCGAGCGCGCCGATGCGGTCTTCAGGCGAGAAGGCCCCTTCGGTCTTCTCCATCGAGAGCTTCTCAGGCGCGTACGCCGCGTGGGTCGCCTTGGTCGAGACGATGGTGCAGTCGTCGCCACGGCGCAGCTCGAGCACCACCTCGCCGGTGATGGGGCTCGCTACCCACCGCACCAGCGACTCTTTGAGCATCATCGCCTCAGGGTCGAACCACTTGCCCTCGTACAACAGCCGCCCCAGCCTGCGGCCCAGCGTGAAATACAAATCGCTCGTGTTCTCGTTGTGCACCGCCGAGAGAATGCGCTCGTAGGCCAGGTGCAGCAGCGCCATCGCCGGAGCCTCGTAGATGCCCCGCGACTTCGCCTCGATCACCCGGTTCTCGATTTGATCGCTCATGCCGAAGCCATGGCGGCCGCCAATCGCGTTGGCCTCGAGAAACAGATTCACCAATGAGCTGAAGGTCTTGCCGTTGATCGCCACCGGCACGCCCTGCTCGAACCGAATCGAGATCTTCTCGGCCGCAACGGGCACCTCGCTCTTCCAATGCGCCACGCCCATGATCGGGTTGACCACCATCATCGACTTCTCGAGGCTCTCGAGATCTTTCGCCTCGTGCGTCGCGCCCAGCATGTTCGCGTCGGTCGAGTAGGCCTTCTCGGCGCTCATCGTGTAGCGCAGGCCCACCGATTCGAGAAACTGCGACATCTCGAGCCGGCCACCCAGCTCGCTGACGAACTTGGCATCGAGCCACGGCTTGTAGATGCGCAGCTCGGGGTCGACCAGAATGCCGTACCGGTAGAAGCGCTGAATGTCGTTGCCCTTGTGGGTGCTGCCATCACCGAACACGTGCACATCGTCTTCACGCATCGCGCGCACGATGGCGGTGGCGGTGACCGCGCGGCCCAGCGGCGTGGTGTTGTAATATTTGCGACCGCCGACTCCCAAGTGAAACGCGCCGCACTGAATCGCGGTCAAGCCTTCGCGAACCAGCGCATCGCGGCAGTCGATGATCTTCGCGGCAACCGCGCCATGGGTGGTGGCGATCGGAGGAATGTCGTTCGGGTTCTTCTCGTCGGGCTGCGCGAGGTCGGCGGTGTAGCAATAGACCTTCATGCCTTGGCGCGACATCCACGCGACGGCGGCGCGGGTGTCGAGGCCTCCAGAAAACGCGAGACCAATGCGAGTGCCCGAAGGCGGCAGCTGTCGGTAGATGCGGCTCATGCGATGGCTGATGCGGCGTTTCAGGCGTGCGCGCAAGTGAAAATCAGGGCGCGCCCCGAACCCGCCCTCAGTGCATCAACGCATGCCTGGGCGCATCGACCCCCTGCGCCACCTTGAGCAGCGACATCGACGCGAGGGTGCTGAGGTCAACCCGAGACCCCCGGTCGGGAAAGGTGAGACCGTGTGCTCTCCACTCCGGCACGAAGAGAATCGGGTTCGCCTCGCCGTCGTACCCCAGCTGCACCAATTGCCCCACCTCATAGCGGGTGCACTGCTTGTCGCAGCAGAAGAACCCCGTTTGCACCGAGTACAACCCTTCGGCGGGTATCGCTTCGAGGCTGTGCGACCACTCGGCGTCGGGCACCGGGTGGCCCCGCTCGTGCCACTCCGCGCGGTTCGAGCTCCAGGCCTTCGGCAGGTAGATGCCAGCGCCCGGGTCGCCGTGATTGTGAAAATACACCAGCCGCCCCGCGGGCACGTCGCCAAGCGCGCGGGTCATTCGGTACAGCCCACAGGGAGGATGTGTCGCCATGACTCTGGAGTGTTTCTCTCAAGTTGCCATCGTCACGCAATCACCCAAAAGGCGTTACGACCGCGTCGCGAAGCGCGCTAGAACCATCGGCGCCCATGAAGGTTCTCTGCCCCCAATGCGATCGTCTGAGTGAGCTCGAGCAGTACCGCTTCGACAACGGCATGCTGGTGGTCACCTGCATGAAGTGCGGCGCGGCCAGCCGGGCCGAGGTCGCCCCCACCACCATCTCAACGGTGATGGAGCCTTACAGCTCTTCGATGACCCCGCCGCCAGTCTCGCCGCGCTTGCTGTCATCGCCAGACGCCAGCAACGTGGTCGGGCTGCGCAGCGCCGCCAGCGAAGCCATCGAACAGGCCGCCGCCGCCGCCAGGGGCAGCCCGTTCGAGGTGCCCACGAGCTCGTGCCCCAAGTGCTTCACCAAGAAGACCGAGGGCGGCCTCACCTGCAACCAATGCGGGTTGGTCTTCGAGAACTTCGACCCCGAGGGCTTCGAGGTGCCGCCCTGGCTCGCCGAAGAGTGGCTGGCGCTGCTGAAAAAATGGGGCGACGAGACCAAGCACGACCTGGTGCGAAAAAAAGCCGTTCAGTCTGACGCGCTGGCGATTATCGGCCGCTTGTACCGCATGCGGCTCGCTGCGATGCCCGATGACCCGTTCGCGCTCAACGGCCGAGACGAGGTCGTTCGAATGGCCTCGGTGCCGGTGAGCAGCCGCTCGAGCGTCATGATGATGCGGCCCGAGAAGAGCCGCCTCAAGGTGGTGGCCACCGTCGGGCTGTTGATGATCTCGCTCTTCGCCGCAGTGGTGATGTTTCGCTTGTTTCTCGGCGGTCGGGGCGAGCCCTGAAGCCGAGAGGTACCCGCAGCAGAGACCTCTCGGTAGACGGAGTGCTGGGCCCGACGGGTGCGCTGTCGACCGCGCTCCCGAACTACGAGCATCGACCCTCGCAGCTGCAGCTCGCCCGCGCCATCGACAGCGCGCTCGAGCGCGGCCGATTCTTACTCGCCGAGGCCGGTACTGGCACCGGCAAGACCCTGGCGTACCTGGTACCAGCCGTGCTCTCGAATCAGCGGGTCATCGTCTCGACCGCCACGCGCACGCTGCAAGATCAGATTTTCTTCAAAGACATACCGCTCTTGCGAGACCGCGTGGGGCTCGACTTCAGCGCCGCGCTGCTCAAAGGGCGCACGAATTATCTGTGCGCCCATCGCTTCGAGGCCTTCGAGAAGTCGCCGATGTTCGCCACGCCCGAAGACGCCACCCACTGGCAGCGCTTTCGAGACTGGGCCTATACGACCGAGTCGGGTGACCGCGCCGAGACCCGCTTGCCCGACCA
>JANLPS010000558.1:0-8693 GCA_031367385.1 Archangium sp. | reverse complement strand
AACGCTCCAGTGAGCACGAAGCCCACGCGTCGGTTCGAGGCCGAGCGGCGATCAAGCTCGGCGCTGATTCTGCGATAGACGGCTTCGAGCCGAACGCCGAGCCCGGCTTCACTTTGGCGCCGAAGCTGGCCGAGGGCGGCGTCATAGGGCGCCTGTTCTTGCTCGAGCGTGCGTTGGTACACCGCGTCGAGCCGCGCTCCGCCGAGCCCATCGGCGGTCTCTTCTTTCAGCGCGTCGACCGCCAGGCGGTACTGCGCTTCGGGGTCGTCGGTGCTCACGAGACCTCCTTCGCCGAGCCCGGGGGCGGCGTGGCGTTCGCTCTGGGTCGAGTGCCCAGGTCTTTCTGAATCGCTTTTCGGGCGCTGTCGACCCGCGCCCAGACGGTCTGGGTGGTCTCGCCAAGCACCTCGGCGATTTCGGTGAAGCCCATGCCGTCGATCTCGTGCAGCGCGAACGCGACTCGTTTCTTGGCAGAGAGCCGGCTCATCGCGGCTTGCAACGCGACCATCAGCTCACCGCGAACCAGCCGCTCATCAGCCGGCAGCTCGGCGCTCATCGGGTCGGGCGCGTCAGCCGAATGGCCCGTCTCGCCGAGCCGAAACCAGGCCCGGCGGCTGCGCGCGCGCAACGCTCGAATCGAGAGGTTGAGGGCAATGCCGTGCAGCCATGCCGCGAACGGCCTCTGGGGCGAGTAACGGGGGAGCGAGCGATGCACTTCGAGAAACGTCTGCTGCAAGACGTCTTCGGCCTCGGGCCGGGTACCCAAGATTCGCAGCAAGCGCCGCCCGACGAGCGGTGCGTGCCGCGCATAGAGCACGCCGAACGCGGCCCGGTCGCCCCCCACGACGCGCGCGACGAGCCCTGCATCTGTCGGCGTGGCGGTGTGCGAGGTCATCTCGGGTGGTCTCTCACCTGTGGTCATTCTCCGCCCACGCCCAGTTCTCAAAAGCTTTTTCGTCGCTTTTACGGAGCCAGCTGAACCACCGGCCCCACCGTCAGCTCGACCATCGGCTGCAGGTAGGTGGTTTGACCCCGTACGGTGAAGTCGTATGGCTTGAAGCGCAGCGCGCCCGTGACGCTGAGGCCCAGGTCGAGTGGGCCGACCCTCCACGGCCAGGCCGCCGCGTTGAGCTGGGCGCCCGCCGACCACACAATCGTCGCCGAGGCGGGCACTTGCGGGTCACTGCCGCCGACTCCCAAGAAAGTCGCGTGAGCCACCCCGAGCGCCGCCAGCGACCAGTGCTCGAAGCGGTACTGCGGCCCCGCCAAGAGCTGGAGGTCGTACCCACACGCGCGAACCGCCCCCGTGCTCCGACACCACGCGGTTCGAAGCGCTGCCCCCAGCACCGCCCCGAGCCCCCGGGTGAAGAGCGTGCCCTTGAGCTGGGCGACTCCAGCCCAATCGAAGGGGGCCACCCCCACCAGCACGCCAAGCTCGAGGCTGACCCCGAGCCAGCCAGGCGGGCGCGGGGCGGGGGCGATGAGGGTCGGTGGCGGCGCGAGGCGCTCGAGCTGGGTGAGCGCGTCGGCGCCGCCGGTGCCAAGCCGCGAGAGCATTGAGTCGATTGCGGGCCGCACCGCTTCGGCGGCGTGGAGCGCCAGCAACTGTGCGAGCGCGCGCGCGTCGAGCCCGGTGGTCGACAGGCGAAGGTCGAAATCGGTCGCTTCGCCCGCGATGTGAAGCGTCAGCTCGTCGGGCCCGCCGTTGGCTCGCAAGGAAACCCGCCACGTCTGGTGCGCTCCCCCGAGGGCCTCGCAGCGAACGACCCGCACGGCTTCTTCGGTGATGCGCGCGCGCAAGCTCGCCACCAGCTCGTCGATCAGCCCCTTCTGCACCGCGCCCGGCTCGCTCTCGATGCACAGCGCGGCGGGTGAGTGGTCAGCCGCGATCAGCACAAGCAACACAGCTCCGGTGAGCACGCCAGCAGTCTACCGCCGCCAAAGGGTCAGTGGTTCGAGAGTCGTCGCGTTGGCACACAGGGCGTCTTGAGGCACCCAAAGCGAATTCGGCGCTCCTTTCGTGAGTCTGGCGAGTAGGCTCTTGGGGCTGGCCCGCTCGAATGACTCCACCGCTCAAACACACCTTGATCGCGCTCTTGGCGACGACCGCCGTTCACGCCGCTGAATTCTCGGGTCGTCTCTACGAGAAAGGCTCGAACCGCACGAAGGTGCTGTTCACCAACCAGAACAGCGACCTGGTCGAGGGCGGCGGCCACGTCGGTCGCACCGTCTTCAAAGACCCCGAGGGTCACGAGGTCGTGATTGAAGAGACCCGCTGGGGCCCCCAGGGGCTCGAGTCGTTCAGCGTTGACCAGCTGCAAACAGGCGAGAAGGGCTCGGTTCGACTCACCAAAGACAAGGCGCTCTTCAGCTGGGTCAAAGACGGCAAGACCAAGACCGCCGAAGAGAGCCACCCCGACAACTTCTTGGTGCCCGGAGAGCTCGCCAGCTACGTCCACGCGCACTGGGCCGAGCTGCAAAAGGGTGAGGCCGTGCACGTTCGGCTCGCCGTGCTCGAGCGGCTCGAGACCGTCGGCTTCAAGTTCGTCAAAGGCCGTGACGTGACGGTTGCGGGTCGCAAGGCCGTCGTGATCACCATGTCGGCGTCGGCCTTCTTCATCGGCTTCGTCGTCAAGCCACTCTCGTTCACCTTCAGCGAAGACGGCGTGGCGATCTACGAGATCGACGGGCGCATCAGCCCGAAGCTCAAGCGTGACGGCAGCTGGGTCGACGTCGAAGCCGAGAGCGTCTTCTCCGCGCCCTGAATTCGAGACCGATATGAACGAGACCATTCGCATCGGCCTTCGAAACCTGACCCGAAACTTTCGGCGGTCACTGCTCACCGGCACGATGGTGGCCCTCGGGGTCGCCGCCCTGCTCTTCTTTCGAGGCTACATCTCGGCGCTCAACGAGATGATGATCGACATGGTGGTCAACACCCTGACCGCTCAGCTGCAAGTCGAGCGCGAGGGGGTCGCGCAGAGCATCGGCCTGCCCCCGCTCGAGCTCGATTTGCCCGAGAGCCTGAGCACGACGTTGCATCAGACCTCTGGCATCGAAGGGGTGGCGCCGCGCATTCGGTTCGGGGCGTTTCTCGTCAACGGCGAGAAGTCGTCACTCGTCTCGGTGCTGGCGGTCGACCCGGCACAAGAGAAGAAGGTCAGCCCCCGCGGGCCCGGCGCTGGGTACGCCGCTGGCGTCGAGACGGGTGGTGCCCGCTTCGGCGTCGAAGGCGTCGGCCTCACGGGCATCGACGACGACACCCTGATCATCGGCACTGGCGTCGCAAGCGCGCTGGGCCTGAAGCTGGGCGACACCGCCGCGCTCATCGCTCGCACGCAGAAGGGGTCGACCGATGCCATCGACGGCGTCGTCCGCGGCATCAATTCTGGCGGTGACCCCGAGCTCAACAAACGCTTGGTCGTCATGTCATTGGGCCAGGCTCAGCGCCTGCTTCACATGACGGGCCGAGTGACCAGCTTCGCGATCTCGGCGCCGACCCGGGCAGAGATACCGCAGACACTGGCCCGGCTGCGCACCGTCTTGGCGACCACCGAGACTCCGACCGAGGTTCGAACCTGGGAAGAGCTGTCGCCCTACTACCGCGACGTGATCATTCTTCAGAACAACATCATGACGCTGGTGATGGCGATGGTCTTCGCGCTGGCGCTCGCGGGCATCACCAACACCATGATGATGTCGGTGTTCGAGCGACAGCGTGAGGTCGGCACCTTGATGGCGCTGGGCTTTCGCCGCAAATCGATTCTGTTTCTGTTTCTGATCGAGGCCCTCGGGCTGGGGCTGGCGGCGGCGCTCACGGGCGCGGTGCTCGGCGCGGTGGTGATCGTCATCGCCCACGCCGTCGGCATACCCTTCATCGTGCCGGCGGTCGGCACCATCATTGCCAGGCCCGTGCTCGATGTGGGCTACGGCGTGTTGGCGGTGACCTTCGCGACGTACACGGCGCTGGCGGCTGGCATCTACCCCGCGTACCGAGCCTCGCGGCTGCAACCCGTCGAGGCGCTCCGAGCGCTCTAAACGGGCGAGCATTTCGGTACCAGGCCAACGCCCGTTGGTCGCATACTCGCCTCATGACCAAGGCCACCGCATTTTACGCCGCCGTTCGAGCTTCGCTGGGCGCCGAAGCGGTCGTCGATGGGCGAGAAGAGGTCAACCGTCGGGCGCTCGAGACCGGCCATCTGCAGAGGCCCCCGGCAGGCTTCGTCTACCCGACGAGCACCCAGCAGGTGCAGGCCGTCGTCAGGCTCGCCAACACCCATGGCGTTCGGCTCTTCGCCTCGAGCCGCGGCCACAACTATGGCTACGGCGGCAATCACGTCAGCGACCCTGACACGGTCGTGATCAGCCTCGAGCGCATGAACCAGGTGATCGAGGTCAACGAAGAGCTCGCCTACGCGGTGATCGAGCCGGGCGTAACCTACGAGCAGTTTCACAAGCACCTGAAGGGGCTCGGCCACCGGCTCTGGGCCGACACCACCGACGGCCCACCCGGTGGCAGCGTGCTCGGCAACGCCCTCGACCGCGGCATCGGCGAGACACCGTACGGAGATCACTACGGCAACCTGTGCGGCCTCGAGGTGGTGATGCCCACCGGTGAGATCGTTCACACCGGAGGCTCTTCACCGAGCGCGCCGATCAAGACGTTTCACACCCACAAGTGGGGCGTGGGCCCCTCGCTCGAAGGTGCCTTCACTCAGTCGAATTTCGGCATCGTCACCCGCGCTGGCATCTGGTTGATGCCCCGCCCCGAGGCGCGCCTCTCATACGTCTTCGAGCTCGATGGCGACCAGCACCTCGCCGCGGCGATCGACGCCTTTCGACGGCTGGCGCTGCAGGGCGTGGTGAACTCGAAGCTGCATTTGATCAGCGACTTCGTCTCGCTGACCATTCTGACCCAGCACATCAACGAAGAGATCGACCCGGGCGCGCTGTCTCCGGGCACGCTGGCCAAGCTGCGCCAGAAGTACGGCTTCGCCCGCTGGTCAGGCGCCGCGGGCATCTACGGCTCTCCAGCGCAGGTCGCGCTGCAGAAGAAGATTCTGATTCAGGCCCTCAGCCCGTACGGCAAGTTCATGTTCTTCACCGACACCGGCATCGAGCGGCTCGAGAAGCTGATCGCCCGCGCCGAGAAGATGCCGCTGCTGCGCAAGGTGGTCGAGCGCGCCGCCGGCCGCACCCTGCGAATGCTCAAGAGCATGCCGTACCTGCACCGGTTGCTGCAGGGCGAGCCGACCCGGTACTTCATGAACCACTGCTACTTTCGCTCACCGACCCAGCGCCCCGGTGAAAACGCCGAGCCCGCGGCCGACGGCGTGGGGCTGACCTGGTTCGCGCCGGTGCTGCCCTTCACCGGGCACCACATCACGCCGTTTCTCGACGAGGCCCGCAAGCGCTTCGAGGCGAAGGGGTTCGACTTCTATCAGGCGATGTTGATGCTCAACCCGCGCTCGGCGGTGTGCCTGATGGGCATTCTCTTCAACCGCGCCGACCCCGCCGAGGTCGCAAAGGCCACCGCGCTCTACGACGAAATGCTCACGTGGGTCGCCGACCTCGGCTATCAGCAGTACCGCGCCGCCCTCGCCTCGTGGCCCCGGCTCTTCGAGCGCGCGCCCGAGTGGGCTCAGGTGCTTGGTCAGATTCACACCGCCCTCGACCCGAACGGCGTGCTCTCGCCGGGCAAGTACGGCATCGGCCGGGCGCCGCAGCCTGCGTCACAGTCAAAATGAGGTGCGAATGCCCGCCATGCCCAACACCCGGGCTGGCCAGGCGCCCATCTCTGATTCTTTGCCACCGGCCCAGTACATCACCCGCGCCGTCAAGACCGTGCGGCCTGAGAAGCTGTAGCCGATGCCAGCCTGCAAAATCGCCGAGAAGTCGACCGGGCTGATGACCGCTCCGGCCGAGACCGAGACGTCTTCGAAGAGACCCGTCGTCAGGTGCTGGCGGTCGTAGTTCAAAAAAATGTGATGCGCGCGCACCAGAAACAACTGCTCTGCGGGGAAACCAACGGGGTGATCGGGAGGGCCGGGCGCAGTCGGCCCTCCGGCGGCCCTCACCGCCGTCGCGAAACACCCGGCCAGCGCCCTGAGCTTGTCGTAGCCCGCGCCGTCGAGCCCGTTTCGGTCGTACAGGTACTCGGCGATGAGCCGGCTTTGATCGTCGAAGTGCACCCGCGCGCCGATGAGCGCGGTGCCAGAGACCGTGCCGCTCGGAGCGGCTACCGTTTCACCACACGCCGGCACCGCGGGGATCGGCGGCCCCTCTGGCGCCCCGCTGCGAAACAGGCCCTCGACGTGAAGCTCGAGGTTGTCGGTGATGAAGCGCGAGGCGGCCAACCCCACCAGGTGCCGGTCGAGGTCTTGGTCTCGGTAGTACATCACGTTCAAGTCGACGCCTGCGATCAACGCGTACACGCGGCCGCCGAACACGAGCTTCTTGGTCTGCAGCCCTTTGGGCAACGCCCACCGATTGGTATCGACCCCCATGCTCATGAAGCCGGTGACGATGAGCGGGCCCACCGTCACATCGACCATCGGCAGGTAGAACGCGCCGGTGCGTTGCAGGTCGGGAGTCAGCGGGTCTTTGACGGGGTTGAGCACATCGGTCGGGTTGACCGCGAGGCCGCTCCCCCAGACGACGCGGCGGCGGCCCACCATCACCCGCACCGGCCCATAGTGCGCGTCGGCCGACAGCTCGTTTACCAGCACCAGGCCGTTGGGCGCGCTGGTGCTGCCGTAGACGCTGAAGTCGCCGGCCAGGGTGAAGTGGTCTCCGCGGGTCTTGAGCTGCGGCTGCAGGTTGCCCTGCAGAAACGCCCGCGGCGTTGAGCGCAACCCGGCGATGCCCGCCAGCAGTGCGTCTTTGTCGAAGCTGGTGGCGACGCCGAGTGCTTGTGCAAACCCGCGCAGCGAGGGGCGAAAGAACGGGTCGGGCTCTTCTTCGCCCTCGACCTCGGTGCTCCCCGCGGCCGGAGCCTCTTCGGGCGGCGTCGCCTCGGCCGGCTGGGCCGCCTTGGCGCGCTCGACGCTCTCGCGGCGTTTGGCGTCGAGCTGACGGGCGGCGTCGGCCAGCCCCTTCGCCATCAGCTTGGCCGCCGATGAGCCGACGCGCGGCCCGACCAACACGAACGGGACCGTGATGCGCAGCGAAGGGTCGTCGGTGCTGGTGAGCAAAAACGTCACCTGGTACTTCGGCCCGACCTTGCCGATGCCCGCGCTGACCGAGACCTCTGCCGCGGCGCCCGCATCTTTGACCAGTACGACCTTGGGAGCCCCCTCGACGTCGACCGCGGTCTCGAGGGCGAAGGTCAGCGGGTCGAGCAGGGCCTTGGTCGTCAGGCGCGGCGCGGTGCTCTTGAATGAACCGAAGCTGACCCTGATCTTGCGGGTCTGGGGCTCGACGTCACCGGGCTGCGCGATGGCCTGAATGGGCGCCAGCAGCCACAGGCACATCGAGACCCACGCGGCCCGCGCACGTCTCAATGAGCGGGCAGACCCAAGCTCAGTGGGCCACGGCTGTTGCCGGAGCACCCAAGGCCTCCTCGTCGATGCGCCCGTCTTTGAGGTGAATCTGTCGCCGCACATGCGAGAGCACCCGAGGGTCGTGTGTCGAGAACAAGATGGTCGCGTTTCGCTGCCGATTCAGCGTGACGAAGAGCTCGATGATGTCGAGCGCGGTCTGGGTGTCGAGGCTGGCGGTCGGCTCATCGGCCAAGATCAACTTGGGCTCGGGGGCCAAGGCACGGGCGATCGCCACTCGCTGCCGCTGCCCCCCCGAGAGCTCATCGGGCCGGTGGTGCTTGAACGGGCTCAACCCCACCGCGTCGATCACCTCGTCGACCCTGGCGCGCCGCTTGGCCGAGCGTGGGTGCCCCGCACAGGTCAGCGCCAGGTCGACGTTTTCGGTCACATCGAGCACGGGGATGAGGTTGAAGCTCTGAAAGACGAAGCCGATCTCCGTGCTTCGAATCGGCGCCAGCGCATCGGAGTCGGCCGCCATGATGTTTCGCCCGCCCAGCGAGTAGGTGCCTCCGGTTGGCATGTCGAGGCAGCCCAAGATGTTCAGCAACGAGGTCTTGCCCGAGCCCGACGGCCCGAGCAGCGCCGACAGCTCGCCCTCTTCGATGTCGAGGGTGATGCCCTTGAGCGCCATCAGCTCGCTCTTGCCCAGGCGGTACGTCTTGGTGATGTCGCGAAGCTGAACGATTGCCATGGTCATCGACCGAGCGCCGCTTGCTCGAAGAGCGCGCCGTCGAGATCTTTCTTCACCGAGTACGTGTCGTAGATCATCTCGCTCATGCGCTTGGGCTCGAGCATGTTGTGCATCACCAGCTTGCTCGGGCGGGCCGTCTTGCCGAAGGTCTTGATCTCGGTGAACTCGAGGCTGCGCACCAGCTTGCCCGAGCCGGTGTAGTAGTCGAACTTGAGCGGCTGGTTGTCAGCCTTGCGCACCACCGCCAAGATCTTCGCGTAGGTCACCTCGTCGTTCTTCGCGGTGAGCTCCAACAGGTAGTCGGCGCCGGTGCTCTCTTTCTGGAGGACCTCGATGTAGTAGAGTTGCCCGGCGGTCAGATTGATCGCCGCCGACTTTTGGGAGCCGAACTTGTTCCACTGGTGGAAGCCGGTGGGGTTGTTGTTGAGCGCAATCCGGGTCTTCGCCGCCGGATCGGCGGC
>JANLPS010000547.1:0-1882 GCA_031367385.1 Archangium sp. | reverse complement strand
TACGGTGATCCCGTCGCCGAGGTTGACACGCAGAGGCCTCGGAAATCCCCAGCGGCGTGGGTAGAAGACAAGTCGTGAGTCGACGAGCGCGCAGAGAGCGAGACGAAGTGAAGACGCCCGAGGTCAAGGCGCAGCCCCCTCTTCCCCTAGAGCCAGCGGGCATGGAGGTTGTTCGTGGCAGGCCCGGTCGCCGGAGCGCTGCAGACCGTGAGGAGGCCGTGCTGGAGTTGATGAGCGGGAAGGCGAGCGTGGACCAGCTCGCGCGTCGGTTCGGCGTGCAGCCCGAGACCATCGAGGGCTGGCGGACCGATGCGCTGGAGGGGATGCGTGAGGCGATGCGGCGAGGGACGGGCCGCAGCGAACGCGAGGCGGAGCTGGAGCGAGAGGTGAAGCTGCTGCGGGAGACGGTGACCGACTCGGCGATCGCGCAGGCGTTGCTGAAACGCGCGCTCGAGGAGGAGCGCAAGGGGCGCCCTACGGTGCCCGCGAGGTCCAGGCGATGAGCCGAGAGACGGTCGCGGGCGTAGCGACGGTGAAGCAACTCTGCGCCACGTTCGGCGTGTCGAGGCAGGCGTACTACGCCGCGAAGAAGGCGCCGCCGCCGGCCACAAACGTGATGCGGTTGCCGGTGAGGCCCGACGTCGCCCCTGCGGCGAAGGTGCTGGAGAAGATCCAGCTCATCATCGGCGAGAGCCCCGCCTGGGGCGTGAGGAAGGTCTGGGCCACCCTACGGCGAGAGCACGAGCTCAAGGTCTCGAAAAAGCGGGTGTGGGCCATCATGAAGGCCAACGGTCTCGTCCTGGCCCGCGACAGCGAGCCCGGCGAGCCGACGCGAGGCCACGTGGCTGTACCCGAGCCGAACCGGCGCCTGGCCGCTGACTTCACCACGGTGTGGACGAAGCTCGATGGCGTCGTCGCTGTGGTGCCCACCATCGACTGCGGCTGCCGCAGCGTCCTGGGCATGGTGGTGACGAAGGACCAGCAGGCGCCGGCCATCCTCGCGTCCATCGAGCAGGCGCTGGCGGAGACCTTCGGGCAGCCGAGCGCGGTGCCGCTCGACCTCGAGCTGCGCAGCGACCACGGCCCCCAGTACACCGGCGCCGACTGCGCCGAGCTCGTCCAGCAGTGGGGCGTTGTGCACACCTTCGCGCCGGTCGGTCGGCCGACGGGCAACGCGGTGGTCGAGCGCTTCATCCGCACGATGAAAGAGGAAGTCGTCTGGCTGCGTGACTGGAACACCGCCGCCGAGCTGCGCGAGGCCATCACCGCTTGGCTGGTGAAGTACCACACGCGCCGAGCACATCAGTCCCTCGGCTGGCAGACACCGTGGGAGTACCGCGAAGCTCACCTCAAGAAGCCGGCCGCTCAGGCGGCCTGATCCATCGACATGGCGCTCAACACACCCAATTGCCGCGAGCGCTCGTGTCTTGACAGACGGGGAACACTACAGCCGAGTCACTTGGTTCGCGGAGCAGGCGATCGACCGAGGGTATATTCTGTTGGGATTGGGCGGTGATCATTCAGTCACCCGCTTCTTCCTGCGGCCATTCATTCGAGCGGGGTCTCCTCCGTTCGGGCTCATTCACTTTGACGCTCATACCGACCTTTATCAGCTTGACTCCGCGGTTTTTTCTCACGGAAACCCCTTCGACGAAGTGCTCAGGAGCCAGTCGATGAAGGTGCTCTATCAAATTGGCCAACGTCAGCTCCGAACCGATCGCGGTGCGCCCGTGCCTGAACCGCGGCTTCATGCCGTTAGCGCGCGTGATGTATGGCGACAAGCACCCGAAGCGCTCTTTGCCGATTTGCCGCGTGATCTGCCGTATTACGTCACATTCGATGTCGATTGCATGTCAGCGGTCGAGTGCCCAGAAACCGGTAC
>JANLPS010000539.1:0-15350 GCA_031367385.1 Archangium sp. | reverse complement strand
TCGAACGCGGTGAACCTCACTGACGGGCTCGATGGGTTGGCGATCGCTCCGACGATGATCTCAGCGTTGGTGTTCGCGGTGCTCTGTTACGTCGCCGGTACCTCGGTAGAAATCGCCGATGTCGCGACGGTCAATGGCGTGCGGCAGCTCGTCGGCGTACCGGTTCATCAATACTTAGGCATCGCGAAGGTCGAAGGCGGCGCTGAGCTCGCGGTGTTCTGCGCGTCGATCGTCGGCGCGGGCATCAGCTTTCTCTGGTTCAACGCGCACCCCGCCAGCGTGTTCATGGGCGACGTCGGCTCACTCGCGCTCGGTGGAGCGCTCGGCACGGTCGCGATGCTCAGCAAGAACGAGATCGTCAGCGCGGTGATTCACGGCGTGTTCTTGGCCGAGATCGTCTCGGTGATGATTCAGGTGGTGAGCTTCAAGACGCGGGGCAAGCGGGTGTTCTTGATGGCTCCGCTGCATCACCACTTCGAGAAGCGCGGCATGTCTGAGACGAAGATCGTGGTGCGGTTCTGGATCGTGTCGGTCTTGCTCGGAGGGGTGGCGCTCGCGTCACTCAAGCTGCGATGAACGACGAGCTCGCCGGTAAACGCTACGTGGTGGTCGGCCTGGGCAAGAGCGGGCTCGGCGCGATCGAGCTGCTACATCGACGTGGTGCAACAGTGTTCGCGCTCGACGAAAACCCGAAGGCCAGCGTGCCTTTCGTGGGCGTCGAGGTCGCGGTGGGGTTCCCCTCTGAATATTGGAAGGGGGCCGAGGCGGTGGTGGTCAGCCCTGGCGTACCGATGTCGAAGCCCGAGCTGCAGGCGGCTCGCGACGCGGGGGTCTCTGTCTTCGGCGAAATCGAGCTCGCGTGGCGCTTCATGCCCAAGGGCGCGGGGCCGATTCTCGCGATCACCGGCACCAACGGCAAGAGCACCACCACGGCGCTGCTCGGCGAGTTGGTGAAGCAGCAATTTCCCAACACGTTCGTCGGCGGCAACTTGGGCATCGCCTTCTCGAGCGCGTATGCCGACCCAGCGCGCAAGCCGTTCGACTTTCACGTCGTCGAGCTCTCGTCATTTCAGCTCGAAGGCATCGACACCGCTCAGTTTTTTGGCGCCGCGATTCTGAATTTGTCGCCTGATCACATCGACCGGTACCCGACGCACGGCGCGTATGGCGCGGCGAAGGCGCTGATCTTTCGCACGCAGCCGCCCGGTGGCTTCGCGGTGGTCAACCTCGACGACAACGAGGTACTCACTTTGGCGAAGGCGGTGCACGTGCCGCTCTACGGGTTCACCCGCTCTGGCGTTCGTACCAACCCGTCGTTCGCTGGCTTCGCGATGGGTGACGGGCGCAGGTTCGTCTTGAGCTTCGGCGAGTTCGCGCCGTTCGACTTGAAGAACCGGGCGCTTCGTGGCGCGCACAACCTCGACAATGCGATGGCGGCGTCGTTGATGGCGGCGAAAGCCGGTATTTCGCACGCGGCGATTCAGGCAGGGCTCGACTCTTTTCCCGGGTTGCCGCACCGGCTCGAATTCGTTCGCGTGCTCGATGGAGTCGAGTGGATCAACGACTCGAAGGCCACCAACGTCGACTCCTCACTCGTCGCGATGCATGCCTTCGACGGAGGCCTGTGGCTGATCGCGGGCGGAAAAGGGAAGGGCGCTCCGTACGCGCCGTTGGTCGAGGCGGCGAAGGGCAAGGTTCGCGGCGTGCTCACCATCGGCGCCGATGCCGCTGCGATCGCCGACGCGTTCAAAGCCTCGACCGAAGTGATTGCTTGCGAGACCTTGCAGGCCGCCGTCGCGAAGGCCCGGGTGTTGGCGAAGGCGGGCGACACCGTGCTGCTGTCTCCCGCATGCGCTTCGTATGACCAGTTCACCAACTTCGAGCACCGCGGCGATGCGTTCAAAACGCTCGTGAGGGCCTTGTGACCACTGACACTCGCAGACTCTCGTACGACCCCATCTTGCTCGGAGCGGTGCTGCTGCTCGTCGGTTTCGGGCTGGTGATGGTCTATTCGGCCAGCGCGATCACCGCCCAAGACAAGATGGGCGACAGCTTTCACTTCTTGAAACGCCAGGCGACCGCCGCGGGCATCGGGCTGTTCGCGATGGTGGTGGCGATGAAGCTCGGGTACCGGCGCATGGCGAGGCTCGCGTACCCCCTGCTGCTGGTGAGCATCGTGCTGCTGGTGTTGGTGCTGATACCTGGGTTGGGCACGACGGCGGGCGGTGCGAAGCGGTGGCTGCGTTTTCCCGGTGTTTCGCTGCAGCCGGCCGAGGTCGCCAAGCTCTCGTGGGTCGTGTACCTGTCGTACTCGCTCGCCAAGAAGCGCGAGAAAGTGCAGAGCTTTTCAATCGGGTTTCTGCCGCACCTCGGCATCGCCGCGCTGCTCGTCGGGCTGTGCATGCTCGAGCCCGACTTCGGCAGCTCGGTCGCGCTGTTGGTGCTGATGTTCGTGATGCTTTTCGCGGCGGGTGCGAAATTGTCGTACCTGATTGGCTCAGTGCTGCTGGCGATACCGTTCGCGTACACCGCCATCGCCTCGTCGCCGTATCGCATGAAGCGCATCACCGCGTTTCTCGACCCGTGGGCGAACCGCCAGGGCTCTGGCTACCAGGTCGCTGAATCGCTGATGTCGATTGGCTCGGGCGGCATGACCGGCTTGGGCCTCGGCGACGGGCGGCAGAAGTTGTTCTTTCTGCCCGAGGCCCACACCGACTTCATCTTCAGCATCATCGGTGAAGAGCTCGGGTTGATCGGCGTGGGGCTGTTGATCTGCCTCTATGGGGTCATCGTGTGGCGCGGGTTGAAGGCAGCGTTGGCGGCCCCAGAGCCGTTCGGTACGTACCTCGGCCTCGGCATCACCTCGCTGATCGCCTTTCAGGCGGTGGTGAACATGTCGGTCGCGATGGGCCTGGTGCCGACCAAGGGGCTCACGTTGCCGTTCATCTCGTACGGAGGCAGCTCGCTCATCGTCTTGATGGGCGCCGCCGGATTGTTGCTGTCGATCAGCAGCGCGTCTGACTCGGGGGGGGGCAAGCGGGCGCGTGTCGCTCCGAAACCGGCGAAGGCCGGCACGCCCG
This sequence comes from Archangium sp., assembly GCA_031367385.1. Lineage (GTDB taxonomy): Bacteria > Myxococcota > Myxococcia > Myxococcales > Myxococcaceae > JAEUJT01. The sequence continues at coordinate 12,270 of JANLPS010000539.1, read as the reverse complement.
ATGTGCGCGGCGGGGTCCCCGCGTGAGAGTTCTGATCGCCGGCGGCGGTACGGGAGGTCACCTGTTCCCCGGCATTGCGCTGGCTGAGGAGGTCACCACCCGGCACCCGAAGAATGACGCCGTGTTCGTGGGGACGACGCGTGGCCTCGAAGCCCGGGTCGTGCCGCAAAACGGCTTCGTCTTCGAGGCGATACCGTCGCGCGGGCTCAAGGGCATGGGCGCGGTCAAGCTGGTGCTCGGGTTGGCGCTGATGCCAGTGAGCTTTTGGGTCGCGGTCGGTCACCTGCGAAAATACAAGCCCGACGTCGTGGTCGGCGTTGGTGGCTACTCGTCAGGGCCGGTCGTCTTGGCCGCGTGGATGATGCGCATACCCACTGCGATTCAAGAGCAGAACGCGCTGCCGGGGTTCACCAACAAAGTGCTCGGTAAGTTCGTCGACGCGGCGTTCTTGTCGTTCGATGCCAGCAAGCGGTTCTTCAAAGAGGCCAAGTCTCACGTTTTGGGAAACCCGATTCGCAAAGCGCTGCTCGAGAACTTTCTTCGCTCGAAGGTGAAGCACGACAAGTTCACGGTATTGGTCTTCGGAGGCTCGCTCGGGGCGCGCGGCGTCAATTCGCGTGTCGTCGAAGCGCTGCCGTTTCTCGAATCGATCAAGGCCGATTTGAAGATTGTGCATCAGACCGGCACTGCTGATTTCGCGAACGTGAAGCAGGGGTACGAGGGCAAGGGCTTCGATGTCGAGGTGCGTGAGTTCATCGACGACATGTCGGCCGCGTATCTCTCGAGCGACCTGGTCGTGTGCCGCGCTGGGGCGACGACCTTGGCTGAGATTACGGTGTGCAAGAAGGCCTCGGTGCTGATCCCTTTTCCTTTCGCGACTGATGACCATCAGGCGGTCAACGCGAAGGCCCTGGTCGATGCCGGCGCGGCGGTGATGTTTCGCGAGGGTGATTTGACCGGTGAGAAGCTCGCCTCGGTCATCATCGAGCTCAAGAACGACACGGCGCGGTTGGCGAAGATGGAGAAGGTCGCTGGCACCCTGGGTCGCCCCGAGGCCGCTCGTGAAATCGCCGACGTGCTGCAGCAGCTGTGTCTCGAAAAATGGGGCGCCTTGACCGGCCAACCTCGCACCGGCACCTCGCTGCGAGCGGGAGAGAAAACGCCATGAAACCACTGCCGATTACCAGCCGGTTCAAGACCCGGCACACCGCCCGGCTGCACTTCGTCGGCATCGGCGGCATCGGCATGTCGGGCATCGCTGAGGTGCTGCTGAACCTGGGCTACGGCATCTCGGGCTCAGACTTGAAAGAGTCTGACGTGACGAAGCGGCTGGTCTCGCTCGGCGCGCGAATCGCATACGGGCACCGCGAGGAGAACGTCGGGCCTGATGTCGACACGGTCGTGATCTCGAGCGCGGTGAAGAAAGACAACCCCGAAGTCGTTGCGGCACGGCGGCAGAAAACACCCGTGATTCCGCGCGCGGAGATGCTCGCCGAGCTGATGCGCTTGAAGTACTCGGTCGCGATCGCTGGCTCGCACGGCAAGACCACCACCACGTCGATGGTCGCGACGGTGCTCAACGCGGCGGGGCTCGACCCCACGGCCGTCGTCGGCGGCAAGGTCAATGTGCTCGGCTCGAACGCACAGCTCGGCAAGAGCGACTTGATGGTCGTCGAGGCTGATGAGAGCGATGGGAGCTTCTTGAGACTCCACCCGTCGATCGCGGTGGTCACGAACATCGACCCCGAGCACATGGATCACTACGGCTCGCTCGATGCGCTCAAGCACGCGTTCGTCGAGTTCTGCAACCGGGTGCCGTTCTACGGGCTCAATGTAGTGTGCCTCGATCACCCGAACGTACAAGCGCTGCTGCCGCAGCTTGAGAAGCGCTTCGTCACGTACGGCACGACGCATGCCGCCGATTACCGGGTCGAGAGTATTCACCTCGATGGGTACGCGACCACGTTCAGAGCTTTTCGCCGCGAGGTTGATTTGGGCGAGTTCACCGTACAGATGGTCGGCGCCCACAATGCGCTCAACGCGCTGTCGGTGATCGCGGTCGCTGAAGAGCTCGATATTCCACTCGATACGGTGCGCAAGGCCCTGCGCGAGTTCGGCGGAGTGCAGCGGCGGTTCACGATTCGCGGCGAGGCCAAGGGCATCACGGTGGTCGATGATTACGGGCACCACCCGGCTGAGGTGAAGGCCACGCTGGCCGGTGCTCGGCAGGCCTTCGGGCGGCGCATCGTCGTGGCGTTTCAGCCGCATCGGTACTCGCGCACCCATGATTTGTTTGAAGACTTTTGCAGCGCGTTCAACGACGCCGATTTGGTGTTCTTGACCAATATTTACGCGGCCGGTGAAGAACCGATTGAGGGCGTGACTTCGAAGCGGCTGGTCGAGGCCGTGCGCTCGTATGGGCACCCTGATGTGACGCTGGTTGAGAAGCGGGCTGATCTGCCCAGCTCGATGCTGCCGCGGCTCAAGGCTGGCGACATCGTCATCACGCTCGGGGCTGGCGACATTACGAACACCGGGCCTGAGCTTCTGGCTGCGCTGGGGGCTCTGTGATGATTCGACCGGCTCACCATGAGAGTTTCTTGGCTGGCCGCCAGCGGGTCGTCCGAGTCTCTCAGGGCGAACAGGGGAGATGATGGGCCTCGGGTTTCTCTCAGCACTCGCTCCCGGCGAGGTGAAACGCGACGAGCCGTTGGCTCCGTGGTGCAGCGTTCGCGTCGGCGGGCCGGCTGAGGCGCTGGTGCGACCGGCGTCAGTCGCGTCACTTGCTTTGGTGCTGAGGCTCGCTCGTGAAAATGGCGTCGCGGTGACGTTGCTCGGAGGCGGTGCGAACACGCTGGTGGGCGACCTCGGCGTACGCGGCATCACGTTGAAGCTCGGCAGTGACTATTTCCCCGAAGAGATCACCGAGCAGACCATCACCGTCAACGGCGGCTCGGCCATCGCGCGCATCGTCACGTTGATGAAAACGAATCAACGCGTCGGCGCTGAATTTCTCGCCGGCATCCCCGGCACCATTGGCGGCGCGACCGCGATGAACGCGGGCACCAAAAACGGCGAATGCCTGAGCATCGTCGAGGCCATTGAGCTCGCCACTGCCGAAGGCATCGGCTGGGTCGACTCCAAAACCATCACTTTTCGGTACCGACACACCGACCTACCAGTGGGGTCGGTGGTGACGCGCGTGCGTTTCAGGCTCACCTCGGGCGACATCGCCGAATCGGCGAAAAAAATGGAGCTCGACCTCGCGTACCGCAAGCGCACCCAGCCGTTGAGCCAGCCCAACTTCGGCAGCGTCTTCACCAACCCACCAGGCGGCCAATTCGCCGGCGCCCTGATCGAGAAAGTGGGCCTCAAAGGGCGGCAAATCGGGGCCGCGCAGATCTCGAACCTCCACGCGAATTGGGTCGTGAACTTGGGGGGCGCGAAGGCCGCTGACGTCACGGCGTTGATGGCCGAAGCGCAGACCAAAGTGCTCGCAGAAACCGGCGTCACACTGGTGCCCGAAGTCAAGCGCATCGGAGTCTTCTCGTGACGACGCTCGTCTTGAGCCTGTCGAAGGGATGCTACAGCCACATCGCTGTCGCCAAGAATTTGCGGGCACTGCAAACCGGCCTGACGATGCGGCTCCCTCGTTGCGAGGGGCTCACCTGATGTTTCTCCGCAAAAAAAACCGCCGCCGCGTCGATGTGGCGAAGAAAACCGGTGAGCTCAAGGCCGCCGCGAAGCACCATGCGCCGACCGCGCTCAAGGTCTTGCTCTCGGCGCTCATCACCGGCGCATTGGCCTACGGCTCGGTCGTCGCCTACCGCTTCGCCACCACTTCTCCGATGTTCGCGCTGCGCGAGGTCAAGGTCTCGGGCTCTGACCGGGCGAGCCAGAGCGCGCTGGTCAAGCTGGGTGGCATCACCCTGGGCGTGAACCTGTTCGTGCTCGATACCGGCGCGATCGAGCGCGCGTTGGGTTCGCACCCGTGGGTCAAGCGCGTCAGTGTTCGCCGCCGGTTGCCGTCGTCGCTGTCGATTGAAGTGACCGAGCACACGCCGGTCGCGATGATGTCGCTGGGCGAGCTGTACCTGGTGAACACCGAAGGCGAGCCCTTCAAACGAGTACAAGCCACCGAGCCGATCGATTTGCCGCTGCTCACCGGCGTCGAGCGCGAAGACTTCGTCGCGCGCCGCGAAGAGAGCCTGGCCGCGGTTCGCCACACCCTCGACGTGATCGACTCGTACTCGAAGTCGGCGGCGTCGAAGGGGCACCCGTTGTCTGAGGTGCACGTCGACGACACCGGCGTGACGTTGATCACCGACAGCGGTGAAGAGGTCAGGCTGGGCGAGGGTTTCGTGCCAGAGAAGCTCGAGCGCCTCGAGCGAGTTCGACGCGAGCTGGCCACGCGACAGGTTTCAGCAGAGCTCATTCGACTCGATAACCGCGCACGCCCGAACTGGGTGACGGTGCAGCCACGCATTCAAACAAAAGCAGGCGCGGTCTCTGAAAAGGGCAAGCGCTGAAGCGAAGTAACACTCGCCGCGAGAGCGGCCAGGGGACGGAACACATGGCAAAAACAAGAGGTGGAGAGATTCTCGTTGGCCTCGACATTGGCACGACGAAGATCTGTGCGATCGTCGGCGAGCTCACCGAAGACGGCATTGACATCATCGGCATCGGGTCGCACCCGTCGAAGGGGCTCCGCAAGGGCGTGGTCGTCAACATCGAGACCACCGTGCAGTCGATTCAGCGGGCCATCGACGAAGCCGAAGCGATGGCCGGCACCGAGATCACCCACGTGTATACGGGCATCGCCGGAGGCCACATCAAGAGCTTCGGCGGCCGCGGCGTGGTCGCGCTCAAAGACCGCGAGGTCAAAGAGGCTGACGTCGCCCGGGTCATCGAGCAAGCCAAGACCGTCAACATCCCCGTCGACCGTGAAGTGATTCACGTGTTGCCGCAAGAATTCATCGTCGATGACCAGAGCGGCATCAAAGAGCCCCTCGGCATGACCGGCGCCCGCCTCGAAGCCAAGGTGCACATCGTCACCGGCGCCGTCGCCAGCGCGCAGAACATCATCAAGTGCGCCAACCGGGCCGGCCTCAACGTCGCCGACATCGTGCTGCAGCCGCTCGCCTCGAGCGAAGCGGTGCTGACCGAAGAAGAGAAGGAGCTCGGCGTGTGCCTGGTCGACATCGGCGGCGGTACCACCGACATCGCGATCTTTCAGAACGGGGCCATCGTGCACACGGCGGTCATTGCGCTCGGGGGCAACAACCTGACCAATGACATCGCGGTCGGCCTGCGCACCCCGATGGACCACGCGGAGCGGATCAAACAGAAGTACGGCTGCGGGTTGACCTCGATGGTCGATAAGCAAGACATGATCGAGGTGCCCTCGGTCGGTGGGCGCGAGCCTCGGGTGATGGGCCGCCAGATTCTGTGCGAGATTCTCGAGCCTCGCGTCGAAGAGATTTTTCAGCTCGTGCACCACGAGGTCGAGCGCAACGGCTTCTCGGAGCTGCTCACCTCGGGCGTGGTGATCACCGGTGGGTCGACGCTGCTGCCTGGCATGCCTGAGCTGGCCGAAGAGATCATGGGCGTACCGGTGCGGCGCGGAGTGCCCCGCGGCATCGGCGGGCTGGTCGACGTGGTGAAGAGCCCGGTGTACGCGACCGGCGTCGGCCTGGTCGTCTACGGCGCGCGCCACCAAGACCGGCGCATGTTCCGCATTCGCGAAGAGAACGTGTTCAAGAAGGTCAAGCGCCGCATGGGCGAGTGGCTGCAAGAAGTCTTCTAAGGCACTGAAAGGTGTGGGCTTTTGCCTACGCCGGCATTGCTACAGGTCGGTAGCTGAAAACTTGCGGGTCGCTGGCGGCAGGCGATGTTCACCAAAGATTTTTCGAGGCACGAGGAAGACACCATGAACGAATTCGACCAGAGCAAACAGGCAGCAAAAATTCGCGTAGTCGGTGTTGGTGGAGCCGGCTGCAACGCCGTCAACACCATGATCTCGAGTGGCCTCGAGCGCGTCGACTTCATCGCGCTCAACACCGACATTCAGGCGCTCGCGGCGAACCGCGCTCCGCAGCGGCTGCAGATCGGCAAAGAGCTGACGCGCGGTCTCGGCGCCGGCGCGAACCCCGAAATGGGTCGCCAGGCCGCCACTGAATCACGCGAAGAAATCGCCGCGATGCTCGCTGGCGCCGACATGGTGTTCGTCACCGCGGGCATGGGTGGCGGCACGGGTACGGGCGCGGCTCCGGTGATCGCAGACATCGCACGCGAATTGGGCGCGCTGACAGTCGGCGTGGTGACCAAACCGTTCTTGTTCGAAGGCAACCGTCGCCGCAAGGCCGCCGAGCAGGGCCTCGCCGAGCTCAAGGCCGCTGTTGATACGTTGATTCAAATACCGAATCAGCGGTTGCTGACGCTGTCGACCGAGCCGCTGCCGTTGCTCGAGGCGTTCAAGAAGGCCGACGAGGTGCTGCTCAATGCGGTGCAGGGCATCTCAGACTTGATTCAGTACCACGGGTACATCAACGTCGACTTCGCCGATGTGAAGACGATCATGAGCGAGCAGGGTCTGGCGCTGATGGGCACGGGGCGTTCGGCGGGTGAGAAGCGGGCGCTGCGTGCGATGGAGCAGGCGATCTCGTCGCCCTTGCTCGAAGACGTGTCGATCGACGGAGCGCGCGGGTTGCTGATCAACATCACCGCGGGTCGCGACATCACGCTGCAGGAGATTCACGAGGCGATTTCGATCGCGCAAGAGGCGGCTGACCCCGAGGCGAACATCATCTTCGGCTCGCTGGTCGACGAGAACGTGCAGAACGAGGTGAAGATCACGGTCATCGCGACCGGCTTCGTCTCGCGCGAGGCGGCGCAGAAGACGCGCATCGTGAGCTCGGTGCAAGACTACCGGTCGCAGGTGCAGGCGCCGTTGTTGCCGCGGGTCACCGCGCCGATGATGACGTCGTCACCGTCGGGGCTGCTGACGGCTCCAGTGAACGTGACGGCGCAGGCCGGTACCCGCGATACCCGCGAGGAAATCGCGACGTTGGTGCCCTCGAAGCCGGGTGCTCGAACCTTGTCGGCCGAGCACAAGATCCCCGCTCCGCGAAACTCGAGCGCGCGCGATGCGTCGTTGGCGCTCGATGAAGATCAGTACGACATACCGACGTTTCTGCGTCGGCAGGGTCATACCGAGCTGCCGTAAGACCCGTTCCATGGTTTGACGAGCTCACCATGAGAGGGTGACCTCGCACTCACGTGAAACTCACCAAACTCTCATGGTGAGCATGTCGAACCACGAACCACGAACCACCTCAAACCAACCGGGCGAGCTCGCTGAGCTCTCGGTGCCGCGACGGCGAGCGCACCTCTTGATACCGCAGCACCTTGTCGCGAATCAGCGGCCGCACCCGAAAGTAGCTCGCTGACGGGTCGCGAATCGACGGCTCCCGTTCGAACCAGTCTTGAATTCGCCGCACGTCTTCACCGGCGAACAAGGGCTTCAGCGTGTCTTCGTTGACCTTCTCCAGGTAACAGATCCGCACGAACCACTCCCGCTCGCGCTCGCTCATCCACCGGGTGGTGCGGTCGAAGAACTTTCGCAAGAACAGCGCCGAGCTGGCCTCGATGTTCGACGACTCTTCAATCACCAGGCTCAGCAAGAACGGGTACCCCTGCGTCGCCTCGAACAGCTGTTTGCCTCGGGCCTCGTCGATGCCGGCCTCATGCATCAGCTGCAACGCGGTCAGCTCGTCGAACGGGCTCAACCGAAGCTGATCTTTGATGAACCGCTTCGCATGCTGCGACCACCCGACGTGCGTCGCCTCGAGGTCGTCTCGGCACAATACGAAGAGCACCGTCTCGAAGCCCGCCGCGGCCAGCTCGGGCACCAGCGCTCCGACCAAGAAGTCTCCCAGCAACGGGCTGAGCACCTCGTAATCATCGAGCACCAAGACGAGCCGCCGGGCCCCAGGTATCGCGCGCTGGGTCAGCTTGAGCCGCGAGCTCGAGGGCAGCCCACCGATCGCCGCCGCCAGGTCTGAAACCAGCTCCTCGGCGACGACCTTGTACAGCTCACGCCGCACCCGGTCTTTCTTCGAGGCCCCGAGCACCTTGCGAATCACCCCGGTCGACTCGGTGAGCGCCTTGAGCTCAGAGGCGATGCGCCAGGCATTATCGAGGGCCGCGTGCGTGCCTGAAACCGTGATGTCGAAGGCCGCGAGGTCGAGGTAGTCGCGGGTCATCGGCACCGCGCGGTTGAGCAGATGGCCGGCGTTGATTAGTCTCGTGATCTGCTTCTTCAGCTCGTCGGGCGCGTTGACTTTGGTGAGCTCCGCCGTCACCTCGAGCGAGATTTCGCGGTGCAGCCTCGCCACCTCTCGCAGGTGGGGGAAGTAGTCGCGATGCGGGTCTTTGGGGTTCGCGTTGCGACGAAACAGCTGCTCCAAGATGCCGAAGAAGTCGCCACGCTGCTGCGGGTTCGACCCGTCGACCGAGAGCCACACCAACCCCAGGCCCTCGGGGTCGATGCCTTCGAGCGCTTGGTTGAGCAGGTACGTCTTGCCCACACCGCCCGGCCCGCTGATGCCACATACCGACAGCCCAGGCCCCGCAGCCGTCAATATCTGGGTGACGCGGCTCAGCTCCGATTCGCGTCGAACCACGGGGCGCGGGTCACTCAAGGGGTGCTCAGCCTTCGCCTGCTTATTCGCAGTTCGGGTTGGCTTGAATCTTGGTCACATCGCAGAAGCGGGCATTGAGAGTGCCGGTGAGCTTGTCTGACTGGGTACCGATGCTGACGTCGAAGGTGCCGACCAAGCTGCCGCTCGATGAGGCGTTGAGGCTGCTGATCTTCACCAGACCGCTTTTGCCGCCGGTGGCGGTGTCGGCAAGTGTCGCGGTGCAGTTCGCGTCGGTCCTGGTGAACAGCGCTCGCGAATAGGTGCCGGTGGTGTTGATGGTTTGGTCGGTCACGGTGTACGACCCGACGTCGGGAGCGAGCAGCGTCAGCGTCTGGTTCTCGACCTTTACGTTGTAGAGCTGAAAAGCAAGTGACGTTGATGCTTTGGGCTCTCGGTTCGCCTTGAGGGTGTCGCAGATGTTCGGCTTGTCGCCGATCAGAACAATCACCGACCCGGTCTTGCCGGCGTCGTCTTTGAGCACGAGAAAAATCGAGTCTTGCGCGGCGAGCGAAATGCCCGAGACCGAGCCAGCGACGCTGCCACCGCCACACCCCGAGAGGGTGGCCACAACGACGACTGCCGCGAAGAAAAATGAGCTGCGTTTCATGGTGAGGCCCTTTTTTTGAAAATGAATCTCTACAGTGCTTCGATTTTCAGGTTGTCGAACAAGAGCTGCGCTTCCCATGACGAGAAGCCGAAGCGGTCGTGGCGGTCGCCAACCAAGGGTATCGGGTCGGTGAAGCGGCCATACTCGCGGCCGTCGAGGTACCAGATGATGGTCGCGTCGCGGCGCTCGATGCGCCAGTGGTAGCTTCGGCCCATCTGCACGGGCACCGACGGCGTGATCTCGACCCGGGCGCGCGTGTCTTCGCGAAAGGCACCAGTCTTGACCGGGTCTGCGTCGGCCATGCCTTTTTCTCGCGCGAGGCGGCCGGCCTCGGCCTGCACTGCGCCCCAGGGCTGCCCGTGCTCGTCGAGGCGCGCGATGATCGAGAGGCTGTTGTTCCACCCGCCCATGATCAACACGTAGCCCGACGCATGGTCGGTGCCGTCACCGAAGATCTCGACCTTCAAGTCGCCCTCAGGTGACATCGAACGGGCGTCGAACTCGACCGCCACGTTTTGGGGCAGCTTGGCCTTGAGCCAGAGCGGGTTGTTCTTCACCCCAGGCGACAGCAACTCGCCGTTGAGCGAGCGCCACAAGCCACCGGTCGAAAAGAAGTCACGCTCGACCACGGTCGGGTCAGAGAAGTCAGTCGAGTAGGGGAGCGTCGCGGTCGCCGGGGGGGGCCCGCGGAACAAAAAGTAATGAAGAATGGGGAGGTTGAAGATCACGATCGCCGTGATCAACACCACCCGAGACAAGGTCGAGAGCTTCGCCGGGCGCGCCCATTCGCTGGTCGGCTGCCCCGGGTTCTGGTCAGGCGCCTCGTCTGCCTTCTCTTTGCGTTTCGGCTGAGCCATGGCGGCTTGCGCCGTACCACGAACCCCGCCGGGGCAAAACTGGGAGTTTCTTGAGCCAGCGGACGAACCTCAGCGCGCCGAGACCCGCCCGAGGTTCGCGTTCACACCCGTCTGGGTTGCCATGACGTAGATGAAGTACAGTTCGCGGCCGCCATCGGCCAGGTCGGCGATGCTCGGCTCGCCGATGGCCAAGAGGTGCCCCGGGGTGTTGATCGAGTCAGCGGTCGCCACCTGAGTCGCCGCTGCGCTCCAACTGGCCGTCGCGGAGGGGTCGGCCCCGGTGAGCTGGCGCGAGTCGAGGCGCCTGGCGTGGGTCGAGTAAAACAGCGTTCTGGTCGGCTCGTGAAAGAACGGCATGATTCGCCTCAGCGCCGTGTCGCTGCTGGCGAAGGCAACCGCACGCTCCGCTGAAAGGGTCGCGCTGGGCAGCCCTCCGTCGCCCGCGGTGATGACCCGATAGCGGAGATCGCCATTGGCTTCGTCGTCGACCCAGAGGTAGCCGCCTCGTGCGTTCGGATTGCCGAGGCTCCCTCCCGGCGTCAGCGTCGTGGTCTTCGCGTTGAGCACGCTGACCACGCCGGGGCCGATGCACCGGTACTCACCGAGCTCGTTCTTCTCACCCAGCTTCAGCGTGGCGTGTTGCACGCGGTGGCCGTCACTCGTCCACGGGCCGTCGAAGGCGAAGACGACCTCGGCAGTGGTCTGGGTGTTCGACGCGAACGAGAGCCCCATGAGGTGCGCGCAGCCATCGGCCCGGTACGCAACCGAGCGAGGTTCTGCGAAGCGGCCGTCGGCCTGGCGGTGAAAGAGGTACGCTGAGAGCGGAGGCACGACGACGTTCGTGAGTGGGCCTCCATCGGCGAGGTAGTTCGAGGTGGCGCAGGTCGCCGGGCAGCGATTGTCGAATGGGCTCACCCGCCACGCCCCGGGCAGGTCGGGCCGCAGCGGCTCGGTGGAGGGCCCCAGCGCGATCGTGCAAGCTGGGTTGGCGGGGGTGGGGCCGCCGGGGCCGAGAATGCACGAGAGCATGTCCATCGGGGAGTAGTCGGTGAGCGCCAACCATTGGCCGTCGGGGCTCACTTCGGCCCCGTCTTCATAGCCGGGAGTGTTCACCGACCCCGGTACGGCCTCGGGCTGCCCCCAGGCAGAATCGAGCTGCGGGAGCAGCAGCAGCGTCTTCGACCACTCGAGCGCCTGCCCGCCGATGGAGGCGTTGATGGTGAGCAGCACCTCTCCACTCGATGACGTGGGAGTAAGGCGGGTGGTGAACGCGGAGCTCGCTCCCGCCACGACCGGGCTCGCGGTGGCTGGGCCGGTGACTGTCGCGGTGACCTGGCCCGCGCTGCTGAGCCGAATGGTCACGTCAATGGGCGATGGCGCAGTCGCCACGTCGCGCACCACCTCGACCACGAGTGACGCGACCGTACCCGCATCGACTGCCGCGCTCACGTCGGGCGACCCCGCGTCAAAGAAGGTCGACCCATCGTCGAGCGGTGAACCTGCGTCCAACAGCGAACCTGCGTCGAACGGTGAACCTGCGGTAGCGTGACCTCCGGCGTCGACCAGTCCCGCATCGGGCGCCGGGCTGGAAGGAGAAACGCAGCCCGCGGCAAGCACGAACAACAACAGCACGTGATGACCGAGCGAAGAGCTCACGACGTGCGGCTCTGGCAGCTCTCCGGCGTTGCGTCAAACTTCGCGTGAGGCCGTTTCACTCCAATTTCGAGAGCACGCCACCCCATTCTTCGTGGGCCGCCGCCTCCCATTGCGGCAAAACCGGCCCCAGACGGGTGTCGAGCTCGCGATACCCCGGAGTCTCACGCGCCCGGGGCGACAGGTCGACCGCCTCGCGAACGTCGAGATCAGCCGCGGCAAGCACGATCATCGCGTTGGTGGCTGCTCGGTCGGCGATGCGACAAGCCCGGGTGAAGTCGTGCATCGCCAGGTGCGGAGCCCCCAATCGGCGCGCCACTTCGCCTCTTGCCAACAGCGCTCCGGTCACCTCGACCGGCGTCGACTCGCCGTCGATGACCGCGTCGAACGCTTCGGTCGCCAGCACCGCGAGCACCAGCTGCCCGAGCCGGCACTTCGGAGTGGCGCCCAA
>JANLPS010000494.1:0-3174 GCA_031367385.1 Archangium sp. | reverse complement strand
CGCTCAAGGGCCGCAGCCGCTGGCTGACCAACCCTTCTGCCTTCGCCGTGGCGGTAGGCGCGCTCGTCGCGACCACCTACACCTGGGCCGCGATTGATTTTCCCCAGGGCTCGGGGGCGCCGTTCGCGGTGGTGCTGCTGGTGGTGGTGATCGTCACCAACCTCGCCGGCGAGCTGGTCGAGCAGTCGCGGCTCAACACGCTGCGCGGGCTGGGCCTGGGGTCGGTCGCGCCGAGCGCTGAGCGCTTGCTGACCGCGGCGCGTGAATCGATGCGGGCGCCCGGAGTCTCGTTCTGGGTGGTGCTGGTGGGGTTCACCACCGCCAGTCTGGCCACCGCGGGTGGGTGGTGGCTGGTGGCGAGCCCTCCCGCTGCGATGGCGATGCGGGTCGCCTCCATCGGGGTGTTGGTGGCGCCGCTCTCGGCGATGACCGCGTATCTGGTGATGGTGACCCGGGCGCGTCAGATGGTGCGGGTGCTTGGGGTGGCCGGGTTGCCGGTCGAGCAGCTGTACGGCGCGGTGCAACCGGCCTTCGAGCTGCGGGCCCGGCTGATGATCTACGCGGCGATCTCGGTGGTCACCCCCATGGGCCTGGTGGCCGAGATGAGCTTGCACCGGGCGGCGCAGTTGCTCGAGCGCCTGCAGGGGCTGCAGCCCGCCGAAGGCGCCGCCGTGTCGATCGCCGAAGCCGACGCGGGGCTGTTGCCCCAGCTGGTACTGGGCCTGGTGGTGCTGATCATCGTCGGCGCCTGTGCCTGGCTGTCGGGGCATGCCCTGGGTGCGCCGATGCGCGAATTGGCGAGTGAGACCGAGCGGCTGGCGCGGGGTGAATATGGCTCGCCCAACCTCGTGCCCAGTGAGCTCGAGGTCTGGGGCGTGGCGCGGGCGTTGGCGATGATGGAGACGCGGCTGGTGCGGGCGATTGGCCAGCTCGACCAGACCACCATCGGCATCGACACCACCACCACCGCGCTGCTCGAGGGCGGCAAGACCCAGGGGCAGCGAATCATCGAGCAGTCGCTCTCGCTGAGCGCGATCGCCGCGACCACTGAAGGCCTGGCCCGCAGCGCGCGAAAAGTGGCTGGCAACGCGCAGAACGTGTCGGCCCTGGCGAAGCAGACGCTCGAGGTCGCTCGCGAGGGCAACTCCAACGCGGAGGCCTTCGCGTCGGCGATGGAGCAGGTGGGCGTCGCGAACCAGGCGATCGCCGAGTCGGTGCTGCGGCTCAATAAGCGGGTGCGGCAGGTGGGCAAGGTGATCGAGTTCATCGACAGCATCGCCGACAAGTCAGACTTGTTGGCGCTCAACGCCGAGCTCGAAGGGCACAAGGCAGGTGAAGCCGGGAGGGGCCTCGGGTCGGTGGCGGCCGAGATGCGGCAGTTGGCCGAGCAGGTGATGTCGTCGACCCAAGAGATCGTTCAGCTGATCAGCGAGATTCGAAACTCGACCAACGCGGCGGTGATGGCGACCGAGGCCGGGGTGAAGGCGACCTTGGCCACCGCGGGCCTCGCCGAAGGGGTTCGCGAGGGGTTTTCGCAGATCGTCGAGTTCGCAAACCACTCGAGCGACGCGATGGCCAGCATCAGCACGGCGACCGCGACCCAGCAGGCGGGCACCGATCAGCTGGCGGCGGTGATGGGGCAGATCTTGAGCTCGACCGAGGCCGGCGCCGAGGCCTCAGGGCACATGTCGAGAACCAGCCAAGCCTTGGCCCAGCTGACCGCCGACCTCAAAGCCTCGGTCGAGCAGCTGCAGGTGAAGTCATGAGCCAACCCTCGGGGCCTCGCTCGGTCTCTGGGCGCGCTCGCTGGCTGGCCCGGCCGTCGGTCTTCGCCAACGCCGCGATCGCTTCTTCGGCAGCGCTCTACCTCGCGTGCGTCGTTCGAGACCTCACCACCGCTTCGTTTTGGCTCTGGGTCTTCTGCGCGTTCGCCGCCTGGCTCTCGGTGAGCCAGGTGCTGCTGCGGCGCAACCTCTGGGCGCTCCGCACGCCGGAGCCTTCGCCGGTCGCGGTCGTTCAAGCACGCCGGTTCGCGCGATTGGCGGGGCACCACAGCGCCGCGGTCTGGGGCTTTTCGATGCTCACGGTCGCGCTGCTCCTGCGTTGGTCGGCTGAGATCTCGTGGCACACCTTCGGTCGCCTGGTCTGCGCCGGCCTGCTCTTCGCGCCGATCGCCTTCACCTTGGTGGGCCTGCTCACCGCCCGAAGGAGCCTGCTGGTCGTCGAGGCCCTGGCCGAGGGTGCGATGCCTATCCCTCCCGACTCGCCACCTGCCCGTGGGCAGACCCGGGTGCGGCTGGTGCTCTTCACCGTGGTGATGGTCGCCCTGCCTTCGATGATGTTGGGCGACCTCGCCCGCGCCTCGACCGACCAGCTCACCGCGCTCGCCCTCGAGGCTCCGCAGACGCCCGCCTTGGTCGAGGCCCAGGGCCGCATGGCGTTGATTCTGGTCGGCTTTTGCCTCAGCTCGCTGGGGCTGGCGTTGCTGGCCGCCTGGGCCGGCGCGTCTGCCATCGCGCTGCCCCTGCGCCGCGTCGCTGAAGCGGTGAGCGCCCTGTCGCGAGGCCAGGTCGAAGCGCACACCTTCATCGCCGCCGAGGGCGAGGTCGGCCTGGTGATCGACGTGTTCTCACGGCTGCGGCTGCGGCTGGTCGAAGTGCTGCGGCAGCTCCACCGAGCCGGGGGCGAGATCGACTCCGCGACGGCGACGCTGAGGGTCACCGCGCGGCAATACGAAGTGGGGTCGATGGAGCAGGCGGCGGCCCTCGACAAAACCTCTGCCACCACCGAGTCGTTGGCCGGCAGCGCGAAGGAGATCTCGCGGAGCGCCAGCGAGGTGCAGAGCCTGGCGCAAAAGACGCTCCGGGCGGCCGAGGCGGGCCGAACACGCGCCGAGGCGCTCAAGGCTGCGGTCGATCGCATGAGTGAGGACCACGCGCTGATCACCGGCGCGGTCGAGCGGCTCCAGGTTCGGGTCTCGGAGATCGGCTCGATCATCGAGCTCATCAACGGGGTCGCGCGCCGCAACGACGCGCTCGCGCTCGAGGCCCAGCAGCAGGGCGCGCGGGTCGGCGGTGTCGGCCGCAGCTTCATGCTGGTGGCTGCCGAGATGCGGCGGCACGCGCAAAACACCCTCGAGTCGACCGACGAGGTCGAAGAGCTGATCGGTGAAAT
>JANLPS010000425.1:0-1935 GCA_031367385.1 Archangium sp. | reverse complement strand
GCCACGTTCGCGTCGTCGGCCGGCTGCCAGAAGCTGGGCCACCCCGACCCAGAGTCATATTTTTCGGTCGACTTGAAGAGCACCTGGCCGCACGCGGCACACACGTAGGTGCCTGGCGCGTGGTCCTTCCACATCTCGCCGGTGAAGGCGCGCTGGGTGCCTTTTTCGCGCAAGACATGAAAGGCCGTCGGTGAGAGCTCGGCTTTCCATTCGGCGTCGGTCTTCTTCACGGTGGGCTCCTTGGTCTTTGGTGCAGAGGGCTTCGGTTTCGCAGAATTGTCAGCGGCGGGGGCCGCGGCCTGAGTGGCACATGAGAGCAGGCTCATCAAGCTGGTCAGCAGGGCAACGCGCATGCCTCTTCTACGTGGCGACCTGAAAATTCGTTTCATGGCAGAACCCGTTGATGCACTTGCCTTATTTGGGCTTGGGGCTCTCGAGCAACGCCCAAACCAGTGACCTGCCTGCGCCGTACCGCCTGCTCGACGAGGTGCCGGGAGCGTTCGACTTTCTCGAGTACAGCGCTCCGCTCGACGTCGATGAGGCCAGCCGCGAGGCCACGCTCTTCGCCACGATGCTGGCGCGCAAGGCGACCGTGCCGCTGCTCTACCACCCGGTGCACATGAACCTGTGGGGGCCGAAGGTCGAGAGCCCCGAGCGACTCGCGCTGCTGGCGCGGCACCTGAGCCAGGTGGGCTCGCCGTGGGTTTCGAATGACGTGGGGTGGTGGCACTGCGAAGGCGTGGCGCTGCCGGGGTACTTGTACTTGACGCCTCCGTTGAACGCCGAGGGGCTTCAGCAGGTGGCCTTGCACGCGCGGGTGGTGCGAGACGCGATGCCGGTGCCGCTGCTGCTCGAGAACCCGGTGGTGATGACGGCGCGAGGCGACTGGCACGTGCTCGACTTCATGGAGCGCTTGGCCAAGGCCACCGCCTGCGACCTGTTGCTCGACGTCGGGCACCTGTTTTCGCACCAGTTGGCGAGGGGCCTCGAGTCGACCGCAGGCCTGGCCGACTTCGACTTCACCCGCGTGGCCGAGCTGCACATCGCCGGAGGCGTGGTGACTCAACGCGGTGTGCGCGGCCTCTACGTCGATGATCACCCTCAACCGATTCGCGACGAGGTGTGGTCGCTGCTCGAGCACATCGTGCCGAAGTGCACGCGGCTGCGAGCGCTCACCTACGAAGGTGACGGGCACCCGATGGCCGTGGCGAAGCTGAACCTGCGGCGCCTGAGAGCCCTGCTCCCGGTGGGCTCTGCGCCCCTCGAAAAGCCCGTTCGTCCTGAGGGGCTCGAAGGACCCGTCTCACCCTCGCCTCTCTCGGCATGGTCGCTCTTCGACGACGTTCACCGAGGGCGCTGCCCTGAAGACCCGGTTGGCGCCGAAGCAGAGCTCGACTACCGGCTCGCGGTCATCGCGCAGACCCTCGACGCGGTGATTCCCCTCACGCGGTTGGCGGTCGCTTCAACGCGCAGCGCCCTCGCGACCTTCGTGGGCAGCGACGAATTTCGAGCCTGGTTCGAGCAGGGCAGGCGCGAGCTCACCGACGCCTTCACTGCCTGGGCCATGCGCCGTCTGCGCGACCCCGACCTCGTTGGCGCCGAGGCGCTGGTCTCGCTCGAAATCTGGGCCCGCCAAACCGGCCGCCGCCTCGCGCCCGGAGCATCGATGACCGCGACCTTCGCCGTCTGCCTGAGCGATGCCCTGCACGCGGCGAAGGCCCTCCCGCGGCATCTCTCGGCGCGAGCCTGGTGGAGCAACGTCGCGCTCGAGTCGACAGGGCTCTCCTCGGCGCTGCGCCAGGCCGCCCGCCGCGCCACACCGGGGCCGTGGCCTTTGACCTTGCGTCGAATCGGCGCTCGCATCGAAATCTCCGAGGCGGTAAGCGCAGCCGAGTGAGCACTCTGCAGACCTCTCTGCCCAACGGTCGCGTGCGC
>JANLPS010000408.1:0-8412 GCA_031367385.1 Archangium sp. | reverse complement strand
CGCGCGCGAACTGTGCGCGGCCGACTTGCGTGCCGAAGTCGTTTCCTATCTTCGGGCGTGTGAGACTGTTGGGCCGAGTAGCGCGACCGACGGTTGGTGCTCTGACCACGCGGTCTGACGCATCCCAGAATTTCCCGAAACCTGAGCCGACATCGCAGTTCATTGATGCTTTAATGATGCGCATGGCAAACAGTCAGAGCTTCGATGGCGTGCGGATGTCGGTGAAGATTCCCTGGGATTTGTTCGCGTACGTCGAGGAGACGTGCGGCGACAACTCGAAGGAGCACTTCGTTCGCGAGTGGATCGTGAACTGGGCGTCTCTCGCGGGGCTGGCGCCTTCGATGTATCGGCGGATCGCTTATTCGGCGCTGAAACGGCGGCTGCCGATTGCGAAGATCGTGGTCGACGCGCTGACGACCTACGCGATGACCCTGCCTGAGGCCCCGAAGGATGCGGACTTAAAGCTGCCCATCGACATCGCCGAGCAGACAATGGCCCAGGTCGAGAAGGCTCGAAAGAAGAAGACCAAGTGAATGGCGGCGTTTGACTTACATGCCATCTTGACTCATTAATGAATCATCTCATTCGCGGGGTGATTTCGTGCAGGTCGGGCTTTGGACGGTGAAAGAGGTCGCTCAGTACCTGCAGTGCAGTATTTCTTGGGCGTACCAACGCGCTGAAGACGGGCGGTTGCCTTGCCTTCGCATCGTGGGGCTCTTGCGATTCGACCCAGATGTGATCAAAGCATTCGCTCGGGGCGAGCCGACGCAACTTCGGAAGTAGTTCAAGGGGCGTTCAATGGCGTCGATCTACCAGCGCAGCGAGTCTTGGTACGTGAAGTACACCGATGCCAGCGGTCAGCGCATTCGAGTGAGTGTTCCCGCGAGAACCAAGACTGAGGCCCGGCAGATCGCCAACGAGTTGCAACGCACCGTCGACCGTCAGCGCGCTGGGCTTGAGGTCCTTCCGTCTGAATCGTCTATGACCTTCGGGGCGTTGATTGAGTGGTGGCTCAAGAACCGATGCCCCGAGCACAGCGTCTACCGCGAGCGCATGCGATTCGAGACGCACATAATCTCGCAGCCGATTGGCCGACTGCCGCTGCGCATTGTCACGACCGACCGGATCGAAGAGGTGTTCATCAAGCTCGAGAAGAGCGGCGCTGCTCCGGCCTCGGTGAACAAGCTGCGCTCGATTCTTCACACGATCTTCGTTCGCGCTCGCAAGGCCAAGGTGTGGCTCGGGGTCAACCCCATCACCGACACTGAGATTCGCCGCGTCATCAAGCGCACGTACCAAACGCTACGCGTTCACGAAGTGCCGATCGTTCTCGCTGAAGTGCCTGACGAGTGGCGCGACTTCTTCGCCGCGGCCCTCTGGACCGGCATGCGCAAGGGCGAACTGTGTGGCCTGCTGAAGACCGACGTCGACCTCGAGCTGGGTACGATTCTCGTTGCCCGCAGCTACGACCACGAAACTACCAAGGGCGGTCACTCCGACCTGATTCCCATCGCACGCCCACTCTTCCCCTACCTTGAGCATTCAATGAAGGCCTCGCCCAGCGCTTGGGTCTTCCCCGGCACCGACGGGCTCATGCGATCGATGGAGTGCGACCCACAGAAGGTTCTCAAGACCGCTCTCGGGCGCGCTGGACTCGTCGATGGGTACGCCCACGTCTGCCGTCGATGCAAAGCCCAAGACAAGCCTGACCACACGACGACCTTCCCAGACACCGATCTGCGCCTCTGCCCGACCTGCAACATGAAGCTCTTCCCGGTCGCCCTGCCCCGCAAGATCCGCTTCCACGATCTCCGCCACACGGCCGCGACGCTCATGCTCAGGGCGGGCGTCGACGCTCACCGCGTGCAGCGAATCCTCCGGCACAGCGACATCAGAACGACCCTCGGTACCTACAGCCACATCGACGTCGAAGACCTCCGCGAGGCCGTCAATTCGATCGCTCCGCAACCCGAAGGCCCCAAACTGGGCCACAGGCTCGCAGCCAACGAAAAAGGCCTGGCCAGCACCGAGGAAAACCTCAATGACGACCAGGCCTTATTCAGTGGGCACAGCAGGTTTCGAACCTGCGACCCCCGCCGTGTGAAGGCGTGTGCGAGTGTATTGCGGTGTGTTGCGTAATCGCGCACTTCAGTCAGTTTTCCCTATGAAACCGACACCTGCTAGAGCCCCTGCAAGCCAAAGCAAGACAATGCACTTTGCGCGATATTTGCCACCACGAGAGCCTCCGTGGTGGCAAACCGAGGTTTCCCTATGCCGACGAAGTTCACGCCGACCAGCATCGATTCCTTCAGACCCCGCGATCAGCCCTATCTGAAGTTCGACACCGTTCAGAAGGGGTTGAGCATTCGAGTTAGCCCACAGAACGCGAAGACCTTTCGCTTTCGAATGCGTGGCGAGAAGGTCGTGACTCTCGGCCCCTACTCGCTCGCTCAAAAGGCAGGCCACGTTACGATCAAGCAGGCGCGTGACTTCGTCGGTGAACTGAGCGAAGCCCGCCGCGCGGGGCCGGCGGCAGTGGCCGAAGTCGAAACCCGAATTCGATCTCACCTGGCACCATCTCGAGTCGTGCCCGATGGGGGCAAGACCATCGACGAGATTGCAGAAGCATTTTGGAAGGTGCTCGACACCAAGCGAAAGCGAGGCAGCAAGGAAGCCGCTGACATGTACAAGCTCCACCTGAAGCCTCGCCTCGGCCCGATGTCGCTTAAGCAGATCAAGAAGAGCGATTGCAGGGGCGCGATCGACTTGGCCGCGAAACGTGCACCGGTGCGAGCTGGAAAGGTGCTCGCAATCTTGAAGCAGCTCCTTTCCTACGCCGAGCGACATTTCGCCGACAGCGAAGACACGTTTATCAACCCCGCCGCGACACTGAAGGCAGAAGACTTCGGGATTCAGGGTGGCATCCGAGAGCGCTGGCTCAACGAAGCAGAGATCGTCGCGTTCTGGCACTCGCTGGGCGACCAGACCTCTGAGAAGGAGCGGCAAAAGGTTGCCTCCGTGCTTCGCCTCTTGCTTCTTACGGGGCTTCGAACGGGTGAGCTTCGTCAGACTCAATGGGAAAACGTTGACGTCGAGGGGCGGACACTCACCATTCCGGTCGCACTCCAAAAGCTTCAAAAGAAGCAGGAGAAAAAAGCCAAGCCCTTCGTAATCCCGCTGACGCCGCTGGCCGTGGGACTTTTCGAAACCCTCCGCGCGCTTACAGAGGACTCACCGTGGGTGCTCCCCAGCGCAGACTCGAAAAACGGGATTTACGGAGACAAGGCGATCGGCCGGTTCATGCGCCGACACTGGGAGGGCGAGAAGCCTCCGAAAGGCTCTAAGCGCAAAAGACAAAACGGGCACCCTGCCCTCGCGCCCTTCGACCTCGCAACCCCGCACGACCTCCGACGAACCGTAAAGACTTGGCTAGGCAAGCTTGGGGTTCGGCCTCACGTTTCTGAGCTTGTGCTCAACCACAAGCCACCTCGAGTCGAGCAGCATTACGACCAGCACGACTACTTCGACGAACGCCGCGCGGCGCTCGAGCTCTGGGACGCCAAGATCCAGGGCCTGATCAGCTCGAGTTCCATCTGAGTTGAAATACCCACACGACTGCATGTCGTTGAATGCATTCGCTTCCCCGCAGGAACTTGCAAAATGAAGCATCGCTCAGGCATTGCCTTGTAATGGCAACGAGCGAAACGGCAGTGGTGACGTTGGTCGGAATCTCGAAGATCACGCAGCTCACCGGAACGCACGCGGTAACGATCTGGCGCTGGGTGCGGGACGGTAAGTTCCCCGCGCCGATCTACCTGCAATCGCGTCGACGTTGGCGCCTGGCTGAAGTTCTCGCCTGGCTCGACGCTCAAGCCGCTCGCCCACATGAGCCGATCCTGCGTGGCGCGGTGGCCCAGCGAGCCGCAGCCGTCGACGCCGGGGTCGCGCAATGAGCTTCGTGAACGTTGAGATCGACGAGACCGAGTGCTGCGAGGTGGTGACCCCGTTGACCGAGGTCGGTGACGGTCTTGAATCGGTGTGCGACCCCATTCGAGAGATCGCATGGGAATTGGCAGAGGCCAACCATCCTCTGGCTGTAGGGCTCGAGAATACGCTCGGCGACTTGGATGAATCGTTGGGCTCGATCAGCCAGAGCAATGAAGAGTTGACGCTTGAGAATCGGCGATTGGCAGTCAAGGTTAACGACTTGATTCACCGCCTCGAGTCGCAGCGCAATGACTCTGAAGACCTGATCGAATTCCTCTACGAACGCGCCACGCGCTTCGAGGCGGACCTTCAAAGACTGGCCGCACACAACGTCGCGCGCCCGCAGCGCACGCGCCCACGCGCCCACGCCTGAAGACTTCTCGAGCCGGTCGACGCCTGAACGCGCCGCCGGCTCTCACACCTAAACGATTCGAGGTCGCCAAGATGCCGATTCCTTCTACAGCCATTGCCTCACCCGCCGCAAAGTCGCTCCGGTTCTCCACCTACGCCGGGGCGAAAGACGTAAAGCCCCGCGATTTCGAATGCGTCTGGTCTGACGTCGTCGAGCACCAGTCGAACCATCTCGTGACGCCGTGTGAGCCATGCCCGGGCAAGAACTGCTCGCACAAGGCCGGTTCAGCGCACAACTTCGCTGAGCTTGCGCCTGGCACCACTCGGGCAACTCGGAACGTGGTCCGCGTTCACGCGGGTGTGTTTGATCTCGACCATGGCGTCATCGACGACGTGAAAGGCTCCATGCGGCTCCTCAAGGCCGAAGGCATCGAGGCGGTTCTCAGCTCGACGCATAGCCACACGCCGTCCACCCCTCGCCTCCGTTTGACGCTCAGCCTCAGCAGGCCAGCTATGGCGAGTGAGTGGCCGGCCCTGTGGGGAGCGATCAACGCTCGCTTCGAGCTCCACGCCGACGAGCAGGCGAAAGACCCTGCGCGGCTCTACTACGACCCCACCGTGCCCGAAGGCGTGAAACCCCTCATTTGGGTCAACGCAGGCGTTCCTCTCGACGTCGACGCAGTGCTCGCTAGCGCCCCGAAAGAGATCACCGGGCTTAAGCCGACCCGCTCGGGCGACGAGTGGCGCGGCATGCTCGAGATCATCGGCGACGGGCGCCGCAATTCAACGCTAACGGCCGTTGCAGGCGCGTTGATGCGGCACGCTCCATCGCTTTCGCCTGACCTCGCGTTCGAGCTCGTGCTGGCGCTCAACGAGGCGCGCTGTCGGCCGCCGCTGCCCGCGAAGACGGTCGCGACGATCGCCGACAGCATCGCGCGCAAACAGGGGGCGCGGTCATGATCCCGACCCCCGCGAGCGTGAGAGCACTCGGCGACAGTCTGACAGCGTTCACGACTGATCCTGATGCGCCCGAGGGCAGCTACGCACAACGCCTTCACCTGATGAAAGATGAATGGAACCGTTCGCGGGGATCACCGTCGACGAACGAAGCCCGGTTTACCTTCGAGCAAGCGACCTCATTGCTGAAGCGCGCGATCGCGCCCCTTGTATGGCTGATCTTCGGATTCCTGCCCGAGAAATCGGTGATCGTGATCGCCGGCGAGCCTAAGACCTCGAAGACCTGGCTTGCGCTGACGATGGCGCTGGCGATCTCAGTGCGAAACGACCTCTTTGGCGTCTTCAGAGTGCCAGGCTCGAGCCGTCGCGGGGTCGCCTACTTCGCCCTCGAAGACTCCGAGCGCTCGTTCCGCACCCGCCTGGCCGCCATTGCGCGCGGTATGGACCTCGAGCCTCTCGAAGCGGTCGAACACGTTCAGGTCAAGTGCCGCGCCTCGCTCGACCTCTTGAACGATGCCGACCTGTGCGGTCTCGCAGCGGCCTGCCCTGCGAACCTCGAGCTCCTGATCATCGACCCCCTGCGCGACGCGCATACCGCTGAAGAGAACTCGAGCGGCGAGATGGCCGAGGTTATGCGCCGACTTCGCTTCCTGCGCGACACCTTGGGCTGCTCTGTGCTCTTCGTTCATCACAGCGCCAAAAGCAGCCCTGACAGGGCCAATCGGCGACCCGGCCAGCTCATGCGCGGCTCGAGCGCTGTTCACGGTGCCGTTGACGGCGGCGTGTACCTGCAAATGACCAAGGCGTCTGAAGACGAGTGGGTCAACACCGTTCAAGTCGAGCTGAAGGCGGGCAAAGGGGCGGGCACGTTCAGCCTGACGTTGAACGTCGAAGACGACGACAACGGCGAGGCCCACGTCGCGCGGTGGTCCTACTCGTCGGAACCAACGGCCAAGGGCCAAGGGGCGCTCGAGGCGAACGTTCAGCGGCTCGTTGAGCTTCTCTCGGTCAAGTACGGCCAAGCGACTGAAGGTAAGCGAGGCATGAATCGGGAGGACATTCGCGCCGCGCTCGGCCTCGGTATGCTCAAGGCCAGTGCTGCTGTCACTGAGGCCATTCGCCTTGGGTTGGCGTGCCACGACAAGACGGAAGGCGGCACTCTCTACGTGCAACCTGAGCAGCCTACCGAGGCGCTTCAATGACCATCATGACCGCAATAGTCATGATGACCGGTCAGAGCGTCAAAACCCATCGTGACCATGACTCCCCCTTTAGGGGAGTCAGTCAGGATGAAAGGGGCGGTCATGCCCTCCAAACGAAGCGTCCTGACTGGTGCTCGGTCGGCACTCCCCGCCTACCTCCCACTACATAGTTTCCCCTGTGACGGCGTACCCCCTCGGGTGACGCAATGCGCGGGAAGTCGATCACTTTTGAGAAAATTTTTATCTGGTCACTGAAAGGCAGAACCATGAAACCTACATCGCAACGCAGCGCAGCACGTCAACTCGGAGTGGCCCTCAACGCTCTCCAGACGGCGATCGCCTCCGGCCGCGTCACCGCTACCGCCGATGGCAAGATCGCAGACGTAGAGGTCGCCAGGGCCGAGTGGCTGGCCAATACGGCGAACCAGGGGCCTGCGCCCCTGGGTGGTCGCGAAGCCGAAGCCCCGGCCGCTGAGCAAGAGACGTTTAACGAAGCGCGCAGGCGCAAGGAGATCGCCTTAGCCTCGCTTCGCGAGAACGAGCTCCAGCGCACGCAAGGCCGGTTCCTCTTGGCGTCAGAAGTCGGGGAGGGTCTGGCTCAAGAGTTCAGCCGAGCCCGAAGCCAGCTCCTGGCGATTCCAAGCCGCGTCAAGCAAGCCGCGCCCCACCTCACGCCAAAAGACCTGTCGGTGATCTCGGGCGTCATTCGCCAGGTCCTAACCGACCTCGCCGACGGCATCGACAAGGTGCCCGAGCCGGCACGAAAAGCGGCGATGCAATGACGCGCGACGAGCAAACCCCGCGCGAACGCTTCAACGAACGCGTCGAATTTGACGTTTACCCGATCGATGGCTCAGACCTGGAGCGGCTCGACGTTGTCTTCGGCTCTCGCATTGGCCAACGGACGCGCTCGGAATGTCGTCAGCGAGTGAAGGCAGAGTTCTGGTACCTCGACCCAAGCGACTGGCTTGCGATCGAAGCTGCATATTTCAACGACCCGTACCCCCACCAGCGAATCGCGGAGCTGATCCTTAAAGAAATTCAAAGCGAACGACGGGCGTGGCTTCGCGAAAGCCTCCAAGCAATTCGACGCCGCGTGTTCGGCGGTAGCTCAAAGACTTCAAACGCGACACCCACCCACAACGGAGACGCACCATGACCGCCACGATCACCATTGACGCCGATGACACCCGCCGACTTCTCGAGCTCATCGATCACCCCGAGCTCACGGCAGCTCAGAATCAGGAACTGGAGCGCATCGTCGTTCAGCGTTTGCCGGCGGCTCTCAGCGGGTTCCCGACCCACGCGCATCAGGCGATCGCGAGCTTCGTGGTCGCTCAGGTCGTGGCAGAAATCGCGGGCCTGAAATCGGTTCTCGACCGCGAGAGCTTCGGGGTCGAGTTGACCGCGTGGGGCGCGACAGCGGCGAAGAATGCCATTTGCGCGGGGAATTACCCCGACGTGACCGCCCCGCAGTACGAAGCGATCAAGAACTCGGTCGCGCAGTTGATCGCCGCTCTGCTCAAACGCGACCGCGTGATCCGCAGCGAAGCAATCCCCGCTGTGTGCGATCGCGCGGCCGTCGCCGTGCTGGTGACTCTCGGCGAACCTCAGCCGTTGAATTGGATGAACTGATCATGGCAATCGAACCCAAGACGGATCACCGCTTCAAGGCCCTCGATACGGCGGCATTCATTCGCGCCGCAAAGCGCCTCAACGAAGTCGGTCAGCCAGAGCGAATTCTAACTGAGACGGAGATCACCATCGTGCGTGATCGAGTCATGCCGAAGGTCAGTGAAGCTCTTGACGAGTATTTGAACCGGCGAGGGGAGAATGGCCCGACGCCGACCGAGTACGGCGCCATGCGCTCAAAAGCCTGGCAATACAGCGCCGTTCTCGTTTTGACCTGGCGAGA
>JANLPS010000341.1:0-5664 GCA_031367385.1 Archangium sp. | reverse complement strand
CCAGAGCGCGTTTGCGGCCGTGGGGCTCGGGGTGGTGCTGGGGCTTGGCTACGTGCTGACCCACGTGTTCAGCGGGCGGGCGGCGTTTCTCGAGGTGGGGGCCATCATCGGCACCACGATGGCGGCGAACGTCTTCTTCAGAATCATCCCCGCGGCGAGGCACATGATTGCGTCGACCAAGGCGGGGCAGCCCGTCGACACCAGCTACGGGGTTCGCGCAAAAGGCAGGTCGATTCACAACCACTACCTCACCCTGCCCGTGCTGTTCACGATGCTCTCGAACCACTTTCCCACCACGTATGGGCATGAACAGGCGTGGTTGGTGCTGGGGTGCTTGTTCGTCTTCGGTGCGAGCCTCAAGTACGTGATGAACTTTCGGGGGCAGTCGAGCCCAATGGTGCTGGGTGCGATGGTGGCGGCCGTGGCGGGGTTCATCTTCTTGACCGCGCCCAGGCATGCACCGCTGCCAGGGTTAGAGAAATATGCGAGCGCAAAGCCGGTGTCGTTCGCGACGGTCAACTCGGTGATTCAGACACGGTGTGTGGCGTGTCATGCGGTCAAGCCGACCACCTCGATGTTCGCGGCGGCTCCGCAAGGGGTGCGGCTCGAGACGCCAGAAGAAATCGCCTCGCATGCGGAGCGGATGTACCTCTTGGTGGTCGCGACCAAGACCATGCCGCTGGGCAACATCACTGGCATCTCTCAAGCCGAGCGAGACCTGATCGGCGCCTGGGTCGCACAAGGCAGTGACGTGAGTGCCAAGGGGCCAGTCGAGCTGCCGGCGGCCGAGCCGTCAGCGGTGGTGAATGGCGCCGCAGGGGCCATCGCGGCTGAGATCTTCGCCACCCGGTGTGTCGCCTGTCACGGTGACAAGGGCGACGGTCAGGGTGTGGCAGCGGCGGGGTTGCCCGTGAAGCCGCGCAACTACACCGACGCTGCGTGGCAGGCTGAGGTGACCGATGCGTACTTGAAGAACGTGATCGTGGTCGGTGGAGCCGCCGTGGGGAAGAGCCCGTTGATGCCGGGCAACCCTGACCTCGAGAAGTCACCTGACGTCGTCGATGCGTTGGTGCGAAAAATCAGGGCGTTCAAAGCCGCTCCGAGCGGAGGGTGATGCAATGGCGACTCCGACGCTGGTGATTCGAGGCAAGCGGGTGGTGCTGCCCGACGGGGTTCGGCCGGCGGCGCTGCACATCGCTGATGATGTGATTGTTTCGGTCACCGCGTTCGACGCGCCGGCGCCCGACGTGAGAATCATCGACGCCGGTGACCTGGTGGTCAGCCCGGGCATCGTCGACTCGCACGTGCACATCAACGAGCCAGGCCGCACCGAGTGGGAGGGCTTTCGCACCGCCACCGAGGCCGCCGCTGCCGGGGGCATCACCACCGTGGTCGACATGCCGCTCAACTGCATACCGGCCACGATTTCGGCCGACGCGGCCGAGCGCAAACGCGACGTGCTGCGAGACCAACTGCACGTGAACGTGGCCTTTTGGGGCGGCGTGGTACCGGGCAACGCCGGCGAGCTCGCCGGGTTGCAGAAGTTCGGCGTGCCGGGGTGCAAGTGCTTCTTGTGCCCGTCGGGCGTTGACGAATTTCCCCATGTGACGCGAGCCGACCTCGACCTGGCGATGCCCGTGCTTCGCGACCTTGGGCGAACCCTCTTGGTGCACGCCGAGCTGCCGGGGCCACTCGAAGCAGCCGAGGCGTCACTGCACGGAGCCGACCCGAGAAAGTATGAGACGTACTTGCGCTCGCGGCCACGCGCGGCTGAAGACCAGGCGATCGCGATGATCATCGAGCTCGCCGCGAAACATCGGTGCGCAGCGCACATCGTTCACCTGTCGAGTGGCTCGGCGGTGCCGTTGCTGGCTCAGGCACAGGCCTCGGGGGTGCCCATCACGGCCGAGACCTGCCTGCACTACCTCAACTTCACAGCTGAAGAGATCCCCGACGGGGCGACGCAGTTCAAGTGCGCTCCGCCCATTCGCGACCGGGCGAACCGCGAGTTGCTGTGGGGTGGGCTCGAGACGGGAGTCATCGGCATGGTGGTGTCGGACCACTCACCGTGTACGCCGCAGCTGAAAAGAAGAGAGACCGGCGACTTCATCGGAGCCTGGGGCGGCATCGCCGGGTTGCAGCTGGGGCTCTCGGTGCTGTGGACACGGGCGCGTGAGCGGGGGCATTCACTGAGCCAGTTGTTCGAGTGGAACGCGAAGGCTCCGGCGAGGCTCGCGGGGTTGGGGCAGCGCAAGGGGCAGCTGGCAGTGGGGTTCGACGCCGACCTGGTGCTGTGGGACGACGCGGCGACGTTCGAAGTCGGTGAGCTACGGCATCGGCACGGCGGCAGCCCCTACGGAGGGCAGAAGCTCTGGGGCATCGTGCAGAGCACCTTCGTCGGCGGCCGTGTGGCCTACTCAGAGAGCGACGGGGTGGCCTCGAGGCCCGTGGGGCGCTTCACCCGGTCAGGCTGACCGGTTACTCGATGTCGCGACCGACTCCGAGCTCGTCGGCGATCAACGCTCCGAGCTTCACGGCGAGTGCCTTCGACTGAACCGCGTCGACGTCAGTGCCGGCCAAACCGAGCACCTCGCCCTCATCGAGCACGACCTCGACCGGCAGTGACGCCGTGACCGAGCCATCGGCCGGGTGGGTGACAACCACGGTCCCTTTGAGCCGCTGCAACGCGGCCTTGCCATCCGGTCCAATCCCCACTCCGCCGACGGGCTCACTCGTCAGTGACACCGCCACTGGCACGCTGGTCGCTGTTTTCCACGTGCCGGGCGTGACGACGGGCTCAGCGAGCCACGACCGCTCCCCCGCGAACCCGCTCTCGACCCCGCGCGTGAACGCGGCCGGGTCACCAAGGCCCTCGCCCCTCACCTCGAACCGCACGCCTCCGAACTCCGTGGCCGCCAGCGCAGCGAGCAACACGTTGAGCCGCTGGGTATGCACCGCGTCGCCCAAGACCACCGCCAACAGCTGAGGCCCCCGCTCGGCGAGTTGCAGTTGAAACGCCTGTTTCACCACCCGTCGATCATCGGCGTTGTCTGACGCGACGAACACGGTCGCCGCCTGGTCGCGCCGCGGCGTGTTCATCAGCATGGCCAGCCGCAGCTCGTGCTGCGCCTTGACCCCCAGCATCTGCGACACCAGCGCGAGCGCCACCACGACCATGCCGACGACTCCGGCTCGAACGACTTGCCCGTACCGCTGCCTCCCCAGGCTCGGAGACACGAACTTGGTCACCAAGAACGCGTGAGGAATGAAGTCGTACCCCTCTTCGGCCTCGAGCATGCCTCCGTGCAGCAGCTGCAGCGCCCGGTACCGAAACCCCTGCAGGGTCTCGGCGAACTTCACCGCCAGGGCCTGCCCGCGAATGCTCAGGTTCACCTTCTTCTTCACGAAGGTCAGCGTCGCGATGCTGTTCGTGTACACCCCGTTGGTGTGGTGGTGAACGACGCGCACGTCGCTGAAGTTCACCAGCGGCCACGCCCGCAACGACTCGAGCCCCACCTCGAGCAGATACAGCCCGTGCACCGAGACCATGCGCCGGTGCGAGCGTGAAAAAGACAAGCCCACCTGGCGCCACGCCCACACCGCCAGCCACCCGCACACCGCGAACACGGTCACCCACAGCGGCAGCACTCCGGGCTCCCAGCCGGCGTCGACGGTCAGAAGCTGCCCCAGGCTCACCGCCGCGGGCGCGGTCACCAGCAGCGCCAGGAGTACGTCAGCCACCCTGCCCCGCCGCAGCACCCGAAAGATGTGCGGGTCTTTCGACTCAGCCTCGAGCCACTGCCTCGACTTGAGCGGCAGGTCGTCAACCTGCACGTCGACGAACGGAGGAAACTGCACCGCCTGGCTCTGGGACCAGAACGCGCGACTCGCCTTGATCAACGCGTTGGCCTCGTCGGCCCGGTTGCGGTTGAAGAACAGCGCGGCCATCGACTGCAGCCGCTGGCTGACCGCCTTGCGCGTCTCGTCATCGCGAGGCGCGACGCGCTCCAACAACGTCAAATCTCGTTCGAGCGCGCTCAACGCCGCCGCCGCGGGGTCGCTCATGTCGAGCCTCAGCTGAAGGCGCGTCAACACCAGGTGCGCCTTGAGCTCGACCTCTGCCAGGCCCTCGTCGATCACCTTGAGCGCATCGCCGTAGCGCTTCTGCGCGCCCAGGGTCTCTGCGACGTAGACCCACGCCATCGGGTCTTTGCGCTGGGAGACCTGCACCCACTGCTGAGCCACGGCGAGGGCGTCGCCATGCCGGTCGAGCCGCCCCAACACCAGCACCAGCCGGCTCAAGTACCGCGCGCTGGTCGGCTGCCGTGCGACGAGCTCACGCAGCTGAACCTCGGCCTCGGCCCACTGTTCGCGGTTGTAGAGCACCTGCTGCAACAGCTCCCTCGCGTCGTCGAGGTCGGGGTTCTCATCGAGCAGCGTCGCGAGCTGTACCCGGGCCAGGTCGACCCGGTCGGTCTGCAGCAGCCCCAAGGCCTCTCGCAGCCGTGAGCGCCAGGGCTCGGCGAGGGCCTCGTACGGCTCGGCCTCGGCGAGGTGCGACGCCCGGCGCTCGGGGTCTGAGACGACTTCCCAGGCGCGCTGAACCCGGGCGAACTCGACCGGGTGGCTCTCGGGAGGAAACTGCCGCAGCAGCGCGAAGTAGCGCTTCTTGAGCTCTCGCTCGTCGACCTCGCGCGAGACGCCGAGCACTTCGAACGGGTCAGCTTCGTCGCTGGTCGACATGGGCCCCCCTTCAAGCACGCAGCCGGTGCAGCCAGAAATGCAAAATCGCCGGCAGCTCGGTCGTGAAGACCCGCGCGCCGGCGACAAAGCAAAACGAAGCGACGGTGAAGCCGCCTCGTTTCTTACCGCGACTGCCTTAGTACGTGGTGGCCGTGAGCGTCACGCCGGTGAAGGCCGAGTAGCCACGCACATTCACGAAGTAGTCGCCTGCCGGCAACCACAGCGTGCACGACTCATTGCTGCCTGACTTGAAGGGCCGGCAATCGTACACCTTGGTGGTGGGCGCAGCGCCCTTGCGAACGTAGAGGTCTGCGTCGCCCGTGGCACCCGACTGCGCTGACATGGCGACGTTGAGCGCGAAGGAGCCTGAGGGCACGGTGATCTTGAACCCTTGCTCTGAGTTCGAGGCACCGGCCAGGTCGGTCACCGGCACGCCGCTGGTGAGCACGACGGGGCCCGTGCTCGACGTCGCATAGCTGCCGACGAGCGAGAGACCAGCGTACGCGTTGTAGCCCTGCACCAACACGTACCAGGTCCCGGCTTCGGGGTTGTTGAAGGTGCACGACTCCGCGTTGCCGTTCTTGTACGGCCGGCAGGTGTACGAGGTCGTGGTCGGCTTGGTGCCCGACTTCACGTAGAGGTCAGCGTCGCCCGTGCCACCCGAGATGGTGAACGAGAGCGTGTTCTGACCGGCAGGAACCGTCATCGAGAAGTAGGTCAACGAGCTGTCAGCGCCTGAGAGGCCGGTCTTGGGGACATTGTTCTCGAGAACATCCGAGCCTGAGCCACCACCCGTGCCGCCGCCGGTGCCGCCACCTGAACCACCACCGGTGCCGCCACCCGAGCCGCCGCCGCTGCCGCCGCCCATGCCGCCACCCGAACCACCGCCGGTGCCGCCACCTGAACCGCCGCCGCTGCCGC
>JANLPS010000088.1:0-10406 GCA_031367385.1 Archangium sp. | reverse complement strand
ACCCACACCTTTCACGGCTGGAGCACCCTCTCGCAGCCCAAGCCGCTCGTCTTCGACAAATTGGTCGAGCTGAAAATACCCGACCCAGTGGGCATGCCCGAGGCCTTCGAAGGCCCCGACGTGCACTTGCGTCGCCGCGATGGGTTCGGGCTGACCGACAACCGCTTCGACGCGCGTCAGACGATGAACGAGGTCGACTACTGCGTCATCTGCCACGAGCGCGAGAAAGACACCTGCAGCAAAGGCATCAAGGAGCGCGACCCGCTCGCGGCTGGGCACACCTACAAGAAGAACCCGCTCGGCATACCACTCGCGGGGTGCCCTCTCGAAGAGCAGATCTCCGAGATGCACTTGCTCAAGCGCCGCGGTGATTCGCTCGGCGCGCTGGCGATGATCATCATCGCGAACCCGATGTGCCCCGGCACCGGTCACCGCATCTGCAATGACTGCATGAAGGCCTGCATTTTTCAGAAGCAGGAGCCCGTCAACATTCCTCAAATCGAGACGTCGGCGCTGACCGACATCTTGGCGCTGCCGTGGGGCTTCGAGATCTACGGCCTGCTCACGCGGTGGAACCCCCTGAATCTCAAGCGGCCCTACGCACTGCCCACCAACGGCAAGAACGTGATGGTCGTCGGTGTCGGCCCGGCCGGGTACACGCTGTCGCATTATTTGCTCAACGAGGGTTTCACGGTCGCTGGCGTCGATGGGCTCAAGATCGAGTCGTTCCCCGATTCGCTGACTGGCAAGAACGGCGCGGCGCTCGAGCCGATTCGGAGCTGGAAGGACTTCGCGGTCAACCTCGATGAGCGAATTCTCGAGGGGTTTGGCGGCGTCTCTGAGTACGGCATCACCGTTCGGTGGGACAAGACGTTCTTGACCCTGATTCACCTGACGCTGGCGCGCAGAGAGAACTTCAGGCTGTACGGCGGCATTCGCTTCGGTGGCACGCTGACCATCGACGACGCGTGGAAGCTCGGGTTCGATCACATCGCGATCGCCGCGGGCGCGGGCAAACCAACCATCGTGCCGATGAAGAACAACCTGATTCGCGGCATTCGCGCAGCCAGTGATTTCTTGATGGCCCTGCAGCTGACTGGCGCATTCAAGCGCGACTCGCTCGCGAATCTGCAGGTGCGCCTGCCCGCCATCGTCATCGGCGGAGGTTTGACCGGCGTCGACACCGCGACCGAGCTGTTCGCCTACTACCCGGGCCAGGTCGAGAAGACCTTGAAGCGTCACGAGACGTTGCTCACCTCGATGAGCGAAGAAGCGATCTTCTCGCGCATGGAGCCTGACGAGCTCTCGACCTACAAAGAGTTCCTCGAGCATGGCCGCCTGGTGCGGGCCGAGCGCGAGCGGGCGAAGAAGGCAGGCGAGGTACCCAACTTCATCGACATGGTGCGCGGGTGGGGTGGCGTGTCGTTGTGCTACCGGCGCAACTTGACCGATTCTCCGGCGTACCGGCTCAACCACGAAGAGGTCGCCAAGGCGCTCGAAGAAGGCATTCGGTTCATTGAGCGGGTCTCTCCCGTCGAGGCGGTGCCTGACGCGTTCGGCGCGGTGCAGGCGATCAAGCTCGAGCGCATGACCACGGTCGACGGCAAGTTGAAGGGCTCGGGCACGTTCTACGAGCTGCCCGCGCGAACCGTGTGCGTCGCCGCTGGCACGTCACCGAACGTGACCTACGAGCGCGAATTTCCCAACACGTTTGCGCTCGATGCCGACAAGTCGTTCTTTCGCAACTACGAGATGGTTGACGGCACGCTGCGTGAGGCCGAGCCGCACGAAGACATCGGCCGCGACGTGGCGTTCTTCACCTCGTACGAGAAGGAGGGCAAGTTCATCACCTTCTACGGCGACAACCACCCGACCTACGCCGGCAATGTCGTGAAGGCCATGGCGAGCGCGAAAGACGGGTACGTGCACGTCGCTCGCTTGTTCGAACAGCACTCGGCCACGTTGAAGCCCGATGAACAACCTTCGCGCGAGACCGGCCGCGAGGCATTCTTTGCTCGGCTCGACTTCGCGTTCTTGGCCACGATTGAAGTGGTCAACCGGTTGACGCCGACCATCGTCGAGGTGGTGGTGCGTGCGCCGTATGCGTCGCAGCACTTCGAGCCTGGGCAGTTCTACCGGCTGCAGAACTTCGAACGGCAAGCGCCGACCATCGATGGCACCAAGCTGACCATGGAGGGCCTCGCTCTCACCGGCGCGTGGGTCGACAAAGAGAAGGGCCTGATGGGCACCATCGTGCTCGAGATGGGCACTTCTTCGCGGCTGTGCGCGATGCTCAAGAAGGGCGAGCGGGTGGTGTTGATGGGGCCGACGGGTACTCCGACGCACATCGCTCATAACGAGACGGTGCTGCTGGCGGGTGGCGGCTTGGGCAACGCGGTGCTGTTCTCGATTGGCCGGGCGCTGCGGGTCGCGGGCTGCAAGGTGCTGTATTTCGCCGGGTATCGAAAGAAAGAAGACTCGTACAAATACGACGATCTCGAGGCCGCGGCTGATCAGGTGATCTGGGCGGTCGACTCGGGAGAGCAGATTCAGCCTCGGCGGCCGCAAGACCTGACGTTCAGGGGCAACATCGTGCAGGCGATGATCGCGTACTCGAAGGGTGAGCTCGGTCAGGCGCCGACGATTCAGTTGAAGAGCGTCGATCGCATCATCGCGATCGGGTCTGACCGAATGATGCGGGCGGTGAAAGACGCGCGGCACGGGGTGTTGGCCCCGTTGCTCAAGCCCGAGCACTGCGCGATCGGCAGCATCAACTCGCCGATGCAGTGCATGATGAAGGAGATCTGCGCACAGTGTCTTCAGCGGCACGTCGACCCGCGCACGGGCAAAGAGTCATTCGTCTTCTCGTGCTTCAACCAGGATCAAGACCTCGATTCGGTCGACTTCAATCAGCTCAACATGCGGCTGAAGGCGAACAGCGTGCTCGAGAAGCAGTCTGATTTGTACCTGGCGACACTGCTCAAAGCGAACCCGAGCCTGATTCGCACTTGAAGCCGAAGGTGAAGATGGTCGCGCTGTGGTGCACCTACCGCGGCGCGGGGTTTCACGGGTACCAGCAGCAAGAGGGCGGCGTTCGCACCGTGCAGGGCGAGCTGCTGAAGGCTTTCGCTGGGGCGGGGTTCACGAGAAACCCCTCGGTGGCGGGGCGAACTGACAAGGGCGTCAGCGCACGCATGCAGGTGCTCAGCGCGAGGCTCGAGGCTGAGGTGCCGTGCGAAGAAATGGCGGCGCGACTCAACGCGCTGTTGCCTGACGATGTGAGAATTCACCTGGTGCGTGACGCGGCCAATGGGTTTCACGCCGCGTGGAGCGCGTCGTCGAAGGAATATCGGTACCAACTCGACGATCTCGGCGACCGCGTGTTGCTCGAAGAAGCCGCTGCGATGATCGCGGGCACCAGGTACTTCACCGCGTTTCACTTCAAGAGCAGCGAGGTGAAGGAACGCACGGTGACCTCGGTCGAGCTGGGCCCTGACGGCGTGATGCGTTTCGTGGGCACCGGCTTCGCGAGGCACATGGTGCGAATGCTGGTCGGCGGCATGACAGCGGTCTCGCAGGGCAGGGTACCGCTCGAAGTCTTTCGCGCCGGGCTGGAGGAGGCGCGGTTTTTCTACTGTCCGACGGCTCCAGCCGAACCTTTGACTCTGTGGAGCGTTGGGTACCCCGGAGCCGTCGACCCGTTCAGCAGCGTAGATCGCTTGGGCCCGACGGCGATGTGGCCTGCCCGCTGAGCTTGAGTTGTCCCAACGATGCGACACATTTTGAAACTGCAGGTTCAACAGCCGTCCCAACGTTGGGACGGTCGGCTCACTCGACCAGGGGTGGTTCGCTACGGCCGCTTGACCCGCTCCAGTGCCCGTGAAGCCAAGGCGTTTTCAGGTTGCGCCTCGATCACCTTCTCGAGCCACTTCGACGCCTCGGCCGCGGCCTCTTTCTTCTCGGCCGGGTTCTTCGCCTTCGTGAACCGCTCGGTGTGCAACACCCCGAGTCTCAACATGAACTCGACGTTGTCCGCATCCTTGTCCAACACGGCCTTGAGCTCACGGTCGGCCGCCGGCCAATTGCCCTCGAGTTGGTATACCAGCGCCAATTTCCCATGCGCGTTCGTGTCATCAGGCGCGAGCCGCGACGCGATGAAGTACGCCTTGTGCGCCTCATCGAGCTCGTTCTTCTCGAGCGCCATGTCGGCCAGGTGAAACCACGCCGTAGCGAGCGTCGGGTTGTGCTCGACGGCCTTCTCGAAGTGCTCCTTGGCCTGTTTCGCGCGCTGCCGGCCCAGGTACAGCTCACCCAGGTACAGCTGGTTCTTGCCATCATCAGGCGCGAGCTCGACCGCCCGCCGAAGCTCATCAACCGCGCGCCCCGCATCATCGACCCGCGAGTACGCGAGCCCGAGCAGCGCGTGCACCACCGCGAGGTCGGGGTAATCGTGAAGTATCTCTTCAAACTGCACGATCGCCTGCTGCGGTATGTCGGCCACCTGCAACCAATTGAGCCCCTGCTCGAGCGCCGCCTTCGCCGGTCTGGGGAAGTTGACGAACGGGTCGGCAATTTGCTCCATCAACGCCTTGGCCGTCTTCGCATCGGCCTCGCTCGGCTCATGGTCAATCACCGCCCGAATCGACGCCGTCGCCAACCGCGTATCTCCGGTTCGATGCTGCGCCTTGGCCAACGGCAGCAGCCACGACCATCGCTCCGGAGCCGCCGCCACGGCCCGAGTCAGGCTCGCCTTGGCCTCGTCGTACTTTTCAGACTCGAGCAGCGCGACGCCGAGCCGAAACGAATACTCGGGCTGGCCCGGGTCGAGCTCGACCGCCCTGCGAAACTCCGTCACCGCAGGGCCACTCGCGTCTGCCGATCGCGAAAACAGCACCAACCCGCGCGCGTAGTGCGATTGCGCCGTGTCGGTTGCCGCGAGCCGGTCGAGCAAGGCCTGACCAGTGCCATTCTTCACGTGCGCTTCAGCGAGCCCGCGAGCGAGCCCGAGATCAGCCGGGTGCTCGACGGCCAGACGCTCGAAGATCGCGACCGCTCCGGCTGAATCGCCGTGCTGCAGCATCGAATGGGCCCTGGCCTCATCACTGAGCACCGGCGCGCTGGCCTGCCCGGTCACGCAAGCGCTCAGCCCCACTACCAGCGCCGCGAAGAGCCGCTTCACGCAGTCGCCTGGGGCCCGCGGCCGATGCCTTCGAGCCCTTTGGCGGCCACTGCGTTCTGCTTGTCGCCGCCTTTGCCGCCCATCGCCAGGCTCTGCTCGATGATCACGTCGCGCACCGCGACCATCAGCCCCTCGCGGTTCTCTTTGAACGGAGCGGGATCAATCGGCTTGCCCACCCGCACGTGAATGAGCCCAGGCGTGATGGTCCACCGGTTCTTGGGCATCAACTTGCCCGAGCCCTCAATCGTCACCGGCACCACGCCAACGCCGGCTTTGGTCGCGAGCGCGAACGGGCCCTTCTTGAACGGCAGCACCCGGTTGTCGTCACTGCGCGTGCCCTCGGGGAACATGACGATGTTCACGCCGCCGCGAATCTGGGCGCCGGCCTTGTCGAGCGAGGCCACCGCGTCGCGGTGATTCGAGCGATCAATGAAGGGAAACTTCGCGAGCCACAAATACCAGCCAATCGCGGGCACGTACTTGAGGCTCTTCTTCGCCGCGAAGCGAAAGTCGACGCCCAGCGCCATGAACAAGGTGGGGATGTCGATGGTCGACTGGTGATTCGAGACGTAGATGTGCGGCTGCCCGGGAGGCACGTTCTCGAGCCCCTCGACCTTGAGGGTCGCTCCGCCAGCCCACAGCAGCACCGGAGACCAGATGCGCTGCACCACATACATCGAGCTCGACGGGTTGAACGTGACGATGATCGCAAGCGACGCGAGGGGGAAACAGACCATCGTCCACACGATGGCGACCAGAACACAGAAGACGTTTCGAATCATGGGGGCGGCGCCGGCTTGAGGAGCTCTTGGTAATCGGCTGAAGCAGAGAGAAATGCAAACGCGGGGTCAGCGGCGACGACATCGGTGGCCCAGCCCGGGCCCCACATCGCCTTGGCGGCCTTCAAATACAAGAGCGCGTCGGCCGCGCGACCTTGCGCCGCCGCCAACCGGGCCAGCCCATAGGGGCCAAGCGACGACTTCGGGGCCGAGCGCTCGAGGGCATCGAAGACCCGCTGCGCATCTGACCATCGGCGCAGCGAAATCAGCGCAGAGCCCTTCAAATACTCGGCCTCCGGAGTGCTCACCTGGTCGAGCGCCTTCAACGCCTCCTCAGCCCGCGCCAACGCGATCAGTGCACGGGCCTGAATGACCTTGCCGCGAGGCGATTCGACCGCTCCGAGCAGCTCGAGCGCGGCGCGGGCGTCATGCGAGGCCAAGGCGTTGGCCGCGAGCGCCTCCCGGGCCGCAGCGAGTGAGGCCGCGGCCTTGAATTCTGGCTCGGCGAGCTCGGGTTTTCGCAATGACATCAAGGCATTACCAAGCAATAGGTGGGCCCGCGCGGAGTCTGGGGCCAACTCAGCGGCCTCTTCATACGCGGCCCTGGCCTCATCGAGCTGACCTTGCCGCGCCAAGGCATTGCCGCGCTCGATCGCACGGTCGGCGGGCTTCGCGCAGCCCAAAGCGAGCACCAAGACGCCGACCCAGAGTCGCACGTGGCGGCTATAGCGCACTTGCAGTGATGGTTCGACAGGCTCGCGATGACCGATTAGACGACGCTCCTGTGGCCGGTAAGAAATTCATCGCGATTGCGGGCAACATCGGCGCCGGGAAGACCGAGCTGACGGCGTTTTTGTGCCGCAAGTACGACCTCAAGCCCTTTTACGAGCCCAACGAGGGCAACCCGTACCTGGCGAGCTTCTACAAAGACATGAAGGCCTATGCCTTTCGCTCGCAGATCTACTTTTTGACCCACAAGTTTCGCCTGCACCGTGAGCTCGAAAAAGAGCCTGGCACCGCGCTGCAAGACCGAACCATCTACGAAGACGCCGAGATCTTCGCCAAGAACCTGCACAAACAGCACTTCATCGACAAGCGTGATTGGCAGACCTACCAGGAGCTCTACGAGACCGTCGCGGCCAGCCTGCGGCCCCCCGACTTGATGATTTACCTGCGCTGCCCGGTCAAGACGCTCAAGCAGCGCATTCGGCTGCGCGGCCGCAAGATGGAGCAAGACATTCCACTCGCGTATTTGAACCGTCTCAATGGGCTCTACGAAGACTGGTTTACGCGGTACACACTCTCTCCCGTGCTCGTGCTGCCCACTGACACCCTCGACTACCTGACGAACCTGGTCGATCGCGTCGACCTCTTTCGCCAGATCGAGAAGCACCTGTGAACGTCATGAAAGACGTCTACGTCATCGCCACCGAGTCAGACGAGGCGGTCTCCGAAGAGACCGTTCGCGAGGCCTTCGAGGGCGACGAGGTCGAGATGACCTTCGGTGAGAACGGCCAGCTCTTCTCGGTCATCGCCGATGGCGCCCGGGTCGATGTGCGCTTCGAAAAACGCGACAAACCCCTCGGGTGGACGCCTGATTTGCTCACCGGCTCGCAAGATCTGCGCGAGTTTCTCGAGAAGGCGGTCGGGTTCTACAAAGTCTCCTTCGAGCCCGGCAAACCGCAGACCTCGGTGGCGGTGTTCGAGGCGCTCTGGGCGGTGCGCACCATGCTCGAGCTGACCGCCGGCGTGGTGGTCGACGTGATGGCCTTCAAGATTCACGGGCCTGAAGACATTGAAGAAATCACCGAGCTCGACTTCGACATTCGCGATCACCTCACGATTCACGCGATGGAGATCGGCGAAAAAGACAAGTCGTACTGGGTGCATACGCACGGCATGGCCAAGTTCGGGCAGCTCGACGTCGAGATGTTCAACATCACCGAAGAAGATCTGGCCGCTGCCGAGACGTTCTTTCACGAGCTGTGCACCGACCTGGCGTTTGGTCAGGGGCCGCAGCAACGCGCGGTCATCTCGACCAGCGTGGGCCTGGGCTTCACGTTGCTGCCTGCCGATGAGGCGCGGCCGAACCTGTATGGCGTCGACCCCGAGACCTTCGAAGGCCACGAGGGCAAGTACCTGGCGGTGGTGAGCCCCGAGGGCAAGCACAACCTCGCCGAGATTCTCGAGCACTATCGAGATCGCTTCGTCGAAGAGACCGAAGAAGAGGCCTCGGCGCTGGCCGAGCATGCCACCAAGCTGCTGCCGGTCTTCAAGTCACGCTACCAACGCAAGGGCTTGATGGAGCCGCTGACCTTCGTGGTTCGCGCCCCCTTCGAGGTGCACCCCGATGGCGAAGACGAAGAGGCTCAAGAAGAGATGCTCTGGGCCGAGGTCGTCAGCTGGGACGAAGAGACCTTGATCGGCAAGCTGGTCGACGGCGGCCGCCAGACCACCGAGTGGCGCAAGGGGGCCCACGCCGAGATTGATGAAACCCAGATTAATGCCATCGCCGTGAGCCACGAGGGCCGCACGTTAGACCCCGAAGAGCTCGATAAGTTGTTGCTGGCCGAGCGCCCAGCGTGATGAGTCGCTCCACACCGAGGGCGTGATGGCTGTTCTTCTGCTGTTGACGGGGCCGCTGGCTGGGTCGCGACACGAAGTTTCGGGCGAGGTCATCTTGGGCCGCAGCCCTTCGTGCACCATCGCGCTCGATGACGCGAAGGTCTCGCGGCGACACGTGCGAATTCTGATCGAGGGCGGCGAGGCCCACGTCTCTGATCTCGGCTCGCGCAACGGCACCGTCGTCAATGGAGACAAGCTCGAAGGCGAAGTGACCTTGCTCCCGGGTGACCGGCTGCAGGTCGGCGACTCGACGATCTTGTACGAGCCTCCGGTGCGTGCGGCGCTCAGTGAACGTGACGACGCGGCGTCAGCGGTGTCGGCGCCGGTCGAAGAGCTGCTCCCGGTGGTGGGCGCGGTCTCGGGGCTCTACAACGCGGGCGTCGCGCTGATCTCGTCGACCAGTGAGGCGATGGTGCTGCGCCGCGCGGCCGAAGAGCTGGCGCGCGGAGTCAACGCCGACAAGGCCGCTGCGCTGCTCGGTGGCACCGAGGGGCTCTTGACCGCGGCGGTGGTGGGCGCGGCCAACGTCGAGGTGCCTCGCGCGATGGTTCGAGGGGCGCTCGATCGAACCGAGGCCTCGCGGCTGGGCGGCTCGTTGTGCGCGCCGCTCTTGGCGTCGGGTGGGTCTCCGTTCGGCATCTTGTACGCCGAGCGCGTCGAGCCGTTCACCGATGATGATCAGAAGATGATCGCCGCGCTGGGCCGGTTGGCCGGTGAGGCGGTGACGGCGCTGCGCTCGCGGCAAGATGAAGGTGCGGCCGGAGTGACCCTGGTCGGGGCTTCGCGCCCGTTTCGAAAGACCGTCGAGCAGGCTCGTCGCGCCGCCTCGAACGCCGAGCCGGTCGTCATCTACGGCGAAGACGGCACCGGGCGCAGCCTGCTCGCGACCTACATTCACACCCGTTCGGCGCGGGCCCTCGGGCCGATGGTGGTGGTCGATTGCCGGCGGGCCGTCAGTCACATCGACGAGGTCCTCTTCGGGCGCGGGAGCGCGCCGGGGTTGCCTCCCGCGTCGTCTGCGCTGCTCAAGGCCGATGGTGGCTCGCTGGTGTTGCTCGATGTCGATCACCTGCCTCGGAGCGCGGCTGAACGGCTTGGGCGGTTGTTGATCAAGAAGGCTGCTCCTGCGCGGCGTGGTGGAGAAGAGCCGGTCGACGTGCGGGTCATCGCCACCAGCGTTCACTCGGTGAGCGTGATGACCCAACGCAGTGAAATCGATGGCGAATTGGCGAAGGCGTTGACGGGGAGCGAGATCGATCAGCTGCCTCTGCGAGAGCGCAAGCAAGACGTGCTGCAGCTCTTCGAGCACTTCGCCACCGCGGCCTCGAAGGCGAGCCGCCGCGAGGTGCCGGCGTTGTCTCCCGACGCGCGGCGATTGCTCAGCGAGTACCACTGGCCGGGCAATGTTGAAGAGCTGCGCGGGGTCTCTGAACGGCTGGCGTTGCTGTATTCGGGCAAAGAGGTGCCGGCGCTGCGGCTGCCGCCCGAGATTCAAGAGGGGCCAGGCGCGACGGGTGCGCCGCGAACTCTGGCCGACATGATCGCGAGGCTCGAGCGCGACGCGATCGCCGAGGCGCTGCGTGAGACGCGCGGCAAGAAGATCAAGGCGGCGGCGCTCTTGGGCATCTCGCGGCCGACGCTCGACAAGAAGATCGAGGACTACCATCTCGTCGTTGAGAAGCGCCGCGGGTGAAATTGCACTTTTCCTCAGAGGTTGCGGCCGCGAGGGCAGATGGGTTGCCCCTGGTAGCGCTCGAGACCTCGGTGCTCGCGCAGGGGTTGCCGTACCCGCGAAACATCGAGGCGTCGCAGCGGTGTGAAGC
>JANLPS010000285.1:0-20921 GCA_031367385.1 Archangium sp. | reverse complement strand
TCGTGCCGCCTACCGCACCGCAGGCGCAGAGCGATTCTACGGGGCGATTCATTGGGCCGGGAGGCACGGGCCCAAGGTCAAAAAGCTCCCAATGTTTAAGAAACGCCGTGCGTCAAACCGCTGAAATCGATCGTGCACCCGTTTCGAATGCCTTGAGCGTCAGGGCGGGTTGCAGTGCAGGTCGGGCACGGCGAGGCCGCGGTCGATGCAGAAGAAGTAATTGCCCGGGCAGTCGAGGCGGCCGGCATCGTGGCTGAAGCCTCCGTACTGCTCGAGGCAGCCGCAGCTCGGGGCCGCTTGGCACTGCGGAGGCAAGGGGTAGCACCAGGAACCCGCAATGCCGTTGACCTCGTATTGCCCACCATCGGGCAAAGAGTGACAGGCGACGCTCAGAATGAATTCGGTCGCGGCATCGCACTGGGCAATCGGAGCGTCGCACCCCGCGGCGCCTCGAAGAGCCCCGCTGCACGGGTTGCCGGGCGTCGAGGGTGAGCAGCCAGGGCCGCCGTCGGGTATGGGGCGCACCAGCCCTGCGTCGACGCTGCCCCCATCAGGGCCGCCGTCGGGTCTGGCGCGCACCAGCCCTGCGTCGACGCTGCCCCCGTCAGGGCCGCCGTCGGGTATGGCCGCCACGGTGCCTCCATCGACGGCCAGGGAGACCTCGCCGCACGCACCCAGCACGGTGATGAGCATCAGCATCAGACATTTCTTCATGGGGTCTCAGACACCTGACCCACGCACCATGCGACATCAGCGCTTGAGTGCCCGGTCTCCTTCATTCGCCTTCGCAAGGCGTGTGGCCCCAACGACGAACGCCAAGGTGAGGTTACAGCTCACGTTACAAAACGTGAAACTGTCAGTTTCAACGTTTACGCACTGACCGTTACTGGCACTTGGTGCCGCACAACCGGTCGGCCGGCACGCACGCCTGGCCTC
Source organism: Archangium sp. (assembly GCA_031367385.1). Classification (GTDB taxonomy): domain Bacteria; phylum Myxococcota; class Myxococcia; order Myxococcales; family Myxococcaceae; genus JAEUJT01. The sequence goes on along the minus strand of JANLPS010000285.1, from coordinate 19,985 downwards.
CCGTGGTCAGCGACAAGCACGCGAAGCCCTGAGGGCAGTCTTGGCCGTTGCCACAGCTGCGTACGCACACCGTCTGGCCATCGGCCATCGCCACGCACGCGCCACCTGGGCAGTCGCTCTGCGAACCGCACGCCTGGCAGTGGGGAAATTGCGTCTGCCCCGACACGCACTCGTTCTTGAGCCCGTCGCACAGCTGGCAGCTGCCGCACGCGTTGGTCGCCTGGCAGATCTTCGTCGTGCCGATGACCGGCCCTTCGCACTTCTTGGTGGTCGGGTTGCATCGCTGGTCGAGCGCACACCCGGAGTTGCTGCTGCAGCCCGCCACGCAGGTGACCCGCGTACCCTGGCGGTCGCAGATCTGGCCGAAGGGGCACTCGCTGTTGCTCTGGCAAAACGGCTGGCAGGTGCCCTCGGCCCCGCCCGGCGAAATCGTGCAGACCCGGTTGTCGGCGCACTGCGTATCGAGGGTGCAGGCGCTGATCGGCTCGCACACCTTGTTGGTGCAACGCAGCTTCGCGTCACCGCAGTCTTGATCGCGCGAGCACTCGGCCACGCACAGCTTCGCGCGAGGGTCGCAGGTGGTGCCGAAGGGGCAGCTCTGCACCAGCGCGACGCACTGCCCGCGGCTCACGTCACAGCGCTGCGCGGGGTTCGCGCAATCGGCGGTGGTGGTGCACGCGCTCAGCGAGTCGGGCGTGCACCCGGCGAAGTTCAAGCACGTCGCGGGCAGCCCGGCGCCGGTCTTGTCGGGCCAGCACTGCTGCGCACCATCTTTGGTCTGGCACTTCGTGCCGCGGGGGCAATCGGCGTCGGCCCCGCATGCCTTGCCGCAGAACTTCTGGCTCAAGCCCGTATCGGTGATGCAGTTGTCACCCGCTCCGCCGCACTCATTGTTCGACGAGCAGCTCTCGCAGAAGGTCTTCAGCGGCCGGCAGGCGCGAATCGTGGGGTCGCAGAATGAGGTGGTGCCGCACTCAGCGTCGGTCTTGCAGCCGGCGATCTCGGTGACGCACAGGCCCGTGTAGTTGTTGCAGTACTTCGGAGCCGCCATCGAATCGGCCGACTTGCAGCTCTCGTCTGACAGGCAGATGCACTGGCGGCGAATCGGGTCGCAGCGCAGCGCTCCGCACTCTGCGTCGATGCTGCATGAGCGGCCCACGAAGTCGGCGGTGCCGCCGTCAGAGCCGGTGATGACCCGCGCCGACGGGCACGCCAGCAGGCAGGCAGCGAGCGCGAAAGTGGCGAGGGGCCGAAGCATAGGTCGCGCGGTGTAGCGCAACCCGGCCCCTCACGAAACAGGCTTGTCAGCGGTTCATGCCACCCAAGAACTCGAGGTTGTTCTTGGTCGGGCGCATGTGCTTGAGCGTGAACTCCATCGCGTCGATGGGGGTGAAGGGGTGCAGCACCTGCCGCAGCGCGGTCACCCGAACCAAGTCGGCCGGCGTCAGCAGCAGCTCTTCTTTGCGCGTGCCCGACTTGTTGATGTCGAGGCAGGGGAAGATGCGCTTCTCGAACAGCTTGCGATCGAGCACGATCTCCGAGTTGCCGGTGCCCTTGAACTCTTCGAAGATCACCTCGTCCATTCGGCTGCCGGTGTCGATCAGCGCGGTGCCGATGATGGTGAGCGAGCCGCCCTCTTCGATGTTGCGGGCCGCTCCAAAGAAGCGCTTGGGCTTGTGCAACGCGTTGGCGTCGACGCCGCCCGAGAGAATCTTGCCCGAGGGTGGCACCACCGTGTTGTAGGCGCGCGCCAGGCGGGTAATCGAGTCGAGCAAGATGCAGACGTGCTGCTTTTGCTCGGCCAGGCGCTTGGCTTTGTCGATGACCATCTCGGCCACTTGCACGTGTCGCGTCGCCGGCTCGTCGAAGGTCGAAGCCACGACCTCGCCACGCACGCTGCGCTGCATGTCGGTGACTTCTTCGGGCCGCTCGTCGACCAGCAGCACGATGAGGTACACCTCGGGGTGGTTCTTCGCGATCGCGTGGGCGATGTTCTGCAACATCACCGTCTTACCGGCTTTGGGAGGCGCGACGATCAAGCAGCGCTGCCCGAACCCGATCGGCGTGAACATGTCGATGATGCGGGTCGTGTAGTCGCTCGACTCGTGCTCGAGCTTGATCTTCTGCGTCGGGTAGAGCGCAGTCAGGTTGTCGAAGAGAATTCGCTCTTTGACATCAGAGCTGAAGGGGTCGGCGAAGTTGATCTTCTCGACGCGCTGCAGAGCGAAGTACCGCTCGCCTTCACGCGGTTGGCGAATCGGGCCGGTGACGGTGTCGCCGGGGCGCAGGTTGAAGCGGCGCACCTGCGAGGGCGAGACGTACAAGTCGTCGGGGCTGGGCTGGTAGTCTGAATCGGCGCTGCGCAGAAAGCCGTAGCCATCGCTCATCAGCTCCATCACGCCTTCGGCCTGCACTTCGAACTTCTTCTCGGCCACGCTGCCCAGAATCGCGACCAGCAATTCTTGTTTCTTGAGACCCTGCGTGCCCTCGATGCCGAGGTTGTGGGCCATCTTCGACAGCTCGGCGATCTTCATGCGCTTCAAGTCGTTCAGCTTGAGCACCTGCAGCTGCTGACCCGAGGAGCGCTCTTGATCGTCTGCGCCCTGGGCGTTGTCGCCTTGCGAGACCGGCGTCGCGCTCGGGGCCGGTTGACCCTCTTCAGCGGTCTCTTCGCCGACCATCTGCGACTCTTGAATGTCGTCGTCGCGAACCGGCCGAACCATCGGCGTCAGCACCGGCCGGGGGGCCGCGCCTTCTTCGTCGCCCGAGCCCTCGTCGGCGTCGTTTTCACCCTCGGCGTCGAGCTCGCGCTCGGTGTCGCGATCAGCCTCTGGCGGCGTCTCAGAGGCCTCGACGGCCTTCTTCGCGACACGCTTCTTCGGCTTCTCGTCGTCTTTGGAGGGACGACGCTTTTTCGGAGTTGGAGCCCTGGCCATAATCGGTAATTTCGAGCACTTGCACGCGGCTGCTGCCATGGGCCGGCGAAGGTGTTGGAGGAAAACGGGGTCTTTGCGACTGAAGGAAACGAGTCAGCGCCAGGCCCTGACAGCGCGGGGCAAGGTACGGGCACCCTCTGGGCAAGTCAAGCCCTTCTGCGCCCTGTCGCCCTCGATGATTACTTTTGGGCGCTTTCGGTCGCTGACACCAGTGCATGACCGGTGGCGACCCGCAGCGCACGCAGATCTCCTCCCAGCGCAAAACGCAGCAGCTCGCGGAGCGCAGGCTCAGCCGAAGGGCCGGCAGGCAACAGCCGCGCACGCACCGCCGCAAGGTCGCCAGAGATCAGCAGCGCCACCCGCAGCGTCGTCATGCTGGCGCCCTCACAGAAGCGCTTGAAGTCTCCCGGGGCGGCCGCCTTCAGGTACGCGGCACCACAGGTCTTCAACGCTTCGCGAGTGGTCGCGGTGAGGGCCTTGTCGAGCCGCTTGCGCTCGATCTTCAGCAGGCTCGGGCTCACCGACGACACCCGCGATGGGTCGCACACGCCCAGCGCGGCTTCGAAGAGCGCCTCCAGCTGGTCGGGCGGCATCATGAAGGTGAGCGCCACCTCGGGCCGCAGGGCGCACAGGTGAGCGCCGAACAACGCGTGCAGCGCGGTGCGATCTTTGGCTTCGAGCAAGCCCTGCCCCACCACCACGCTGGGCGGCGAGGTCGGCAACACCTTGAGAAAAATCGAGTCGTCAGGGTGCGGCGTGCGTTGGTTCGAGGTCTGCGTCGCCAGATAGGGCGAGAAGATCGCCGGAGGCGCCAAAGCGAGCCAATGGGCCGCCCGAAGCAGCTCCGTCAACGCTGCGTGCAGACCTCCCCGGCGGTCGATGGCGTGGTGCTTCGGGTGAATCTGAAAGTCGGAGACCGACGGAGCGTTCTGCGGCGCCCACGCCTCGCAGAGCAGCGTCATCACCTCGGCGATCGGCCCGCGCGCCTGCGGGTGCAGCAGCCGCTCGCGCCACAGCTTCGTGCTCACTGCTTTCGTGAGCGTCGGCGGGAGCTTGACGGAGCTGCGCGTCAACACCGCGCGATGCCCCGCGTCGAGCACGTTCAGCACCTCGGCTGCGCGCGCCGCGCTCCACGCGGAGTCGAGGTCACCTTCATGCTCGGCGGCGAGTCGAGCGGCGAGGCACACGTGTGCCGCGCTGGTGCTCGAGGGCAGCACGCGCAGAAGCGCCTCCAACGCCGCCCGCGCCCGGTCGGGAAAGCCGAGGGCCAGGTCGGCAAAGGTCTCCTGGGTGGGGCCATCGAACGGCAGGAGCTTTGCGCTCGCCTCGAACGCTTCGAGCGCCCCGGCCTTGTCACCCAGCTGACGCAGCCGCAGCTCGCCCAGCGCCCGCCAGATCGCAGCCCTGACCGGAGCGCTCTCGGTCGAGCCCATGCGCTCGATGATTCGCGCATACGCCGAAGCCAACCTCGCCCATGCGCGCCCATTCGCGAGCACCGTCTCGAGGGCTTGCAGCGCCGGCACGAACGATGGGTTTTCGTCGAGCGCTTGCTCGAGCACGGTCGCGGCCCGGTCGGGCTGCTCCAGGTGCCGACCGAGCAGCTCGGCGAGCGCGAGGCTGTCATCGCCACGCTGCGAGCTGCTGCGCTCGGGGTGGTTGACCAAAGACTGCAGCGTCTGGGCCGCTTTGCGAGGGTCGTTGAGCCCACGGTACGAGGCGTAGAGCTGCTCCAGCACAGCGATCGACGCCGGCTTGAGCTTGAGCGCCTCGAGCAGCGGGTCGACGGCTCGAAGCGGGCTGCCGATTTTCTCGCGCAGCATCTCTCCGAGCTCGACCAGCCACTTCACCCGGGCGTCTCCCGTGGCGGCGGCGGCCAGGCGCTTGCGAGCGATCGCTGATTTCTCGAACTGACCCTGCGCATCTCCGACCACCACCAGCAGCTCGAGCGCAGCGACGTTCTGTTTTTCGAGCTCCAGCACCGACTCCGCCGCGGCCTGTACCGCCGCCGCGTCGCGCAGCCCCCACTGCACGGTGGCCAGGCGCAGCAGCAGCGTCGCACGCTCTGAAGTGGGCAGCGTACCGCCGAACGTCTGCAAGAACGCTTCGAGCCGCAGGCGCGCTTCGCCCAATTGGCCCTGCGCGCCCAACACCTCGAGCACGGCGCTGAGCACCGGCAAGGCTCCCGGGTCTTCAGTGCCCGCGCGATCGTACGTCTCCAACGCCAACCGAGGTTTGGAGAGGCGCTGGTAGACCGCGGCCAGGTGGCACAGGCGCTTGACCCGCTCGGCGTGGGGACGCTTCGGCTCACGCTCGAGCAGCACCAGGCTGGCGGTCAGCACCTCGGCCGCCCGGGGCCACCGCTCGAGCTTGACCAGCACATCGCACAATGGGAGCGCCGCTTCGAGCGACTCGGCGCGGGCTTTGAGGGCGTGCTCGTACCAGACAACGGCCTGCTCCGGGTTCTGGGCCTGCCCCTCGAAGTGCGCCGCGAGCTCGATGGCGGCCGCGCAGCGGTCGGTCTGGCTCGGTGCACGCTTCGCCTCCTGCGCCAGTGTCGCTTCGTACTCGCTCCATTCTTGGGCTTGAAAGAGCAGCGCGCGCAGCCGCCTCAGCGCCGGCAAATACACCGGGTGCGCCTGAAGCGATCGCTGGTACGCCGCGCGGGCACCGGCCGCGTCATGAAGCTCGGTCTCCAGCACCGTACCGGCGCGATGCTCGAGCCGGGCGCGCGTGCCCGCGTCTTCTTCGAGCAGCGCTTGTCGCTTGAGCAGCGCGAGGGCCTCGGGCCATTGACGCGAGCTCACGTGAAGCTCGACGAGGGCCTCCAGCGCCGGCCGGTGGTCGGTCACCAGGCTCACCGCCCGCGTCCACCAGGTGTGAGCGCCGGTGGGGTCTCGCAGCTGCTCCAGGTGCACCTGCCCTGCCTCCGTGCACAGCTCCGCCGCCGCGGTTGGGTCGGTCAGCAGGTTCACCGTTTGCTCGAGGGTCTCGAGCAACGGGCGCCAGCGCCTGCCGGCCCTGCGCAGGCCGTTCAAGCGCTCCAACGCGCGCAGCTGGGTCGGGTCGATCTTCAGCACCGCCTTGAGCGCATTGTCGGCGTTGAGCGGTTGCTCGCGCTTCTCCCACAGGTCGGCCGACTTGAAGTGCAGCTCGATCGCCTCGGCAGGCTCCAGAGAGAGCGCGAGGCGCTGCTCGTAGGTGCGCAGCAGGTCGAGGGGCCGCTCGAGCTGCACATAGAGCCGTTCGAGCGCCCGAAACGCCTCGCTCGAGTCGCGGGCCAGCTCCAACACGCCGAGATACGAGGTCACCGCCGAGAGCGGGTCTTGAAGCTCGAGCTCTTGAAGCCGCGCGATCTCCAGCTGTACCGGCACGCGCGCCGGGCCGGGTGCGCAGAGCGCCTTGAGCGCCTGCAAGGCCTTGAGCGCCTCGGGCCAGGTCTTCAGCCGGCGATGGAGATCAACCACCAGGCGGGCGTGCGCCACGCTCGGGTCGACCTCCATCAACCTGCCGAGGGCTGCCACCGCCTTGCTCGGGTGCGCGAGCTTGGTCTCTTCGAGCACGGCGAGCTGCGCGAGTATTTCGACCCGGGCCGCGCGATCGGCGGCGAACTCGAGCTTCTGTTCAAGCGCCTTAGCGTGACGCTCGTGAAGCCCGCGCCGCGCGAAGAGCTGCACCAGCGCGGTGAGCGCTCCGTCGTGCGCTGGGTCATGGGCCAGTACGCCGCACAAGGTCTGTTCGGCCGCGTCGACGCGATCGAGCGACAGGTCTTGAATCGCCGCCAGCGCGAGGGAGAGCTCGGCGAAATCACGCCCGAACGCCAGCTCAGAGAGAATCTGGGCGTAGGCATCGGCCAGCGGGTTCAGCTTCTTCAGTGAGCCCGCCAACGCCTCGGCACTGCGCCGACGAGGCGCCGACCCCGGAGTCAACCGAACGGCTTCAATCGCCCAGCGCAGCCCTGCGGCCGAATCACCGAGGTGCTCGATGTTCACCGCAGAGAGGCGATCGACCATCGTGCGGCGCTCATCAGCGGTCAGGTTCGGGAGGAACCGGGCGATCATCGTGGCCCACGGCGCCCACAGGCCGGCCTCGGTGTAGAGCCGCCCGGCGCGCTCGTAAGCGACCCGATGCTTCGGGTCGAGCAGAAGCACCTGTTCGAGCGCCGCCGCGGCACCCTCGGTGTTCGTCTGGCGCGTATCGAACACCGCCAGCTCGAGCAGCGTTTCAATCGCCTGCGGCGTGTCGTCACGCTCGACTTCGAGTCGGGCGAGCCGCTCCAGCGTGGTCGCCACTTCGGAGACCGCGTCGAGACCGACCAGCACGCTTCGCAGCCGCTTCAGCTCGGTCTCGAGGTCTTCGTGACCCAGCCCGAGCGCCGCCCGCGCCGCGGTGATGGCCCCGTCGCGCTCACCCAGTACCGCCCGAACCTCGGCGAGGCGCACCTGATATTCACGCCGCCGCGCTGGGGTTTCGTCGCCTTGCCCAAGCTGACTGAGAATTTTCGCGAGTGATGATTGGTCGCCCGACGCTTCGAAGATCTCTCGCAGCGCGTCGAGCGAACCGAAGTGATGAGCGTCGTGCTCGAGCACCGCCCGATACCGTTCAATCGCGTCGGAGGGCGCTTTGCGACGGCGGTAGATGAGCTGCGCGAGCTTGAAGCTGAGCTCGGCGCTCGCGGCGGGCTCACGCGTCAGGCGCAGTCGGGCATCGAGCAGCGCTTCGAGCTCAGCCCAGCGCGAAGTCGCCTCGAAACACTCGCACAGCAGGGTGAACGCCTCGACCATCAGCGGGTCATCGTTGAGCAGGTGCCGGCAGAGCGCGATGCAGCGCTCGACATCGGTCGTCTGGCACAAGCGCGCCATCTTGAGCCGCAGCGCGCGTTGCTCTCCGGCGGTCTGAGTGGGGAGCCGCCGCTCGAGCAGCTCGAGCCAGGCATCGACCTCGCCGGTACGCTCATAGAGCCCTTCGAGCGCCTGCGTGGCCACGGGGTGCAGTGGCTCTCGAGTGAGCACGGCCCGATACGCCTCGACGGCCCGGTGCGGCTGATCGACCCGCTCATTGGCGATGGCGCCGATTCGCAGCAGCAGCGCCAACCGCTCGGCCCCTTCTGAGAGCAGCGCCTCGCGCGCCTCCAGCACCAGCAACAGCTCCTCCCACCGCTTGAGCACGAGCAACGTGCGATCGAGGCCCGCCAGCGCCTGCTCTTTCGCATGCGGAGCCTGCTTGAGCGCCGCCCGGTACAGCGTCGCCGCTCGAGCCGGGTCAGTCAGTTGCTTCTCGTAAAGGCGTGCCAGGCTCAGCGTGACCGCGGTGTCGTGAGGGGCTGACAACAGCGGCAACACCTCTTCGAACAGCGCCGCCATCGCCTCGTGGGCCGAGGCCGCCTCGGCGAGCGTCTCGACTTTCTCTCGAATCGCGAGATCGGTCGGGGCATCACGCCAGGCCCGTGCGATGGCAAGAAACGCCAGCTCCGGGTCGCCTTGATGAACGAACTGCACCTCGGCGAGCTCGAGCCACAACGCCGCCCGTGGAGCACCAGGCTGAGCGACGTTCGCGCGCGCGTCGAGATGCACCGCCAACTGTTTGTAGTCTCGGTTGCGGCGATAGGCCGTCAGCGCCAGCTGCGCAGCAGGCGCCCAGCCCGGAGCCTCCCCAATCAGCGACTCGAGCTCGCGCAGTGCCTCGGCGTGCTTCGGGTCTACGTGAAGCAGCTCGCCCAACAAAGCCAGAGCAGCATCGGGGGCTTTCGCGCGCTCGCGCTGCAGCTTCGCGAGCCGCACCAGCAATGCCGGTCGATCACCCTGCTCGAGACGAATTCGCCGCTCGAGCACGTCTACCAGCTCGGGCCAGCGCGACAGCCGTACACACAACGCGTCCATCTGCTCGAGCGCGTCGGCGTCGTCGGGGCGCAAGGCGAGCAGCTCGCGAAGTGTCTGTGCCGCACGCCCGGGCTCGAGGAGCCCGTCTCGTTGAAGCCGGCTCAGCTGGCGAATCAGTGTCACGTGAGGGTCGGTGCCGCGCTCGGTGAGGGCGAGTCGACGGCTCAGCACGGCTTCGAACTCAGGCCACTCGCCGCGCTTCTCGAGCAGCGCGCTCCGCCGCTCCAGCGCGGCCAGATCAGTCGGAGCCACCTCGAGCAGGCCGTGCAGCGCTTCGAGCTCACCTTCGACATCACCCAGCGTGGCCCGAACCGCCGCCAGCTCGCGCCACACCGTGACCCGCTCGCTTGGAGCCACCGACGGGGCTACCTCGGCCAACAACGCGCTCGCCTCGGCGTATTTTTTCGCGGGCCCCGCCAGCGCCACTACGCGCTCCAGAGCCCTGATGTCCGAAGGGTCTGCTCGGAGCAGGCGGGCCACGGCGTCGAAAGCCCGTGGCAGCGATGCACTCGTGCGCTCGTGGAGATCGGCCACCTGGTGAAGCAACTGGGCCCGAGTGACCGGCTGGGCAGCGAGCGCCCTCACCTCGAGCGCTTCGATTTGGAGCGCGTGATTGCCCGTGCGCTGCGCATGAGACTCGAGCGCGTGCGCCGCCTGTGCAGAGGCGGGGCGTTCACTGCGCATCAGCGCTTCGAGCGTCGCGATGGCCTCGGGGTGCTGCGGTTCGGTGGCGCGAACGGTCTCGAGGAGCTCGAGCGCCGATTGGTCGTCAGCGCGAAAGCGATGATCGATGCGCGCCAGACGAACGCGCAAGGCGCTCATTCGCTCGGCGTCTGCGGCAGCCAGGGCTTCAGCGAGCTGCCGTGCGACGAACGCTCGCCACTCGTCAATGCGGCCCGACTGCTCACACAGCCGCTCGACCATCGAAAATGCGCGCGGGTCGCTCGAGCGGTCGAGCATGGCTCGGCAGGCTGTGAGCGCTGAGTCGGCGTCATGCAGCTCACGCTCAAACAGGTTCGCGAGCTCGAACAGCAACTCGACTTGCCCCGTCACCGATGGCTCGAGCTCGACCCGCTGCTCGAGCACCCTCGCCAGCGCCTGATGCCGGCCGTCGGTTTTATGCAGATCGCTGAGTGCCGCCAGGGCCGTGGGGTCGTGGGGGGCTTGCTCGAGCACGGCCTCCCATGCCCGCGCCGCGAGCGTGGCGTCGTGAAGGTGCTCAGTGGCCACCCTGGCGAGCTGGCTCCAGCACTCGACCGAAGGCGACAGGGTGGCTCGCCGCTCCAGAACTCCAGCGAGGCGACTCCAATCAGCCCTCTGGCGATACAGCACCTCGAGCGCCTGCAGGGGCTCGAGGGCGGTCCGGTCCGAACGCTCCAGCTCCTCCCACAGCGCGATGGCGGCTTCTGGTGAAGAGGCGCTGCCCAGACGCGCGATGGTCGTCTTGAGCTCAACCTCGAGCGCTCGATCGAGTGGCGAGGCCGTGCGAAGCATTGATTGATACGCGCTGACCAACTCGGTCTCGAGACGTGCAGCGACTGCCAGTCGCTCGAGCTCGGCACGCGCAGTCACCGAACGTGGCTCGTCTTGAAACAGCCGAAGTCGACCCTCGAACGCCTCAGGGAGGTGACCCAGCCGCTCGTCGAGCTCCGCGAGCTCGGCCCGGAGCGGTGCGGCGCGCTCGAGGCCCGGCAGCGCAACCAGCGACGAGAGCAGCGTCTTGCGTTCGACGAGCTGAGTCGGCGCCGTGAAGAGCGTGGCCATCAGCTCGACCGCCTGATCTCGAACCGCCGGCACCGCGGCCAGCGTCAGCAAGCCCTCGACCGTGGCCCGCTCGCTGCCGGTGAACGTCGCGAGCTCGCCGTAGATGCGCAGCGCACGCTCGGGGTGCCCGCCGCTGATGAGCGCCTGCGCCTGCTTGACCAGATACCGAGCCTGCAATGGTGCGTCGTTCGCGTCGCCCGCGAAGGCCGCCAACCGCGCGAGCGACTCGGCGCGTTCGAGATCTCGGCCCAGCTTCGCCAGCACCCGCTCCAGCGGTACCAGCGTGCCGAAGGTCGGAGCGATGGTGAACAGCCCCATCAACGTCGTCGCCGCCTCGTCGAGTTGCCCAGCGTTCTCTTGCGCCTCAGCCAGCCGCAGCATGAGCGCCGGGCGCTCGATGGGTGTCGCCGCGTCGACCCGAACCTGCCAGGTCTTCGCCAGCTCGCTCAGCCGGCCCGCCTGCGCCAACAACGCCTCGAGCCGGCCCTGCGCCTCGGCATCACCGGGCGCTGCGTCGAGCACCTGAGTCCAGGCGGTGATGGCTTCACCGCGCTCACCTGATTCAGTTCGAGCGTCGAGCCTGCGCGCCAAGGTGCGGGTCAAGGCCAGGCGGAGGTGCCCTGAAGGCTGCGCCGCCGCGAGCTCGCCCAGCAACAACTCGAGCTCTTCTTCGGCGCCCGCAGCCTCTGCCAACGCCGTGGTCTGCTGCAGCAGCGAATCGTCAGAAGGCAGCTCACGGAGTGCGCGACTCAAAGACAGAAAGGCGAGCTCCGGGTCGTTCAGCGGCCCCGCCTGCAACTTGGAGATCTCCCGCAGCGTCGCCACCCGCTCTTCGGGGGTGCTCTGACCCGCCAGTTGCGCCTCGAAGATCTGCACCACCTTTTGAAAATCACCCAGCGCCATCAGGCCCGGAGTGACGAGCTGGGCCGCCTCCCGCTGAACCTGGCCCGGCACAGACGCGAGCGTGGTCAGCGCTTCAACCGCTTCGGCGTTGCCAGGCTGCACGCTCAACACCTCTCGCAGCAGCTCGAGGGCACGTGGGAGATCTCCCGGCTGCACGAGCATCAACCGAGCAAGCTTCAGGAGCAGCTCGACGCGCTCGTGCGGGGTGCTGGGCCCAAGCGCGAGCTGACGCTCGAGAACGCCGGCCACGCCGATCGCATCACCGCGCTCTTCGGCGAGGCGCTTGAGGCTCTCGAGTGCCGGGCGGTCACCTGGCGAGGCCTCGATGAGCGCTCGGTAGGCCTGCGCGGCGCCGCTGGGGTCACCCAATTTCTCCTCGCACAACCGGCCTAGCGCCCCGAGCAACGCGACCCGGTCTGCCACGTGCGTGGTGGCCGCGAGCTGCCAGCGAAGCGCCTTTGCCAACCGGGTGAAGTCGCCCTGCTCTCTGCAACGCTCCGCGAACGCGGCCAACACCGCAAGCTCGCCAGGGGCCGCCTCGGCCGCCCACTCCCAGGCTTCGAACGCCTTCTCGGCATCACCCAACTCTTCGTGCAGCTGGGCCACTCTGAGAATCAAGCTCGGGTCAGGGGTCGAGTCTCGCTCGAGCCACTCCTCGTACGTCGCCAACAGCTCGTCTTTCGCCTCGAGCCCAACCGCCAGACGCTCGAGCAACGCACGGGCATTCGAGTCGAGCGGCCCGAGGGCTCCGGCGCGAATGCAGGTGGCCAGCGCCTGGCGCGCTTCACCGGCGGCGTCGTGGAGCGCGGCCAACTCGAGCAAGAGAGGCGTCGCATCGCTGGTGTGCTCGACCCGCGCCTGCAGAACCTCGGTGAGCAGGGGGCGATCACCTCTTCGCCGCACCACTGGCTCGAGCGCCTGGGCTGCGGTGCGACGTGCACTTGGCTCGACGAGCAGACGCAACAACCCTTCGGTGGCCTCGGCCTCGAGCTCAAAGAGCGCCTCGGCGTAGGCCGTCGCCGCATTCGCCGGGCTGGTGCTTTCGAGCAGTCGAGCGCGGCGCAGCTGAACCTGGGCTGTGGCCTTCGCACCACCTGCGAGCGACTCATCGAGTGCGTTCAGCGCCGCGTGCGAGTCTCCTGCTTCGATGAAGAGGTCAGCGGTCGTGACGAAGCGAGCCTGACGGCTGGGGTCACTCGGCGAGCTGCTCAAGCGGGCACGTCGCAGGCTCGCCTCGGCCGCGTGGGCGAGGTCACCGTTGGCTGCGAGCAACCGAGTCAGCGCTTCGAGCGCCTCGGCGTTGGTGGGTTGGGCGGCCAGCACGTCATTCCACTGGGTAATCGCCTTTTGCGGCTGGTTCAGGTCTTCACGCAGGCGACCGCAGAAGCTCAGCAAGGCGACCAGCGAAGCCGGGTTCTCAACGTGCTCCGACTCGTCTTCGACGGCCTCGGCCACCTCATCGAGCGCATCGGCGGCGCGCGCCAGACGTTCGAGCTCAGGCAGCACGCTGCGCGGGTCATGCGCCGAACGAAAATCGCGCAGCGCGATCAGCAAGGCTTCGGTCGGGTTGTGATGCTGCTGATCTTCGGAGATCGGCACGGTGACTTCGGAGTGTACGGTCACCCGTCGAGCCCGGGTATGGCCGTGAGGTTCGATGCGCCCACCGGAGGTTGCAGGTATTCCCGTTGCTTACACAGGCTGCGTACACGCACCTACCGGGCCCCGTGCGCCGTCGCCGCCGGTCAATGGTGTGTCGCGCGCTGGCACTGTGCCGAACGTCGCTCGACGGCACTGTGCGAGGCATGAAACGACTCATTCTGATTCTCGCACTGACGGCCTGTACCGGTGGCGCCGCTCGCTTCAACGGCGTTGACCCGATCGCTGAAATTTACGCCGTCGAGCCCACTGACATCGCGACCCTCAAAAGCGCGCATCGCGGCCTCGAACGCGAACGACTTCGCCACCTGGGAGTCGCTCCATACCGAGCACTGCGTTCGCACCGCCCCGGAGCTCGAAGCGCCGCTCGAGGGCCGAGCCGAAATGCGGGCCGCGATCGAACGGCTGGTCGCCGCGTTTCCCGATTACCATGTGTCGCTGGTTCGGGCCGTGAGCAGCGGCCCGTGGGTCGCTGCCGAGCTCAGATCGTACGGCACCATGGAAAACGCCCTCGCGCGGCCAGGCCACGTCTCGATACCCGCGACCGGCAAGCGCTTCGCCCAGACGTGGTCGGCGTTCATTCGCTTCGACCAGGGCCGCATCGCCGAGATTCACGAGGCGTACGATCGCAGCGACTTGAATGATCAGCTGATGGGCGTCGCGCGCCCCAAGCCCTGGTGAGTCGGGCTCACCGTTAGCCCTCCCAACGTGCGAGGAGCTGTTGCACTGAGCGGTACCGCGCCAACAGCTCGGCCCGCCGGGTGGTGACCAGCACCATGAAGCCGACCACCAACAACCCCAGACCCGACAAGAAAATCGCGCCCGCCCGGGGGTCTCGAATGCCGTACCGCACCAGGTTCGCCACCACTGAGGTCACCAAGAACGCGGTGCCCAAAAACACGTAGCTGCGAATGCGGAGCACGATGCCCGCGGCGACCCCGATGACGCAGATCAACACGCACAGCCAGAGCGCCCAGCTCGCGTCGAAGGTGAGCGGGCTCCACGCCGCGGCGCCGTAGATGATCGCGATGGCGATGGCGCGCAAGCGAGCGGCGGTGCGCACCTCGAGCGACTCTTTGAAAACCCACACCAGCGTGAGCATCGAGACGCCGAACGGTATCGCCAGGTACTGCGGCCCGTCCCACCCCGAGGCTTGGTAGCCGAAGACCATCGCGGCGTTGAAGGCGACCGCGGCGGCGATTGCGGCACGACCGCGAACGGCCTCGGAGCGGGCCATGATCGCGAAGTGCGCGGCGAGCGCCATCAACACCAATGAGATGAACTGCGCAGGCTGACCGACCAGCGCGGCCAGGCCCACCATCGGCCAGAAGAACGCCCCGGCCCGGAGCGCCGACGCGACCTGATCATCTGAGCGCGTGGCCAGCTCAGAGAGCGCCATGCCGAACACGATGCAGGCCCAGGTCTCGGTCGAGCCGATCGCGTGGCCGAGCCCGACGTGGTTGACGATGACCACGCCTCCGATGACCGCGATTTGCCCGAGCAGCGCAGCGATCGCGTCGTCTTCTTGCCAGGCACGGTACGCGAGCAGGCAGGCCCCCAGGCCCGCAGCGATGAAGCCAACGATGGCTTCGCGTGGGTGCGGAGAATCGATTGTCATCAGGGCAGCAGCCAGCTCGATGAGCGAGAGGCCGGAGGCCAGCAAGCCGAAGACCCGGCGCTGGTTCGACGAAGCCCGTGCCACAGGCCACGCGGCCACGAGCACCGAGGCCAACGAGAACCAGGGCAGAATCAGCTCGGCTGGTGCGCCGGTCGAGAGCGCCACACCGACGTGCGCCATCACGGCGTGCGCCGCGGCCAAGGTGCCAGAGAAGCCGATGAACTCGAGCTTCGGTGAGCGCTTGGCGACCGCCCACATCGTCAGCGCCATCAACGCCCAGACTTCGGCCAGGTGCTGCGAGTGCAGATCGACGCAGAACGCCAACGCGACCAGCGAAAGCACCCACCCGGCGTGATGCCACACGCGCAGCACGGGGAAGTGCTTCTCGAAATACACCGCCGACCAGGCCATGACGGCGCCCGACAGCGCGAAGGTGAGCCCCGCGATTTCATGCGGCACCGAGAGCACGACCATCACCGCGCCCAACGTCAACGCGATGCCGGCTTCGGTGGGGCTCGGGGTGAGCAGCAGGAGCGGAATCACCAGCAACCAGGCCGGTGACGACGTCGCCAGAGAGGCGAGCGCGATGATCAAGGCTCCGACCCAGACCGGCGTCGCGAGCTGCGGCTGACCGCGCCGGCTCAAGCGGGCCCACGCGCTTTCGAAGGGCGCGGCGAGCGAGGTGACCCGCAGCGCCGCGGCCAACACCGCGGCAATGAGCGCCACCGGCATCGCGAAAGGCGTCAAGATCGGCCCGTGCCCGAGGTGCCCACCATCGAGGCCGAGGTGCACGAGGTCGTGCAGGTTGAGGCCCAACACGGCGATCGCCACCGCGACAGCGGGCGCCCAATCGAGCAGCACCGCGGCCGACAGCACCGCGACCGAGAGCACCGCGATGTCGACGGCGCCCCCGTGATTGAGAACGGCGGCGCTCGCGAGCATCACCGAGCCTGCGACCGCGCTGATCACCCCGTACGAATTGGAGTCTGCCCCGAAGAGCTTGGCCGCCCGGCCCTCGCCGTGGTGCAGCGCGAACGCGATCGCCGCCAAGACCAGTGCAGCCGCGGGCCAGGCCACAGGTACGGCGAGCAGCGCAACCGCGGCAGCGAACAACCGCACCGGCAAGGCGTTGTCTCGCATCAGCAGCAGCGCGACGACCCACGTCATCGCGAGCTCGGGGCCGAGGTCTTTGAACGAAGCGAGGGCGATGCTGGCGAACGCCGTGGCCAGCGCCCCCAGCAAGAATGAAACGCCGAGGGTCGGCTCGGTGCGCTTGAGCAGGTCTCTCACTGGCGCGAAGGCAGTCAGGCGCGAGAGCACCAAGGCGGCGATGGGGGGCACGAACAAGAAGCCGTGGTCGAGCTGCGAGGCGAGCGCTCCGGTGAAGAGCAACGCGAGCCCTGAGAGCACGGTTGAGCGCGTCGCGCGCACCCACACCAGCGGCAAGGCGAGCGTGAAGGCCATGACCGGGGCCGTGCCGTGCTCGATGACGAGGGGCAGAATGCAGGCGGCACTCAGGCTCGCAGCCCAAGCCACCCGCGAGCGGTTGAGCAGGTATTTCCACGAGAAATCGAGCTCCTCGGCGAGGGCGACCGCCGAGAGCCCGGTGGCGACGGCGAGCAGGGCATCGACTTTTTGCCCGGTGGCCATCGCGAAGAACAGGCCGGCGATGGGCACGGTCACCGAGGCGAGCAGCGCGGGCGTCGAGGCCAGCAGCACCAGGCCGACTCCGACCTGCATCATCATCGCGACGTTGCCGGCAGCCCCACTGCTGAAGACGCCAACGGCCGCGATGACGTTGAGCATGCTCAGCGCTGACACCAGTGACGCGAGCAGCACCGACTGCCACTTTCGCCCCGCGCGAACAGATTGCACCGAGCACCCCAGTGCCACGGCGAGGCACGCCGCGGTCGACATCTGCGGTGTCAGCCACGCAAACGCAGCAGTGAAGCCGTCGAGCGGAGGCACCAACGCAAGCACCACGGTCAAAAGCCCCAGCGCCTCGAAAGCCATCGCGTCGGCGCGTCGGCGCTCGAGCACCGCACCGACGAGCAACGCGGCGGCCGCGATGGGGACTTCGAGGCCTCCGAGCAGAGGCCCTGCGTCGATGCTCAGCCCCCACACCACGGCCAACAGCGCGGCGAGTGATGAGGGCACCCAGAGGGTCTCGAAGCGATTGGCCGCTCGAGACGCGAAGGCGCCAACGAGCGCGGCGAGGGCCAGAACCAGCGGCGCATCGTGCGGCGCGAGCCACTCCGCGCTGCGAGCCACCAGCATCAGGGGAAACGACCAGGCCAGAGACAGCAGCGTGCGATCGTCGAGGTTTCGCGCGACCAGCAACGCGGCGACCGAAGCCAGCGCCATGGCGATGGGCTGCCCGAATGAGGGCGGGCCGACCCAGCTCGCCAACATCGCTCCCAGGGCCAGCGCGAGGGCCGAGTACGAGAGCGCGTTGCGGTGATGCTGGGTGGCGAAGATCGAGAGACCGGCAAGGCCCAGCGCGACGACTCCCAACGGCCACGGTGAGTGCAGCCACCACCCGTAGCTGACGCCCGTCGCGACCGCGAGCAATGAGCCTGACACCGTCAGCTCACGGCGATTGAGGCCAAAGCCGAGCGTGAGCCCCAAGGTCATCAACAGCGGCGCCGCGACGATGGCCGGTCGAGGGTCTGACCCGAGCGACATCACGGCCATGCCGCCGAACACCACGCTCGCGACGGCGGTGCACCACAGCAGCATGTCGGCCTCGGCGTGACGCGAAGCCTGCTCCCGCGCGAAGCGAATCGCCGCGAAGACGCCAATCACCACCACGAAGATCGCCGCGTAGACGCTGACGTAGCTCGCCGGCATCGGGCGCGTGTCGTAGCCAAGCTGATGCTTGAGCGCGTTGAACAGCTCGGTGACGTAGCCCGGCACCAGCTGATCGACGTGCTGAAACGCGAGATACGCGAACACGTATGCGGGCACGACCCAGCGGGCTGACTGCTTCGAGACGCGCTCGAGGGCGAGGCGACCCGAGGTCCACGCGGCGACCAGGGCGGCAATCACGAAGGCAGGCGCCTGACCGATGAAGGCCGGCACCAACAGCACCGCCTGAGCCGAGACGACCGCGACCGACCAGACATCGGCTGCACGGCCCGTTTGAGGGCGCAGCCAGAGCGCACACGATGCGAGCAACGCGATCATCGGTGCATAGGTTGCGGCCGAAGGCGCGATGCCCGCGGCGCGCATGGCCACGTCGACGCGAATGACGAACAACGCCGTCGCGTAGAGCGTTGCGCCACCCACGAACCAGGTCGCTTGAGGGGTCTCGCGCGGGCCGCCGCTCCAGGCGAAGGCACAAAGCACCACGGGCACCAGAGAGAACCAGATGGCGTTGGCGCCGAGCGGGTCGAGCAGCGGCGCGGCGCCCATCATCACCGTCGCGAGGCCGATCGCCAGCGCGGTCGGCAGGGTCGCCCGTTCATCGACCCGCCGGGTCGCGGCGCGCGCAAGCCATGCGGCGACCAGCGACCACCCCACCACGACAGGCCAGAACAACAGCGGGCTCTGTCTCACCGGCCCCACCGCGACCGTCGCCAAGGGCGCGATGATTGCGGCGATTCGCTCGAGCACCACCCCGGCGCCCTTGGTGTGCTCGCGGCGCAACAAGAAGCGGGCCCAGGTCACGAAGGCCAACGTCCACCCTCCGGCGAACCCGAAGACCGTCAGCGCCCGCGCGTCGTCAGAGAGCGAACCCCACGCGTTGCCGACCAACGAGAGCGTGCCGGCGAGAATCAGAAACCCGCCGATGAACCACCCCACCGACTCGCTCAAGAACGGTTTCCAGATTCGATTCCACGTTGAGGCGGCAGTGACGACACGGTCGTCGGCGGTGGGTGTGGGCTGGGTGAAGAGGGGGTTGGGCTCTGTCTCGTCGTCTTCGTCGAGGTCGGTGTCGGGTGCTTCAGCTGACTCGGGCTCAGGCTCCGTCTCGGTCTCGGTCTCGGGAGCGGCCTCGACTTGACTGGGGTGGCTTTGAACCGGTGGGGCGGGTTCGACCTCAGCCGCTGCCACGGGTACGACTTCTTCGCTTTCGCGCGCGGGGGTCAGCGCGCCCTTCAAGATTTCGTGTCGGGCAATGTACTGCTGGGTCAATTGCTGCCGGAGCGTGGGGCCGACCGAGTAGCGATCCCACCGGGTGATTTCGTCTATCAACCAGGCAACGTGCTGCAATTCGAGCTGCCGTTCTTCGATGGATCGTTCGATCAGCTCGCGGCCACACAGCACACAGAACTTGGTGCGCGGCTTCCACTCTCGATGGCAGTCTGTGCAGTACATGTGGGTGCGGCCCCGATTCAGCGGCTGTGCCTGGCTCAACCTTCTGAATTGCGGCTCGATTGTCGCATATTCTGCGCAGTTCCGTGCTCCTCTGCGCAGCGGGTCGGGAGTGGGCGATCAGTGGATCGAAGCGTGCATCGGAACACCGCATGGTCACTGCAGCGCAAAAACCGATGCGGGTCTTGCTTGCTGAAGACGAAGCCGTCAGCCGCCGGCTGCTCGAGGCGACGATGTCGCGGTTTGGCTACGACGTTCTCTCGGTCGAGAACGGGCAACAGGCGTGGGAAGAGCTCAATGGTACCCAACCTCCGTCGCTGGCGGTGCTCGACTGGTCGATGCCCGGGCTCGATGGCCCCGAAGTCTGCCGCCGAATTCGCGCGCGACACGGCGAGCACGGCTACACCTACATGTTGCTGGTGACCGCCCGGTCGGCGAAAGAAGACGTGGTCGAAGGGTTGTCGGCTGGCGCTGACGACTTCATCTCGAAGCCGGTCGATCACGCTGAGCTGCGCGCGCGGTTGCGCGTCGGAGAGCGCATCGTTCGACTCGAGCAAGACCTGTCACTGAAGGTGCGCGACCTCGAAGCGGCCGCCGAGCACGTCAAGGAGCTGCAGGGCATGATCCCCATCTGCATGCACTGCAAACGCATTCGCAACCAAGAGCAGCTGTGGGAAAAAGTGGAGACCTACATCGAGACCCGCTCTGGCGCGAAGTTCAGCCACGCGCTGTGCACCGAGTGTCTCGAGAAGCATTACCCCGACGACGACTAACGGCAATGCTGGTCATTTAGCAGCGGGGCGCTGGACCCATTTCTTGTCGTAAGCGCTCATCTTGATCTTCACGACGCGTGGAAAACTGCGCTTCGGACGGCGTGGCGGCAGCAGTAAGAGTCGCATGCGTTGCCTGAGGTCC
>JANLPS010000282.1:0-25097 GCA_031367385.1 Archangium sp. | reverse complement strand
GGACCTCAGGCAACGCATGCGACTCTTACTGCTGCCGCCACGCCGTCCGAAGCGCAGTTTTCCACGCGTCGTGAAGATCAAGATGAGCGCTTACGACAAGAAATGGGTCCAGCGCCCCGCTGCTAAATGACCAGCATTGGGACTAAACCCGGTGAAGGTCTGCTCGACCACCTGGCCATCGACGGCGGTCAGTTGCAACGTGAACGCCCCCGCGCCGAAGCCGTTGTCGTCGTTGAGCGTGCCGTCTGTCTCTCGCCGAAGCTCGGTGAACGCAGCGTGCTTGGTGCTCTTCACCTTGACCGATCTCAAGGGGAGGTTTGCGTTTCGCACCCACAGGCTCGTCCAGTACGCGTTGGCCTCGGTTTGAAATTGCAGCCGAATGGTTGAAGCCGCTGCGCAGTTCGCGAAGCG
This sequence comes from Archangium sp., assembly GCA_031367385.1. Lineage (GTDB taxonomy): Bacteria > Myxococcota > Myxococcia > Myxococcales > Myxococcaceae > JAEUJT01. The sequence continues at coordinate 24,686 of JANLPS010000282.1, read as the reverse complement.
CCACGTCATCGGCCGAGGAATGGTGGGTGTGCCCTGCGGGTCATCGAGATGAATCGCGTCGTAGGCCTCGAGGCTCAGGTCCATGTCTCCAGGAGCTTTCGAGACGCCCGTGGTGACGATTCGCACCAAGAGCGTCTTGCCCATGCGGGTCGTGATTTGCGCGCAGGCGTCGCAGTATGCGCCGCTGAAGTTGACGGAGTTGTCGACTCCCGCGAGGTACATGCCTTCGAGGGTTTGAATCGCGATGGGGTAGGGGCTGCAGGAGTTGTTGAAGACGCTGCCCTGCCAATCGACGGGACCGATGTTGTAGCTGCCGGCGTGCGTTTCTCCGAACGCGCCACCGCTTCCGGTGCCGCCGCCGCCGCCAGTACCGCCACCGCTTCCTGTGCCGCCGCCGCCGGTACCGCCACCGCTTCCGGTGCCGCCTCCGCCGCCAGTACCGCCACCGCTGCCAGTGCCGCCGCCGCTGCCCGTACCGCCGCCGCTTCCGGTGCCGCCACCGCTTCCCGTGCCGCCGCCGTTCCCAGTGCCGCCGCCGCTGCCCGTACCACCGCCGCTGCCGGTGCCGCCACCGCTTCCAGTGCCGCCGCCGCTGCCCGTACCGCCGCCGCTTCCCGTGCCGCCGCTGTTCCCGGTGCCGCCGCCGTTCCCGGTGCCGCCGCCGCCGTTACCGGTGCCGCCGCCGCTTCCGGTGCCGCTTCCGGTGCCGCTTCCGGTGCCGCCGCCGCTTCCGGTGCCGCCGCCACCATCTCCGCCGCCACGGCTGATGCCGCCGTCGGAAAAATCTCCACCCGATCCGGTACCTCCGTTGCCGAACGACGTGATGCCCGCGTCAGCTTTCACCGTTGCGCCACCTGCATCGTTTTCACGGCTTGCGATCGTGCCTGATCCCGTTGTTGCAGCGCCCGTGCAGCCGACCATGATGAGCACACTCGTCACCTGCACCAGCGAGCACAACATCCTTCTCACGGCGCTGTGCCCAGCCGGAAAATCTCGTTCGCCGTTACCCACGCGCGTTTCTCGCGCTGCAGCCCGCTCCACGTCACCGAGCAGGGCTTCGACGTGACAGCCTCGCGCCGCAAGACCGCTCTCGTCGCGCGAGCGTTGAACAGTCCGAGGGCGCTGGTGGTCGCCAGGGCTCTGAGGGCGAAGCACAGCTTCTCTCACCGACGTTTGATCCGATGAATCGTCGGCAGGTGCGGCGAGACTCCTCGGTTCAGAAGTGAGCTCACCGGTACCAGCGCCCTTCGGCACTCCAGGGCGCTGAAAGCGGATCAGCGCTTCTCGCCCCGCCGGCCGAACGCGCTCGACGCCACGGAGCAACGAATCGTACGAAGCCGCGGCGAGGCTTTCCGGTTCGGAAGTGAGGTCAGCAGTACCAGTGAGTCGCCGCACTCCAAGGCGCTGAAAGCGCAGCAGCGCTTCTCGCCCCGCCGGCCGAACACACTCGGCGCCACGGCTTAATGAATCGTCCGCAAGCGCTGCGATGCTCTTCGGTTCAGAAGTGAGCTCATCGATACCAGCGAGTCGCCGCACTCCACCGCGCTGAAAGCGGATCCGAGCTTCTCGCCGCGCCGCCCGAACACGCTCGACTAAATCGTCCGCCGCCGCCGCATCAGCCCGCGCAGCCACAGACGGCACCTCACTCGCGAAGTTCTTCACGTGGTCACCCGGGTCTCGCCCAAGACGCCGAAGAACGCCTTGAAAACTGCTGCTGAACCTGGGCCAACACAGCCTCGTCGGGCCCTATTCGGCGCCCATCGACGGCGATTTCTCAACCACGCCATGAGCCACGCGACTTCCGCTCACAGCGGAGGCCACACGCGGACGACCCCGCACCTGCTCGAACGTGGAGCGACGCCGGTCTCTCAGCGAAGCCGTCTGCGCACTTCTTTCGCAAGGTCGTACACCCGAGGAAACCGCCGCAGCAGCCCCTTGGCCTCCTTCTGCGCCCGCGTCAGCACCCGCTCGCGCAACCCCGGAGTGCCCAGCGGCCCAATCACCCGGTTGTGCGTCGCGAAATTGAACTTGTACCCCTCGTCGCCGATCAAGAAGTCGAACTCGAGGTGCTTCAAACGATGGCTCTCCTCGAGCAACTTCTCGAGCATCAGCCGCCCGGGCGAATACTTCGAATACGCCGAGTCGTACGCCGGTACCCACCAGGTCATTCGTTCATCGGTCAGCGAGCCGAAGTGCGCCGCCACCAACGTCGAGCCGGCGGTCAGACTGCTCACCACCACGGCCTTCCTCGCCTGCAGCTGCCGAAACAGCTCCACGTTCGCTGGCCGCGCGAACATGTCGCCGACTCCGGTGCTGATGTACTGCGCCGACTTCCACCGAACGACGGCGTCGAACACCTCCGGGCGCTGATCATCGAAGATGAACGACAACGGCCCCACGTCTTTGGTGATGCGCCGAATCTGCCGCGCTGAATCGTTGGCTTTGATCTTCGGCCGCTCGTCGATGAGCTTGGTGTACGCCGCCCAATCACCCACCCGCGCCCACTCGATGTACGGAGACGGCTGAAACCCCGGCGGCTCGGCCCCGACCCGCTCTTCGACCAACGTCGTCTTCACCACCGTACGGGGGAAAAACGACAGCGGCTTCACCAGCCCCTCAGGCGCCACGTCGAGCGGCTGCGGGTAGTCGTAGAAGGGCATCGTGCGCACGACGGTCTTCTGATCAACCACCAACAACCGCAGCACCCGGCCCTCGAGCTCGAAGGTCTCGATGCTCCGCTCCCGCTGGGGGTAGAAGAGGGCGCCAGCGGTCTCGAGAAACAGGGGAGTCGAAAAGATGTTCATAGGCCTGGCGCGGCCTTAACAGACCCGTGGTAAAAAACTTCCGTGAGTAAATTGGTCCTCATGTCGGTGGTTCTGGCGCTGCTCGCGCTGCCCATCATCGCGGCGCGCGACCCGCTGCCTCAGCGCGGCCTCAAGCGGGCGCTGGTCTCTGTCGTCGCCTTCAACATCTTCTTCGTGTTTCTGGTGCGCTTCGTCGTGCCGCGATTGGGCTGATGAAGACTCCGGGAGCGCGCCAGTTCTTGCGAGTGGTTCTTCGGCGGCATCGCCAGGCGGCGGCGGTGTGCGCGCTGATCACCGCGGCGGTCGGCGCGGCGGTCTTCTCAGCGATGCCTCGCACCTGGCGCGTCGGAGCCGATGTCTACGTCGCCGAGCCCGTCACCATTCACCGGTTGGCCAACCCCTTCGCGCCGGTGCCGTCTCCCAAAGATGGGCTCAACGAATTGACCGAGCAGCTCACCGCGCACGAGCAGCTGGTCGCGTTGGTCAAGCGGGTGGGGCTGGTCGACCAGTGGCAGAGCTCTCGCACCGTGCCCCAGCGGGTCAAAGATCGGGTGGTGGCGTTCTTTCGCGGGCCTCCGAAAGAAGAAGACGTGCTCGATGCGCTGGTGGCGATGCTCGAGCAGCGCCTGAGCGTCAGCGTCACCACCGACCACGTGAAGATCTGGGTCGAGTGGCCTTCGCGCGACGTCGCCTTCGGCCTGGTCGAGGCCTCGGTGGCCACGCTCGAGCACCTGCGCGAGAGCCGCGACGCCGAGGCGCTCGAAGCGGTGGCGCGAACGCTCGATGATCAGCTCTCGGGAGTGCACTCCGAGGTCGTCACCCGCGCCGAGAACATTCGCGACGAGCTGGTTCGGGCCGCCGCGCGCGGGCACCGGCCGTCGCTCGAAGCCGAGACCGAGCAGCTGCGGCGTGATCAATCGCGCGAGGCCGACCTGATGCTGCGCGCCGAAGAGAAGCACATCAGCGCCGAGGTGGTGCGCCGCTCGAACACCCTGCGCTTCACCGTGGTGCACCCCGCGGTGCGGCCCAAAGTGCCCGAGGGGTTGCCGCTGGCGTTGATGGGGTTTCTGTTGCTGTTGATCTCGGTCGCCTCTGGGGTGGTCGGAGCGATCGCGCTGTCAATCGCCGGTGGCCGCGTGATGTCGGGCGGCCAGCTGACCCGGGAGCTGCGGGTGCCGGTGATCGCGAGCGGCTGGGTGCCGTGGAAGGGCCTCGAAGAGCCGCTCAACCGGCGGGCGCTGGTGCTGGTGACGGTGCTGTCGGTGGCGTGCGGCGTCTCGTTCGCGGTTTCCGAAGGCAACGCGCTGATTACTTTCGCTCCGTTGATCATCGCCTTCGTGTGCTGGGCGCTCTGGTCGTTGCCGCTCAAGTGGCCGCTGCTGTTGTTGATGCTCGCGGCGGTGACGCTCGATGACCCGTCTGATCGCCCGTACTACCGCTTGTGGCACTCGCCGGTGACCGACGCGGGCCGCCTGTTTTTCTCGAACATCGCGTGGTTCACCGGGTTCGAGCTGGCGGTGATGGGGCTGGTGGTGCTGACCATCGCGCGGCGGCTGCGGGCCAAGTCGCGGGCGCTGCCGCTCGACCCCACGACCAACCTCGCGCCCAGGGAGCTGCGCCTGGCGGTGCTCTTCTCAGGCGCGGCGATCATCGTGCTGTTCGGGTACGGCATTCTGCGAGGCGGCATCTTTCGCGAAGCGCTGTGGCAATTTCGAGTGCTGGCGATGCTGCCCGTCATCAGCACGCTGGTGATGTACGCCTTCGATTTTCCCCGTGACGTGAAGCTGGTGTTGGGCACGCTGGTGCTCGGCAGCATCGTGAAGTCGTTGCTGGGCATGTATTTCATCTATGCAATCGCGTACCCGAGCGGCAAGTTCCCTCCGCACACCACCGGGCACAACGACACGATGTTGTTCGTGACGGCGAGCGTCGTCTGCTTCTTGATGCTGTGGGAAAAACCGACCTGGCGGCACCTCTTTCAAGCCACCGCGTGGATGGCGTTCGTCGCGATGGCGTTGCGGCTCAACGACCGGCGCATCGCGTACGTCGACATCGCGGTGGCGCTGTTGTTCATCTACTGGGTGAGCCCGCGGCACCGCATGAAGCGGCTGGTCACGCAGGGCTTCGTGCTGATGTTGCCAGTGCTGATGATGTACTTCGTCGTCGGGTGGAGCGCGCGGTCGAGCATCTTCAAGCCGGTGCAGAAGATCCGGTCGATCATCGCTCCGGCCGAAGAGACTGAAGAAGAGAGCTCGAACGTCGAGCGCGACATCGAGAACTTCAACCTGCTCAAGTCATGGGAGGGCAACATGATCTTCGGGCAGGGCTTCGGTCATGCCTTCACCGAGTTCGTGCCGTCGAACGATTTCAGCCAATCGAACTTCGGGCACGTGGGTCACAACTCCGTGCTCTGGCTCTTGTGGATCGGAGGAATCGTCGGCTTGACCTGCGTGCTGCTCTACCTCGGCATCGCGGCGTTCTTCTTCGCGCGAACGCTGCGAAAGGCGCAGACCTTCGATGATCGGGTGGCGTTGCTGACCGCGCTGAGCATCATGGTGACCTACGTGCTGCAGGCCTTCGGCGACATGGGCACCGAGGCGATACCGTTCGACTTCTTCATCGCGGTGGCGCTGGCGATTATCGGCCGATTGACGACGCGGTTGGGGGCATGGCCGGTGCCGATCGCGCGAGTGCAGGCGGTGAAGTCGGTGGTACCGCCTCTGAATGGCGTTGGCGTGAGCGCATGAACGGGCGGAGCCCCTCGGTGCCTGGCAGCGGCGGAGTCACCGGCGTGGCATGGGAGCTCGGCCGCCAAGGATGCCTCACGGGTGCGCGTATGACTTCGAAGCCCACGCCGGGTCGTCATTCACCATCAGGGTGAGCCACGGCAGATACGCCGGCGCGCTCGCCAGGTCGGTCTGCACCACATGCTGCTGCTTGTTCGTCACGATGAACGTCGCCGCGTTCGCGTCACCTGCCAGGTGCTCCGCCTCGAACTTCTGCAGCACCGCGGGGTACTCGGCCACCGTGTACCCGAAGTCTTTCGAGATCACCGGGTCGTCGGCGAACGACATCAACGCAAACTTGCTGCCCGGCTGGCTCTTGCGATTCGCGGCGAGCACGTCGGCGTGGCTCTTACACGAAGGGCACGCCACGGGTGGCGAGACGCCCCACAGCTTGAACAGCCCGGCGTTGTCGGTCTGGCCCTTCGAGACGATCGACGGGCCCGAGTCATCGATGATGTCGACCCGCACGCCGCTGAACGCTCGCGTGACCTGGTCGTAGTCGAGCACCGTCGCGAAGCCGCCCGCGCTGCTGCCGATGGCCCACACGTGATCGGTGTTCGAGAAGGTGGGCACCAGGCGGGCCAAGAACAGCTCGAGGTCTTTGCTTCCCCAGAAATACGTGGGCTTCACCGCGCCGTTCACCATCAGGTCGGTCTCCACCCGGCCCGCGTGCATGTCTCCGGTGCAGTACGGCACGAACACGAAGCTCATGTCTTTGAACGGGTTGCCCGCGCTGGTGCGAGAGAAGATGGGGTAGCCCAGTTGTCGGGCGGCGGCGAAGTCAGAGGCGTCGAAGCCGGCGACGTTGGCGGCTTGCGGCATCGGGCCCCAGCAGCTGGCAGCGTTGAAGCACGCCCCGCCGCCCTCGAAGTAGATGAGCAGCCTGGTCGAGCCTGCATGCGGGTTGATGCCGATGCCGGTCGCCGAGCCTGAGGCACACTTCGACTCGGGGAAATCGACCCACGTCCACGTGTCGGCGGGGGCGGAGATGGCGTTGCCAGCCAGCACGCCCGCGTCACCGACGTGCACCCCAGCGTCGACCACGCTGCCCGCGTCGGGGTCTTCGGCGACCAACCCTGAGTCGTTGCTGGTGCTTGGAGTGGCTCCGCAGGCGGCGCAGAGGGTCAGAACGAGCATGAGGTGGCGGTGAGAAATGTTCACCGCCACCTCAACAGCACGACGGCCTCGAAGTTTCTGAGCACACTATTGCGGAGGCGCGACCACGGGCTTCTTGCCCTTGCGCGCCTTGGGCAACCCACCGAAGACCGCGTCATAATTCTTGGTCTTCTCCTTCATGTCGCCGTAGCGAATCGCGGCCTTGAGCTCAGCGAGCGCCGAGCGCCACTCTTCGGGCAAGCTGTGGTTGCGCTCGGCCATCAGGGCAGCGTGCTCTGACGACGCGGCGGCGTGAGCGGCGACGGCTTCGACCATCGCGTCGGCGGTCTTCTGCGCAGCGACCGCGGCCTTTCGAGAGCGAACCTTCGCATCGGGGTGCTCCAAGACCTTCTTCGCGAGCAGCTTCAAGGTGGTGGCCTGGCCGAGCTCGTCTTGGCGAGAGATGGCGGTGGGCGAGGGCAGGCCGAAGACCTTGAACGGGTTGAAGCGGTCGAACCCCTCGGCGGCGAGCGCTTCGGCGAGCGTGCGGGTCGCATTGTCTTGCGCTTCGTCGGCGAGAGCGGCTCTGGCGCTCGCTTCTCGAAGCGCCTGCTCGGCGACTTTGACTCGCTCCGCGATTGACTCGAACGCCGCTTGCACGGCGACGAACCGAAGGCGCTCGTCTTTCGAGAACTTCGATGTGATGGCGCGCAACGCGCGAACGATCAACTGGCCCACAACCAACAACGCCACGGCGTATTTGCTGCTCATGTGTCCTCCTGGGTTGAACTGCTGCCGGGCTCAGACGGAGGTCGATGTGCGGTATTCACGCGCATTTTCTGACACCTAATTTCGCTGTGTTGCGTGGCGAAACGACGTGTTTGAGGGTCGTGCACAGGGTGGTGCGGGGCCAAAGCAGGTGTTTGAGGGTCGCGCACAGGGTGGTGCGGGGCGAAACCACGTGTTTGAGCGTCGTGCAGCGGGTGCGGGAGGGTGAAAGTCGGTGTTTCGAGGTCGCGCAAGGGGTGGTTGGCCGCCAAAGCACGTGTTTCGGGGTGATGGTGCGCTTGAGGTGTAAAGTCCGGCACCGCGCTCACCGTTGGGTCAACCCTCCGATTTCCCGGGCGCGCCGGTGCGGTGACGACACAAGGGTAAAGTCCGGCACCGCACGCGGGCGGCACCGCACGCGGGCTGTGACGAGAGGATCTTTCGGTTGAGCTCACCACGAACCGCGATTCTCCTGCTCGTGCTTTTCGGTGGCTGCCGCTTCGATGCGTCGATCGCGGCCGATGCGTCGGTCACCTGCACCAGCTCGGCCGATTGCCTCTCGGGCCTGGCCTGCCAGCTGCCGGCCGGCATCTGCGTCGAGCGCACGCTCTTCGATCAAACGCCTCCGGGCTTGGCGGTCGCTCCGACGCTGGCCCTGACGCCGCTGGCCACCTATCAACCTGACTTGCCGCCCACGGCCGCCGGGCCACGTGTGCAGGCCTTGATTCGCTTCGTCGCCAGCGAGCCGCTCTCGACCCTGCCTGAGGTCACGGTCGAGTCGGTGGTCGCGCTCACCTGCGTGCTCTCGACCGCCGAGGCGCCGGTGTTCACGCTGGCGTGCACCGTGCCGCTCTCGGCCACCGGCACCGGCACCGCCTCAGTACGGGTCGCCCTCTCTGACCTGGCCCAACTCTCGGCCACGCTCGAGCTCGCGCGCTTCGAGGTCGATGCCGACGCACCTCCTCCGCCGCTGACCTCGACCGCCGACCAGGCGGTGCTCCAAATTCGGCCGTGGGGCGACATCAGCCGCCCCGACTCGGTCGCGGAGCTCTCGCTGGGCGCATGCCAAGCGGGCCAGCGGGTGCTGAGGGCGGTGCCGAGCACCCCGGCGGGTGGCAGTGCCTCGAGCCAGTTCGTGCAGTGCACCGCGTTGCCAGCCACTGCGGTTGCCTTCAACCCCGACGTCATCGGCGCGAGCCTTGAGGCGTTCGACGGAGCGGGAAACCCCTCGATGCAGGTGCCAGTGCACTGGCTCGACGTGGTGGCCTCGCCCCGCCACACGCGAATCAATGCCAGCCCCCACCACCTGCGCCCGCTGGGAGCGCTGCCCGATGGCCCGTTGGCCGCGCCGAGCCTCGACGCAGGGCTCGAGCCCGCCTGGTCGCTCGACCGCACCCCGTTGGTCATCGGCGGTGAGAGCCTGTTGACGACCGATTTTCCCTCGATCTACGCGGCTGATCTGAGCCGGCTGGGAGATCAAGAAAACCTCACCGTCGACCCCTTCGCTGGGCGCCAGCCGCCGACCGCGCATGACGCCTGGGCCGACGAGAACTTCACCGGCGTTGATGAGTGGTGGTCGGCTCGCAGCCTTCGCCGCGACGCCAACACCGCGCAGTGGTCGACCTGTTCGCGGGAGCTGGGCTGCGTGCTCGAGCCGCAGCTCCGATACCAGACCGCGCTGACCCAAGATCTGCGGCGGCGGCGCACCTTTTACGCCTCGCCCTCGACGCGCGACGGCGGCATCACCATCGCCATCGGCGAGTGGCTCGCAGATGGGGGGCTGCCGGTGCTGGGCAGCGTCGACTGTGCCGACCGAGGCATTCTCGAGAGCCTTGGCCTGCGCCAGATCGCGCTCGGTCACCTCGGCATCGAGTGCGAAGTGCTGTTCGACGACAACATGTCGTTCATCGCCACGCAGTCATGGTTCGACTTCGACCTCGCGAGCGATACGTCGCGCCGCATTGAGCGAGACGCTGGCCTGGTCTGGCACGAGCCGTTCAGCGACACCTTCGTCACCGGCGTCGACTCGGTGCTTCGCTACTCCTACGGCGCGACCATTGGCATCGAGCCTGCGAGCTCGAACGGCGCGCTGAAGACAGATGGTGGGCTGATCTCAGTCTCGGCGCGAGTGGCGACCGACGGAGTGAGCAGCTGGCCGGCGCCAGACTTCTTTTCAGCCGTGGGCTGGTACGAGGCTCGCCAAACGCCGTTGTACCTGGTGGCCTCGGGTGGCCCGGCGGGCTTACCGGTCTGGTCGCTGCCCAGTGGCGTCTCGCTGGGCCCGGAGTTCACCGAGGGGCCGGCCGACTTCAACAACTTCTGCTTCACGACCCCGCTCGGCCCGACGCTGACCACCCGCGGAGCCCTGGTGACCCTGCTCCCAGATGCCGGAGTCACTGGGCTGCCAGGCCCGACCAATCAGCTGCTCAACGCCACCTGGGACTGGAGCCACCAGCACCTCTGGGTGGTCAACGAGGCCTTCGACCTCTACCGGCGGCAGGGCCCTGAAGACGTCGACCCTGATGGAGGCTGGGTTCGGGTCGGGGTGAGCCAGCAGGTTTCTCAGCAGCTTGCCGTGCCCCATGTTCAGCACAGCCGCCGGTACGATGCGCTGGTGTCTGTGGGTTCAGGCCGCAGGTATCACTACGCCAGCCAGCGGCCAGCCCTGGTGCTCGACGTGGTGGCCGACGGGCTGCCGGCGCTGGGTGCGAGCCCCAGCAGCATCGAGCTGGTCGCGCGTGCAGTCGCCCACCGGCGAACCAACACCGGCGACAGCGCGGGCGTCGAGCTTGGGGCCTGGTTGGGGCCGTTCTACGAGACGTTGCCTTCGACCACCGACGATGGGGGCGTCTTGCACGCCACCGTCGAGGGCGAAGCGCTGGCAAGGCTGCTTCGCTACCGCCAAACGTGGACCTTCGTGGTCACTCCGCTCGCGCGCAACGGGGGGACGCAGGCGGTGCTCGAGGTCGATGCGATCGAAGTGATCGTTCACTCGTACCAGCCGTGACGCGCCGACGAGGGGAGCCCCGGTCATCCTGAGCGAAGTCGAAGGATGAAAGGGTCACTGAAGCGCGACTTTGGGAAGGCCGGGTCCTTCGAGTCCCTCAGGACGAACGGGGACTACTCGACGGTGACGCTCTTGGCCAAATTGCGCGGCTGGTCGACGTCGGTGCCGCGCAGCTCGGCCACATGGTACGCGAGCATCTGGAGGGGAATGGTGGCGATGATCGGCGCGATCAACGCGCTCGACGGAGGGATCTCGATCACGAAGTTCGCCAGCGACTTGGCGTGCTCGTCACCTTCTTCGACCACGGCGATGACCTGCCCGCCGCGCGCGCGCACCTCTTCGATGTTGCCGATGATCTTCTCGTAGTGCACCGCCGGCTCTCTGGGCGCCACCACCACCACCGGCAACTTCTCGTCGATGAGCGCGATCGGCCCATGCTTCATCTCGCCGCCGGCGTACCCCTCGGCGTGAATGTACGAGATCTCTTTGAGCTTCAGTGCGCCCTCGAGCGCGACCGACTGCATCGGCCCGCGACCCAAGAACAAGAAGTCTTGCGAGTTCATGAAGTGCCGGGCGATTTCTTTCACCGCGTTCTCGGTCTTGAGCACGTGCTCGACCAGCGCGGGCACCTGGCTCAAGTGCTCCAAGTGCATCTGGGCGGCCGCCAGGCTCAGGGTGCCACGCAGCCGCCCGAGCTTCACTGCCAACAGGTAGAGGCCAACCAGCTGCGTGGTGAAGGCCTTGGTCGAGGCGACTCCGATTTCGGGGCCGGCGTTGGTGAGCACGGTGAAGTCGGCCTCGCGAGTCATCGCCGAGCCGACCACGTTGCACAGGGTCATCGTGGTCGCGCCGCGCTTCTTGGCCTCGCGCATCGCCGCCAACGTGTCGAGCGTCTCACCCGACTGGCTGATCGCCACCGCCATTTGATTCGGCCCGACCAGCGGGTCGCGGTACCGAAACTCGCTCGCCAGCTCGACCTCGACGGGTATGCGGGCGATCGTCTCGATCATCCACTTGCCGGCCAAGCCCGAGTGGTACGAGGTGCCGCACGCGAGCACCCAGACGCGGTCGAGCGACTTGACCTGCTCTTCGCTGAGCGTCCACCCGTCGAAGTGCACGTTGCCTTCGCTGCGAAGCGCTCGGCCGCGCAAGGTGTCGGCGACCGCGCGGGGCTGCTCGCAGATCTCCTTGTGCATGAAGTGCTTGTGGCCGTTCTTCTCGGCCATGCCGGGCGTCCAGTCGATGCGCTTGGTCGGGCGCTTCACCGGTTTGCCGTCTTTGCTGAACAGGTCGATGCGGTCGGTCATCAGCACCGCCAGGTCTCCGTCTTCCATGAAGATGACGTCGCGGGTGTGCTCGAGCAGTGCCGGCACGTCGGAGGCGACGAACTGCTGCCCCTGCGAGAGCCCCAACACCATCGGCTGCGACTCTCGGGTCGCCACGATGCGAGATGGGTCGTCTTGCGAGATGACCACCAGCGCGTAAGTGCCGCGAACCTGGGCAATCGCGCCGCGCACCGCCGCCACCAGGTCACCGCCGCCCTTGAGCCCCTGGTGAATCAAATGCGCGAACACCTCGGAGTCGGTCTCGGAGGCAAACACATGCCCCTGCGCACGCAGCTGGGTCTTCAGCGCCAGGTGATTCTCGATGATGCCGTTGTGCACCACCGACACGCCTTCGAAGGTGTGCGGGTGCGCGTTCTCGTCTGACGGCCGGCCATGGGTGGCCCACCGCGTGTGGCCGATGCCGATGACGCCCTTGGGCATCTCGTTGGCGACCTTGCCCTCGAGGTTCTTCAGCTTGCCCGTCGCGCGGAGCACGGTGAGGTGGGTGCCATCGAGCACCGCCACGCCCGCCGAGTCGTACCCGCGGTACTCGAGCCTCTTGAGGCCCGCGACCAGAATGGGCGCTGCTTGCTTCTCACCGACGTAGCCGACGATTCCACACATGGGGACTCCTGATTTTTAGAACGCTCAGAGTGAGCTTAACGCTTCATCGCCGCGAGCACCTTGCGGCGGCGCTCGACCCAGTTCTCTTTGAGCGTCTGGGGAGTTCTCGAGAGCGCCAGCGCGTTCTCGGGCACATTGTCGGTGATGGTGCTGCCCGCGGCCACGAAGGCCCCGTTGCCGATGGTGACCGGCGCGACCAGTTGGGTGTCGCTGCCGATGAACACGTCACGGCCGATGGTGGTCTGGTGCTTATTCACGCCGTCGTAGTTGCAGGTGATGGTGCCGGCGCCGATGTTGGTGTTCTCGCCAATCTCCGCGTCGCCCAGGTAGCTCAAGTGCCCGGCCTTGGTGCCCTTCTTCAAGCGCGCCTTCTTGGTCTCGACGAAGTTGCCGACGTGCACGTTCTCGTCGAGCACGGTGCCAGGGCGCAGGCGCGCGAAGGGGCCGACGTGGCAGCGCGGGCCGACCACCGAGTCGTCGAGCACCGAATACGGCTTCACCTCTGACTCGTCGCCCACGGTGGAGTGGGTCAGCACCGAGCCCTGCCCAATCGTGACACGCGCGCCGATCTCGCATTCTCCGCTCAGCGTCACGTTGGGGCCGATGGTGGTGTCGGGGCCGATCTCGACGCCTTCGTCGATGAAGGCCGAAGCAGGGTGCAAGAAGGTCACGCCCGCGTGCATGTGCCGCAGGTTGATGCGCGCCCGCATCACATCGGAGAGCTCGGCGAGCTGCGCGCGGTCATTGACCCCGGCGAGCTCGACGGCATCGGCCTCGACCACCGCCACGTCACCCAGCTGGGCGGCCTGGGCCACGATGTCGGTCAGATACAATTCGCCCTGCGCGTTCTGCGGCGTGAGCTTCTCGAGCGCGCCCCACAAGAACTTGGCGTCTGCCAGGTAGAGCCCCGCGTTGACCTCGGCGATCTTCAGCTGCGCCTCGGTCGCGTCTTTCTGCTCGACGATTCGCTCGACCTGGTTGTTGGCCGAGCGGAGCACCCGCCCGTACCCGGTGGGGTCAGCCGGCCGGCAGCTCATCATCGCCAGCAGCCCCTTCGAGGCCTTGAACGCGTCGACCAGGCGCTTGAGCGTCGCGGTCTGAATCAACGGCACGTCGCCGTAGAGAATGAGCACGGCTCCCGAGAACCCGGTGAGCGCCGAGCGAGCCGCGGCCACCGCATCACCGGTGCCCCGTTGCTGCGTCTGCATCGCGTACGAGATGGGCGCCGCCGTGAACATCGACGACAGCTGTTTCTGCACCGCGTCGGCTTGATGGCCCACCACCGCCACCACGTTCTGCGCGCCGAGCTCGATGGCGCGCGAAATCGGGTACCAGGCCATCGGCCGACCCAGAATCGGGTGCAGCACCTTCGCCTGATCTGACTTCATGCGAGTGCCTTTGCCAGCGCACAGCACCACGGCCGCAAGTGGCTGATTCATGGGGCCGTCTTCTCAGACAGCCTGCATCGGGTCAACGCGCGTGGTTGTTTTCAGCCAGGGCCAAAGGCGGGGCTCAGGCCTTGGCCAGCGCTGCGCGTGCCTCGACGAACGAGACGATGCGCTGGTGTTGCTCAGGTGTGAGGTCGAGAAACCGAATGCCCATGCCCGGCGCAGAGAGAACGCCGCCGCGAACGGTTCGCACCACTTTGCCCAGCACGGTCATGCCGGGCACCGCGGGCAGCTCGAGGCGGAGCGTCAGGTGCGCGCCCTCGGCCAGCACGTGCGAAGTGCGGAGGAAGACGCCATTGCCCGATATTTCAACGCCTTCGGCAGTGCGGGGCTGATTCCACTCCCAATAGCGAACCGAGCCGGTCAGGGGGGCGCGAGGCAGCTCTTGATGTTCGATGTCCGACATTGCGACAACTCCTGGGTGCGGCCCTCGGCCATTGTTTAGCGCGAAACCCACTAACGACCGTGGAGTTTCGGCGCTTCACCCATCAGTTGCCGCAGCAGCACCGACAGCTTCACATTCTTTCGCGTCGGGTTACCCCAGGCCCGGCATGGTGTAGCCCGCGTCAGGGCTCGTCTCAGGGTTGGTCGGGCCACCCGCGCTGCCGCCTGCACCGGTACCGCCGCCAGTACCAGTACCGCCGCCAGTGCCAGTACCGCCGCCAGCGCCATCTCCGGTACCACCGCCGCTGCCCGAGTGACCGTGACCACCGCTGCCGCCTTCATCGAGCTCCAGGTCTCCTCCATCTCGCCCGTCATCGCCGTGGCCGCCGCCCTGACCCGAACCGGGGCCGCCAGGCTCCGAGCCGGTCGGCCCGCACGCGCCGAGGCTGTCGGGGTGATGCTTCAGGTGGGGTGCCGCGGCCGGCGCGCCGATGCAAATGGTGTGGGCGTTGGCCGGGTTGCCGGGGGGCCGATGGCAAACGAGCACCTTCTTCGGAGAATCACAGCTCGCGACGCCGGCGGCGCTGACCAGCGCGTCTTGGTAGACACCAAACTCGCTCGCGGTCGGGTCATCCGAAACCGCTCCAGTGCACCCATACAGACCCGCCACTGCAAACAGCATCGATGTCGTGAAAGTCTTGGTCATGGTCGCCTCCTTAAGGCACGCCCACCCAAGGCAACCCGCGTGCCTCGCGGATCATGGCCAAATGAGAAGCGCTCTGCTCCCTGACAGCGCAAGCCGACTCCAATTTTCTGTGGGCACTGTCTTCTCAAGGTGACGAAAAGCAGATCACCTTGACCTACACCTCAGCGCCGTCAGCGGCAGGGCGGCACGCAGGTCGGCCGGTAGGTGGCCAACTGCTCGCAGGGCAGGGTGCGCAGCTCCTCGACGCACACCGAGGCGTTGGCGGGCACCCAGCTTTGGCCCTTGCACAACGAGGCCTCGGTCTGCGTCTCGCAGAGCGAGCGGGTCTTGAAGGTCTTGGTGCAGGTCGCTTCGTCTGCGTAGACCGAGGTCAACGCCGAGCGTTCGGCCGCGCCGGTCGTGCAGGCGAAGAGCCGGGCGCAGGTGGTCTCGGCGACGCTGTCACAGTAGCCGCGAGGCGTGAGCCCACAGGCCAGCGTCAGCAGCAGCAGGTACCTCAGAAAGGGGCCTCGTAGCAGGCCTTGTTGCCGCACAAGTCACTGGCGCAGAACGGCTTCTTCAACCCGAGGTCACCGCAATCGCTGTCGGCTGTGCACGGCTTGCGGCAGGTGCCAGACACGTCGACCCCGGGGCCGGCGTCGACCGAGGTGCAGTTCTTCAAACAGAAGTGCGAGCCGCCGCACTCGGTTGAGGTCTTGCATTTCTGCTGGCCATACGTCGGCGAGCAAGCAACTCCGAGCATCACCACCACTACCAGCCACACGTTCTTGAGCATGGGGGCCAGTTTCAAAGAGCCGCTGCCATCGTTCAAGATTTGAGTCACCCGCGACACGGCTCACGCCTTGAGCAGCGGCATGACCTCGCTCATGTCTCGAACGATGTGCTCGGGCCAGCTGTAGAAGTAGCTTTTGAACGCCGAGTCGCCGTAGCCGGGAGCCATGCCGCCGCGCTCGGGAAACTTGAGGCGGTTGGTGGTCGGCAGCGCCGGGTCATCGAAGAAGTCGTCTTTGAGCTCGTAGTCGACCGGGTCGAGGCCCATCGCCTGGCAGATGGTTGCCAGCCACCGGTTCTGCGCGATGCCGCGGTAGAGCCGCACGACCTCTCGCTCGGGGTCAGTGATGCCGGTGGAGTAGCCCATGCCGCTGCCTACGAGGGTGTTGCGGTAGTCGACGTATTGCCCGGTCTTCAAGAACCCACCCGCGCTGCCCGCCGCGATGGTGGGGAAGGTGAGGTTGTCATGGGTGCTCACGCCGCTCTCCGCCGTCCAGTACACCAGTGATTGGTCGAGCAGCGGCACGCCTGGCAGCACTTCGGTCGCGTTCATCTTGGAGATCAAATCGACGAACGCCATCTGAAAGGCCTGGCGGTGGTTCGCCATGTAGTCTTCTTGAATCTGCGGCACGAAGTGATTGTGAAAGAGGGCGTGGTGGTAGTCCTGAATGTAGGTCGGGTCAGGAGCGAGCAGCGGGCTGACGGTGCGCACGACGATGCGGGTGGTGCCGCACAAGAAGGCTTGAATCGTCATCAGGTTGAACAGCTCAGAGGCCGCCTTCACATCGGCCAGCTGGCCCGCGGCATCGGGAGGCGCTGAGTCCCAGTCCCACGTCACGTCGCCACCGCGAATGAAGTCGTTGCGTTGGGTAGAGGTGATCGTCGGCAGCGTGCACGCCGCGCTGGTCACCGCTTTGAGGCGCTGGCTGATCTCCTGCAGGTTCGACATGTGCGCTTCGAGACGAACGCGATCGTCTTTGCCCAGGCGCCGGGCGGGGCCGAAGGCTCCACGCGCCAGACGTTTGTAATCGTCGTACAGCACGTCGACCAGTGGCGCGTCGGGGTCGGTCTGGCCGGGCTTGGTATTCACTCCCGCGAACAACTTGTCGTACATGTCGCCCAGGTTCCACGAGCGGTAGGGGTTCTCACCGACGTCGTTGCCCGAGCGGTAGAACGAGGTGCCCCAGTTGCCCAGCATCAGCGACGGCGCCCTGACCAGCGTGCGATCAGCGTCTGAGTAGAACTTGTTCGACTGCGAGACCACGTAGTCGATGGTCGGCACCTGCTTGACCGAGCGACCATTCGCCGGGTCGGGGGGGCCTCCGAAGCTGTTGCCGAAGTTGCCGAACATGCCGGCCCAGTGACCCGAGCCGCACATCACGTCGAGCCCGCACAGCAGGTTCATCTTCGCCAGCAGCGCATCGGGTACGAAGCTGCCGATCATCGGCGAGATGCGCGCGGCGCCGTTGTCGAAATCTTTGATGACCTGGCTGCGAGACGCGGCGGTCTGCGCGTGGGTGCGCTTGAGCGAGAGCAGGTCGCCCGAGACGATGTCGTGCTTGGGCGCTCCGTTCATCGCGGCGTAGAGCGTCGAGCTGGTCAAGTTGGCGCTGACGGTCGCGTTGACCGGGTAGGTGTTCTCGGCCGACACGCCGCCGTGCCCGTGGGCCATCAACACCAGAAACTTCGGTTTGGGTATCGACTGCGCGTGCGCCTGGCTCATCAGCGACGGCATGAAGGGCAGCGCCAGCGCGAAGCCCCCGGCTCCCTGCAGCAGATGTCGACGTGAGAGAGGTCGGTATTTCATGACGCTTCAAGTCTCCGGCACGATTTTGCGCACCGTGAAGGCGCGGGTGGTGGGCACACTGCGAATCAGACCCTGCAGGCTGCCGGTCGCGGGGTCAGAGAGGGCGTCGTTCATCTGGCGAAGCTGGCAGCCGTCGGTCTTCTCGTTCTCGGGGCGGCCCGCGGTGAAGCGAAAGTAGTGGCGGGTGAAGCACGCGCTCAGCTGCTCGCTCTTGCCCAGCTGGGCGCTCAGCCCGACCGCGTCGGTGGTCTGGGTGGTGTCTTCGAGCGAGTCGACCCTCGGCATCGTGGCGGCATCGATCGGCGCCCAGCCCTTGGTTTTGCCAGTGGCCAGCTCGAGAATCGGTTGCTGGCTGCGGTAGCGCCCGAGCGAGTCGTAGCTGTCGAAGGCGAACCCCAGCGGGTTGATCATCGTCACGTGGCAACCCGCGCAGACCGTGCCGTTGGTCTGAGTCTTCAGCTCGAGCTCATGGCGGTGGGTGGCTTCGGTCGGCAAGACGACCTGCGAAGGCACGTTGATGTTGCCCGGAGGCGTCAGCGAGGCGCACAAGAACTCAGTGCGCAGCCGGGCTCCGCGCATGATCGGGTTGGGCTCGGTGGCGCCCGAGAACAAGAAGGCCGCGCGGGTGAACAGCCCGGCCCGTTGCCCTGGAGCGAAGTGCGTCGGCGTCCCTCCGTCGGCTGGCGTCCAGTTGTCGACGCCGTAGAGCCGCGAGAGATCGTCTGACTGCGAGAACGAGAGGTCGCTGGTCATCACGTCTTTGAGGGTGCCGTGCTCGACTCCGAAGGCGTAGTAGTCGCCGAGGTCGACGACTTCTTGAATGGCGGCGCTGCGCAGCTTCACGAGGTCGGTGTACGGCGAGAGCCCGGCGTCGGCGTTGTCGGGGTAGATCATCGTCAGCGCCGGCTTCAAGATGGTGTTGCTCAGGCCGGGCACGCGGTCGGGCCGCAGCCACTGGGTGAAGAAGCTGCGGTACTGGGCCCGGGCCTCGGCGCTGGCGACGAGCCGATCGGTCTGCTCGGCAAGCGAGTTGCCGGGGCCGGTGAAGTTGGCGGCGGCCGCGGCGAAGAGCGCGTCGTCGGGCATGGTATTGACGATCGAGAACGAGAGCTTCGAGGCGAGCTCGTACGGCGTGCGGGTCGACAGGTCGCTGCGACCGGCCACCGCGGCGCCCTTGAACTCGGTCTGAAACAAGAAGCCCGGCGAGAGCAGGAGCGCGATGATCAGGCCGCGATAGCCCTTCTGGGTGTCGTAGACCGAGCGGTAAAACTCGTGGTCTCCATCGACCGGGTCGAGCGGCCGTCGCAGGGCGAGCATGCCGAAGCGCTCGATGAAGGCATCGACGCAGGCGCTCGAGGCCGTGTTCGCGCAGACGGTCGTGCCGGCGATGCCGCGAATGAAGCTGTCTTTGACGCTGCCGTTGTTGGTGAGGTTGGTGCCCAACGCACGCGCCGTTTCGAATTGCGCCGTCGCCGCCAGGCCATTGAGCCCTTGATCTTGGGTGTCGTAGATCACCGCTTTGCCGCCCGAGCCGTCGCGCGGCAGCCGAGCCAGTGAAGTGCC
The DNA here is from genome assembly GCA_031367385.1 of Archangium sp. Taxonomy (GTDB): domain Bacteria; phylum Myxococcota; class Myxococcia; order Myxococcales; family Myxococcaceae; genus JAEUJT01. The sequence continues at coordinate 5,598 of JANLPS010000282.1, read as the reverse complement.
GACCGCGGCCATGAACGCGTCGGCCTGCGGCGCAGAGAGCCCGTGCCCGAGAATGTCTCGCAGCGAGTTGATGTACTGGGTGCGGCTCAGGCGCGAGACGGTGCTGACCGTCGGGTCGGCGGTCGGGTCGGCGCACTTGAAGATATGCGGGTCGGCTTCGGCGGTCGGCTCCGGGTCTTGGTTCGGGTCGGTGACGGGTACGATTGCGCCGCTCTGCGAGGGCAGGTCGATGACGCCATTGCAGCCGGCAAGGGCGACCAGACCCGCGATGAACAAGAGATCGGTTCGCATGGGGCAGGTGTAGAGACGCCGCATCGGCGCCTCGAAGCTCACCCGTTTTGGGCTGCACTGTCTGCGTACGCGTTGAGCGCACAATCGCCCCTGCTAACGCTGCGAAACCGGTCGCGGGTGACCACTTCGGTGATCTGCTTGGGCCTTTCGCCTGGGTGGGTCAGTGTGTGCGCACCGTGTGATTTTTCGCGAGCCTCGCGCAGACAGCATAGGGTGACGGGGCCGGTTCGCCGTTCGGAGCTCTCCATGCGCTTACAGTTCGCAGTGATGGTGTGTCTGTTGTCGTTGCAGGCCTGCACCTGCGGTCAGTCACCCGTGGGAGTCGATGGTGGCTCGACCGGCGGCGGTATGGGCGGAGGTACGGGTGGAGGTACGGGTGGAGGTACGGGTGGCGGCTCGGGCGGCGGTGCCGGAGGCGGTGGCGGGGCTACAATGTTGCCCGACGGCGGGAGCTGCCACGCAACGGGTCAGGCCTGCGGCGGCGCGGTGCCGTGTTGCGATGGTCAGTGCCTTGGGTCGGTCTGTACGGCTTCGATGTTTTGCAAACCCGCGGGCGCGTCGTGCGCAGCCGCCGCTGACTGCTGCAATGGCTCGTGTGGTGCGAATGGCCTGTGCGGCGCCAACGCTTGCACCGCGACGGGGTCGACCTGCGCCGCGCCTTCTGATTGCTGCACCGGCGTCTGCAACGCCAACACCTGCGCGGCGATACCCGGGGGAGGCGTGTGCAAGGTGCTCGGAGACTCGTGCGCCGCTGGCGCCGATTGTTGCTCGTCGCTGTGCCAGAACGGCAAGTGCGGCAAGGCGTACTTCTGCCAGCCCAACGGCGATCGCTGCGGTCACAACGCGGAGTGCTGCGGCGCCGCCTGCAGCGTCAACGACGGCGGGGTGGGTGCGTGCCTGAACATCACCGGCGGCGGCGGCGGCGGGTGTACGCAAGAGGGCAACCCCTGCAGCGGCGGCTCGAATTGCTGCTCGCGTACCTGCTTCGACCCGGGCTCTGGAGCGACGGTGTGCCTGCCCGCCAACGGGTGCCGGCTCACCGGTACGAGCTGTGTGAGCGACAATGCCTGTTGCGGCGGCGGCGTGAACCCCAACGGCAGCGTGATGTGCAGCGGAGGCCGATGCGACAACGGTCAGAGCTGCAACGGCACTGGCAACATCTGTGGTGCGAAGGTGCTCCCCGATGGCGGTGGCATCAACGCTTCGCAGAACTGCTGCGACGGCATGAAAGACGTTTGCAAGCTCGACTCGTCGGGCATCCCCCGGTGCTTTGGGGGTGGCTCGGGCCAGTGCCCGACCGGGTATACCGGCACCGCGCCGTGTTGCATCGCCGCGAGCAAGAGCTGCCAATTCAGCGACCAGTGCTGTGATGGCTCGTTGTGTCTGCCTGGTGATGGCGGCGTGCTCTCGTGTCAGACGCCGCTGTGCCAGGCGCTCGGCGCGACCTGCAGCGCGTCGCAGAAGTGCTGTGAAGGCATCTGCCAGAGCGGTCTGTGTCAGCCCTTCAACGAGGGCGGAGGCGGCGGCGGTGATGGTGGTGTGCGGGCCGACGGTGGCACAGGCACTGGCACTGGCAGTGACGGCGGCATCATCAGCTGTAACGCGAACGGAAGCGCGTGCGCGAGCGGCGCGAGCTGTTGCTCACGGGTCTGCACCAACGGCAGCTGTCAGGCACCGATGGCGTGTCAGCCGACCGGCGGGGTGTGCACCGCGAGCAGCGACTGCTGCTCAGGCACGTCATGCTCGATCGTCGCGGGCGCCACGTCGGGTGCTTGCGTCGCAGCGACCTGCAATGGCCCCGGTCAGGCGTGTACATCGGGCAGCAGCAGCTGCTGCAACGGGCTGCTGTGTCTGGGCGCGTCGGGCCTGTGCGATGGCACGACGCCGTGCAGCTGCAACGTCGTCATCAACTGAGCGGCGCGTCGCGCAGCGACTCGAGGAGGCTCGGGACGCGACCCGTGACATTATTTCGTTGGTGCCGAGGCTCGAGGGCGCCTGAGCACCAGCCGCGGCTCAGCGCTTCTTGACCAGATACAGGCGCCCGCCGGTCTCGATCAGCACCATCGCCGTGCCATCGGCCTCGCCGACGACCTGCCACGCGCGCCCGTCACACGGCCAGACCGACACTTCTGTCCCGGCGTTCGAAATGACTCCGCCGCCAAAGGGGTCGGCCACGGCTGAGGCGACCCGCAGCCCGCTGTCATCGCACGCAGCGCCCGAGAACCCGCCCGAGGCATTCGCCGCGAGCACGAACGAAGTGCCGAAAGCGAGCACCGGAGCCGCGACGAAGTCACCCGTGCCGCGGTGCACCTCCGAGACCCACGAGTGAATCGCCTGGAAGAACGCGGTGCTGTACCCGCCCGTGTACACGATGCTCAGGCGCCCATCGCTCGCGGCGTTCACGTTGACGCCGTCGAGGGAGCCGTCGATTTCGCTCACGCTCGATTGGGTGGCGCCCCAGGTCGACTGGTCGGGGCTCGCGAACGCAAACACCGGGTGCTCGTAATATTTGTAGAACGGAAAGCCCGTCGAGCGGCTCAAGGTCCACTGGCTGACGAGCGTCGTGCCTGAGAAGAACGTCTGCGCCAGCCGGCCGCCGAACCCGTTTGGCGGTGCGAGCGTCTTGTCGACCGACCACGGGGTGCCCGGGCGGAGCCTGATCATCGTGCCGCTGGTCGAGAGCGCCCACGCGAAGAACCCGCTGCTGTCACTCCCGCTGCCCAGCGCCGCCAGGGCCTTGGTACCGGTGGGCTCGAGGTCGGGCACACCTGAATGCCAGGCCAGATTCATGAGTGAATACGTGTACGTCACGCCAGCATCGACGCCGCCGTCTTGCGCCTGGTCGGCCACCAGGGCGACGCCGGTTGGTTGCGAACCCGAGCCTTGCGTGAGCGCGAGCGAGAGCACCGAGCCGTACCCAGTCGGCGCTTGAATCTTGAAGAGCCTCGGGCCCGCGGAGTCATGCAGCATCACGCCCCAGCCGCCGTAGCTGAACGCACCGACGATGTCGGGGTACCGAATCGTGCCCGCGACGGTGCCCGTTGCGACCCGCATCGTGCTGGGAAAGGGCGTGTACACGTCTTGCTCTTGTGCGAGCCCCACCCCGGGGACCCACGACGGCGTGTACGTGCCCGCGTCAGCGATGCCTGCGCTGGTGGCGATGGTGATGTTGCCCTCGGCGGGAAAGGGGTAGCGAAAGACGATGGTGTCGGGGCTCCACTGTTCGCCAGCGTCGGTCTTCAACGTGGCTGAGGCGACCGAGATGACGCCGATACCGCTGGCGATGCGCAACGTGCCTTGGGTACCGAAGTCGGTGCCGCGAATGGTGATGCTGTCGCCGTAGTTGCCCGAGGCCGGCGCCGCCCCCGCCGTCACGCGTGGAGGAGGCCCCGCATCGACGGTGCTGCTCCCGCCACCGCCACCGCCACCGCCGCCTGAGCCGCCACCGGTGCCTCCGCCGGTGCCTCCGCCGAAACCGCCCCCGCTGCCGCCACCGAAGCCGCCGCCGCCGCCGCCGCCGCCGCCGCCGCCGCCGCCGCCCGACCCTCCACCGGAGCCGCCACCAGAGCCCGGCCGGCCCGCGTCAGGTTTCGACGTGGGAATGAGAATGCAGCATCCAGTTAGCGCCACGCTGCAAGCGAAGAGCGAAACGCCACGGAGCATGCGAGACCCCCCGAAAGAGACGCCGCAGTCTACGCATTGGCTCGAAGAGAAGCGCAGTGAGCGAATTGACTACCAGGTGCGCGTCAACGCCCTTCGAGCAGACCCATGCGGTCTTTGAGCCGCAACACCCTCGCGCATGATTCGTCGAGCAGCGCCCTGTTCGCGGGTGAGGCCTCGGCGGTACGGGTCAAGATGCCGAGGTAGTCGAGACCCTTGTTCCAATCGGGGGGCGCCGTGGTCAGCAGCAGATCATTGCCCGCCAGAAACGCCTTCACCAACACGTCTTCTCCGGTACCGCCAATCGAATCGGCGAGCAGTTGAATCGACACGTCGTCGGTCATGGTGACGAACCCGAGCGCGTGGGCTTCACGCACGACCACCGGGCTGAGAATCGCCGGCACGTCTTCGAGGGCCGGGTAGACCACGTTCGCCAACATCACGCCGCCGAGCACGTCGCGGGCCTCGGCGAAGACCGAGATCTCTTCGAGCACCCGGGCATTGCTCCAGTCGATGGTGACCAGTGCGTGATCTGAGTCGCCTTCGATGTCTCCATAGCCGGGAAAGTGCTTGCCGAAGGGCATCACGCCCTGCTCGAGCAGACCCTTCGCGTAGGCCTTTGCCTTCTTGGCCACCAGGGTTTTGTCAGCGCCGAACGAGCGCATGTTTCTGGCCATGTGCCCGGTGCCCGCCGCGTCGAGCACCGGTGCGAGGTTCAGGTTGAGGCCCACCTCGCGCATCGCCAGGCCGACCCGCGCGCCCCACTGCCAGACTTCGACGTCGCTGAGCGAGGCCATCTCCTTGGCGGAGGGTAGGTCGGCGACCTCTTTGACGCGCTTCATGCGGTTCGACGGGCCGCCCTCCATGTCGATGGCGAAGAACGGCGGCACCTTTGCGTTGGCTTTTGACCAGTCGATGCGTGCCTTGGCTTGCTCGGGCTTGCGCAAGAGGTTGCCGACGAAGACCACGCCTCCGACCTCGACGGGCGCGGTCTTGTCGAGCTGGGGGTACGCCAGCAGCAGCTGGCCGGCGCGGGCGCGGGTATCGAGGCTCGCGAGCACTCGGGCGACCCGTGCTTCGTCGACCGGGCGCTCCAGCATTGATCGTGGGGCAGCTGGGCGGGGGTCGCGTGTTGGCGGGCCCCCGTCGCGGGTCGTTCGCGGGCGAACGTCACTTGCCGCGAGGCCGCCATCGCGAGGAGCCTCTGCGTCGCGCAACCCAGCTCTCGGAGCTGCTGAATCACGCGCAGCCCCAGCGTCGCTGCCGGAAACTTCACGATCTTGTGCAGCTGCGGCATCGCGCGAGGAGAGGTCGCCGTTTCGGGCCAGTGCGTCGCTGGCAGTCAGTGCGTTCTGAGCTGAAGTTCCTCGAGCGACACCGCCATCTTGTGCGGCTGCGGCATCGCGCGATGAGAGGCCGACGTTTCGGGGGGCTGCTTCGCGGGCAGTCAGTGCGTTCTGCGCTGAAATTTCGCGAGCGACGCCACCATCTTGTGCGGCTGCGGCATCGCGCGATGAGAGGCCGCCGTTTCGAGCTAGTGCGTCGCGGGCAGTCAGTGCGTTCTGAGATGAAGTTCCTCGAGCGACACCGCCATCTTGTGCGGCTGCGGCATCGCGCGATGAGAGGCCGACGTTTCGGGGGGCTGCT
>JANLPS010000280.1:0-1670 GCA_031367385.1 Archangium sp. | reverse complement strand
GCTGGCGGCGAGCGGCGAAGAAGCGCTGGAGTGCATGACCGCGCAGCCACCAGACCTCGTCTTGCTCGATTTGATGATGCCAGGCATGAGCGGGTACGACGTCGTGCGCTTGATCAAAGCGAACCCCACGTTGTCGCAGATACCCGTGGTGATGGTGACCGCGCTCGATGGCCCCGAGCGCAAGCTGGCGCTCCAAGCTGGAGCCCAAGGGTTTCTCACCAAGCCGCTCGATCGGGCCCAGTTGACCGCGTGCCTGACGCAGTTTCTGCCGTCTGCGGGTGCGTGAAGGCCCGCGCGTCAGCTCACCCCCACGACCTCGAGCAGGCGCTTCTTGCCCTGCAGCGTGACCTCGCATTCTTCGCCGAGGTGCTTGCCGGGCATGGTGGCTCCGTTTCGCTTCGCGGGGCCGGTTTGGCGAGAACGCTCCGTGCGGTCACGGGCATGCGTATCGGCTGAGGAGCATGACGGTATTGACCCCTGCGTCAGACGTGAGCTGCCCTGAGGAGGCGAGGACCAGCTTGCCGTCGGCCTGCAGCAGCTGGGTCTGTCCGGTGTACGCGTACGACAATCCCAAGGGCGTGACCAAGATTCCGGCGTCGATCAGCGCGCCGTTCGCCGAGTATCGCGCGACTCCCAGCGAGTACGAGGTGCCAGCATCGGTCGTGATCGAAAATTGGCTGGCGACGACCAGCGCATCGTTCGAGAGCAACGACAGACCCGCCGGGAAGTCGTCAGAGCCAGAGAAATCGGTGCGGGAGACGCCGTTCGCGCCGAAGGCCAGGTCGAGCTGGCCCGACGGCGTGAAACGCAAGAGGAAGCAATCGCTGTTCGGAGTGAAGGCAACCCCCGCAACGACGACGATGGCCCCGTTGGCCTGCAGCGTCATGCCCACGGTGTTGGCGCAGCCCGAGCCGATCGAAGTGGTGGTGCTGCCGCCAGACCCGAAGGTGAGATCCGGTGAGCCGTCACCGTTGTAACGAGCGAAGGCGAGATCGCACATCGTCCCTGCGTCGCTTGCGATTAACGTTTGCCCACCCACGAGAATCTTGCCGTCGGGCTGAACGAGCAGGCTCTGCAACCAGTCGGCTCTCGGCCCGAACGAGCGCGTGACGACGCCAGCCGCTCCGAAGGTTGGGTCGAGTCTCCCGGTCGAATCGTATTTCGCGATGAGAAAGTCGACGTCGGGGCTGCTGGGTCTGGCGACTCCACCGACGACAATCGAGCCGTCTTTCAAGATCTCGATCGGCCCGGCGACTGCCGGCTGCATCGTCGGCGACACCGCGAAACCAGCCGTACCGAACGACGAGTCGAGTACTCCGAACGCATGAAGACGCCCAAGCAGCCAGGCCGGTGTTACGCTTGCGTCGTCAACCCGGCCCCCGAATACGATCTTGCCGTCCGCTTGAACCCGCGCCCCGTTCGCTCCCGACAGGGCGCTGGAGACCCATACGCCTGCGTCGCCGAAGGCCCTGTCGAGCGAGCCATTCGTCGCAAAGCGAGCAATTGCCACGTTCGTGACCGCGTTTAGCCCCAATGCTGGTCATTTAGCAGCGGGGCGCTGGACCCATTTCTTGTCGTAAGCGCTCATCTTGATCTTCACGACGCGTGGAAAACTGCGCTTCGGACGGCGTGGCGGCAGCAGTAAGAGTCGCATGCGTTGCCTGAGGTCC
>JANLPS010000236.1:0-28002 GCA_031367385.1 Archangium sp. | reverse complement strand
GCGCCGATTCGAGCGCGCAAATGACGCCCTCGCGCCGAGCGAGCTGAAGCAGCGCCGCCAACGCCTGATCATCGGTCGCTGACATCAGCGTGAGTCTCCCGCTGTCTTTGAGCGCCGACAGCTCGGGGCCCACGCCCGGGTAATCGAGCCCAGCGCTGATCGAATGCGCGTCGGTGATCTGCCCATCTTCATTCTGCAGCACGTAGCTCCGCGCGCCGTGGAGCACCCCGGGCACGCCCTTGAGCAACGACGCGCCGTGCTGACCTGATTCAAGCCCATGCCCCGCAGCCTCGACCGCGACCAGCTTCGAGGGATCTTCGATGAAGGCCGAGAAGAGGCCGATGGCGTTCGAGCCTCCTCCGACGCAGGCGATGGCCGCGTCAGGCAGCCGGCCGGTCAGCGCGAGACACTGCGCACGCGCCTCGGTGCCGATGACCGACTGCAACGTGCGAACGATGGTGGGAAAAGGGTGCGGCCCGGCGGCGCTCCCCAACACGTAATGGGTGTTTCGAACATTCGTCACCCAGTCGCGGAGCGCCTCGTTGAGCGCGTCTTTGAGCGTCTTCGCGCCGTTCTCAACCGGTATCACCTTCGCCCCCAGCAGGCGCATGCGGAGCACGTTCGGCTGCTGCCGCTCGACGTCGACCGCGCCCATGAAGATCTCGCAGGGCAGGCCGAGCAACGCACAGGCCGTGGCCGTCGCGACGCCGTGTTGGCCTGCTCCGGTTTCGGCGATGATTCGCTGCTTGCCCATGCGCTTCGCGAGCAGCACCTGACCCAACGCATTGTTGAGTTTGTGCGCGCCGGTGTGAAGCAGGTCTTCACGTTTGAGCAGAATCTGTACCCGCTCAGTGCCCGGCAGATTTCTCGCTCGGGTGATGGGCGTCGGGCGACCCGCGAACCGCGCGAGCAGCTCGTCGAGCTCGGCCTGAAATGCGGCTCCACGGGCATTCCACGCGGCTTCGAGCTCATCGAGCGCGGGAACCAGGGTCTCGGGCACGTACCGCCCGCCGTAGGCGCCGAAGCGACCGGTTGTCATGTCGTGCTCCTCGCGGCCTCGATGAATCGCCGCATCAGCTTCAGATCTTTGATTCCCGGAGATGATTCCACTCCGCTGGCCACGTCGACGCCGAGCGGGCGCACCGCGTTGATGGCCGCCGCCACGTTGTCGCTCGTCAAGCCTCCGGCCAACAGCACCTCGTGCTCGCGGGCGATTTGTCGAGCCAGAGACCAGTCGAATGCCACACCACCGCCACCGAAGCCGGGTTGCTGTGCGTCGAGCACGAGCGGCGTCTTGAACCGAATCGTCGGCACTTTGTCTTTCACGTGCACCGCTTTGAAGACAGGCACCGGGTACCCCGTGGTGTCGCGCACCGATTCGTCACCGTGCAGCTGAATCGCGTTGAGGCCGACCCTCGAGATCGTCTCGTTGATCTCGTCGCGAGACGCATTGACGAAGAGCCCAACCACCCAGACCAGCGGGGAGGCGGCTCGAACGATTTTACGTGCGCCACTCACGGTCACGCAGCGCTTCGACTTGGGCCAAAAGTTGAGCCCGATGGCATCGGCACCCAGATCGCAGGCCCGCGTCGCATCGATTTGCCGAGTGATACCGCAGATCTTCACGCGAATCACAGAGCACCCAGCGCGCGAATGAGTGCGCCCGGCTCTGGGCTGCGCACCAGAAATTCGCCAATCAGCAGGTTCGAGGCACCGCCCTCGCGAAGCTTCTTCGCATCGTCGAGCGACTTCACGCCGCTCTCGCACACCACCCGAACCGACGAGGGAATGCGGGGGATCAGCCGCGCTGATAAGCCCAGATCAATCTCGAACGACCGGAGATCTCGGTGGTTGATGCCGATGATGTGCGCACCGCCCGCGAGGGCCTGATCAAGCTCTTCGGCGTCGTGCACTTCGACCAGCGCCTCGATCTCGTGGCTCTCGCACAGCGAGATGAAGTGCTTGAGCTTCGAGCCGAGCACAGCGGCGATCAGCAGCACTGCGCTGGCTCCGCTGCGACGGGCATTGATGATCTGGGCAGGGTGGGTGACGAAGTCTTTTCGCAGCGTCGGAGCCATTTGGGGCGCGGCCGACACGGCGAGCAGATCGGCCAGGGAGCCTTTGAAATGATTCTTCTCGGTCAGCACCGAGACACCCGCGGCACCCGCGGCTGAGTATCGGGCTGCCAATGAAACAGGGTCAGCGATGTCGGCGATCGCTCCGGCTGAAGGAGAAGCGCGTTTGACCTCGGCGATCACCTTGAGCGACGCGCCGATTGGGCTCAACGCGCCGTACAACGAACGGGTCGAGCGCCGCGTCTCGCTGATCAGCGCCTCGGGCTCGGCTGAGCAGACGATCGTGTCGAGCGTGGTGAACGCATTGTTCGTGAAGCGCACGAATTGGTCGAGCACCCGCTCCGCCGCGCCGAGATCAATGGCCTCGCCCGCGAGGGTCACCCCTTCCTTCAGCGTCGCGACTCTTCCGGCCACCAGGAGCGCCGCGGCCGAATTGAACACCACGACGTCGCGCCGTGCTCCGAGCTCCCCCGACAACACCGACCGAATGATCGCTGCGTTCTCTTCGGCTGAGCCGCCCTTGAGGGCCTCTACCGGCGACCGTGCGAGGCCGACTGTCTCGGGCGTGACTCGATACGCCGTTCGCTCGGTGCCCCGCACCTCTTCAACCAGCGTCTCGCCGCTGATTGAGAGCTCGTCGAGGCCTGCGCCGTGAACGACCAGGGCATGCTCGACGCCCAGCGCGGCGAGGGCTTGCGCGACCAGGGGCACCCACTTGGGGTCGAACACGCCGATGACCTGGCGCTTGGCTCCCGCTGGGTTCGAGAGGGGCCCGACCAGGTTGAAGAGCGTTCGCACGCCGAGCTCCCGACGCACAGCGGCCACGTGACGAAACGCCGGGTGGTGCGCTGGAGCGAACAAGAACCCCAGTCGTGTCGCGGCAATACACGCTTCGACCTGCGGCGCGGAGAGCTCGATGTTCGCTCCGAGCGCTGCCAACACGTCGGCCGAGCCGCACCTCGACGAGACCGAGCGATTGCCGTGCTTCGCGACCGTCACTCCGCAGGCGGCGGTGACGATGGCGGAGGCGGTCGAGATGTTGAAGGTGCCCGCGCCATCGCCGCCCGTGCCGCAGGTGTCGACGAAGATGGGCCGCTTCACCGAGATCATCTGGGCTTGAGCACGCACTGCAGTGACCGCTCCGATCAGCTCATCGACGGTCTCACCGCGCGAGGCGAGCACTGCCAGCAGGGCCCCGACTTGCACGGCGGTCGCGCGGCCCTCGAGCATCTGCGTCACCGCTTCGGCCATTTCGTCTCGCGACAGACGGTGCCCCGCAATCGCCCGCGTGAGCATCGCGCTGATCATCGTGAGCGCCTCTGCCCGCGGTTGGTCGGCGACGCGCGCCCACGCAGCGTCTGCACCGTCGCATTCATGATCAGAGCGCTTCGCTGGCCGCCGTCGGTCAACGCGCGCCCATGCTGCGTCGCTTCGAGCGTGGTCGTCATTGTGTGCTCGGCTCGAGCCACTGACGCAGCAGCTCGCGCTCGGCAGGAGTTGACGACTCGCAGCGCCGTGCGCGCGGTCTTCAACGTCGCACTCCGCTCGCCTCTGTTGATCGACGCGCGCACATGCTCCATCGCGAAGAGCGTGTTCGTGATTGCTTGCTCGGCTCGCGCCGCTGACGCAGTAGCACGGGCTCGCGCTCGGCATGAATTGACGACTCGCAGCGCCTTACGCACCGACGCGATCATCGCACGCTCCGCTCGAGCCAGTTGCCCAGCAAGGTGCGCCCGTGCTCAGTGAGAATCGACTCCGGGTGAAACTGCACGCCCTCGACGTCGAACTTCGAGTGCCGCAGCCCCATAATCTCGCCCTCATCCGTCCACGCGGTGACTCGCAGCGCCTTGGGCAAGGTCGCCTTTTCAACGACCAGCGAGTGGTACCGGCCCGCGCGAAACGGTGAAGGGAGATCGCGAAAGACGCCAGCGCCCCGATGCCGTACCGGCGAGGCCTTGCCGTGAACGATGCGAGCGTTGCGAATCACCCGGCCTCCGAAGGCCGCGCCGATGGCCTGGTGCCCCAGGCACACGCCGAGCACCGGCACCTTGCCGGCCGCGCGTTTGATCAGCTCGACCGAGATGCCGGCCTCGTTGGGCGAGCACGGGCCCGGGCTGATCAAGAGGCCATCGGGCTTCATCGCCAACACCTCGTCGACCGTCACAGCGTCGTTTCGAAACACTCGAAAGCTCGCTCCCAGCACCCCAATCTCCTGCACCAGGTTGAAGGTGAACGAGTCGTAGTTGTCGATGATCACGATCATGGCAGCACCCCCTTCGCCGCCAGATGCACGGCGTTGAAGAGAGCACGCGCCTTGGTCAACGTCTCTTGAAACTCGGCCTCGGGCACGGAGTCGTGAACGATACCTGCTCCGGCTTGAACCGACAGTCGGCGACCATTTCGCATGAAGGTTCGAATGGTGATCGCGAGGTCCAGGTCACCGCTCGAATCGACGTACCCGACCGCGCCTCCGTAAGGCCCACGGCGGCAGGGCTCGAGCGCATCGATAATCTGCATCGCCCGCACCTTTGGCGCCCCTGACAGCGTCCCCGCGGGGAAGGCGGCTCGCAACGCGTCGATGCTGGTCTTGCCGTCGGCCAGGCGCCCGCTCACTTGCGAGACCATGTGCAACACGTGTGAATAGCGCTCGACGATTCGAAGCGCGTCGACCTTGACCGACCCGATGCGCGCGACCCGGCCCACGTCGTTGCGCCCCAGGTCGACCAGCATCACGTGCTCGGCGTTTTCTTTCTCGTCATTGATCAGCTCGGCCTCGAGCCGGGCATCGTCTTCTGGCGTCGCACCCCGCCGACGGGTACCGGCAATCGGTCGCACCGACACCACGTCACCCTCGACCTTCACCAGCCGCTCGGGAGACCCGCCGATCAGCTCTCGCTGGCCATCGCGCAGGTAAAACATGAACGGCGAGGGGTTGACCCGACGCAGCGCTCGGTACAACGCCACCGACGGTATCGCCGTCTCTGCGTCGAACCGCTGCGAGACCACGACCTGCTGGCAGTCACCTGCCGCAACGTATTCTTTCGCCTGGGCGACCGCCTTCAGAAACGCCGGCTTGGTCGACCGTGGCTTGAGCACTGGCAGCGAATAGGTTCGCGAAATCAACGGCTTGAACGGCTGGAGCAGCAGGCGTTGGAGCCCCCTGAGACGCCCCTCGGCCTCGCGAATCAGCCGGGGCAGCGGCAGGCCATCGCTCGGCCGCACTTGGGCGATCAGCTGCATTTCGCGCCGCGCGTTGTCGAACGCGACCAGCGTATCGACGTCGAAGAACACCGCTTCGGGAAACCCGAGCTCGTCTTTCTTCGCCAGCTGCACCCGAGGCTCGAGCCGTTGCACGCAGTCGTAGGTGAGAAAACCGACAGCGCCCCCGCAGAGGGGTGGAAACCCGGGCGGGCGCGTGCCCCGGTGCTCGGCGACCATCGACTGCAGAAAGTCGAACGGCGAAGGAGAAGCACCAACGGTGAAGCGGTGCACCGCGCGGGGGTGAACGCCAATGAACGACCACCGGCCGACCCGTTCGCCATGCTCGACCGACTCGAGCAGAAACGCCTGCTTCGAGCCCGCCGAGAGCTTCAAGAACGCCGAGACCGGCGTCTCGGTGTCAGCCGGCAACACCAACCGAATTGGGTACGCGTGGTTCAGCTGATCAGCTTTGCCAAAGACCCACCACCGCCCGATGTGCAGCCGAGGTCGATGAGGTGGAGTGCGTTGTCATGGTCGCGCATTCAAAGCGCATGCGGCCTCGACTTGTCAAACGCCTTCGGTGTGCGCCGCATCGATACACTCCGTCAGAGCAGGCGTTTTTGCTCGTCAAGAGGGCCCGGAGCGCGCCATGAGCTGGAAACAAACGTTGGAAAAGGCGGCAGAGGGTCACTGGGTGCTGCCCAAGCGCAAGGCCATGCGCTGCGAGGCCCACCTGTTTCTGAGCGACCGGCTGCTCTTCGGGGCCGATGGCGGCTCTGGCGTCGAAGAAGCCGTCTTCGACCAGGTGGTCAACGCCACCACCTTTCCCGGCGCGACCAGGGTCGTGCTCACCCCTGATTGCCACGTTGGCTACGGCGTGCCGATTGGCACCGCGATCGAAACCGAGGGCACGCTGCTGCCGACCGCGGCCGGTTACGACATCGGCTGCGGCATGGTGCAGCTCGCCACCACGCTGACCCGTGAAGACGTGGCCGACCCCGAGAAACGCCGCCGGTGGATCAATGAGGTGATCAATCGCATCGGCATTGGCGTCGGCATCGGCGGCGGGTCGGCTTCGAAGAAGATCAGCGCCAAGTTGGTACCCGAGGTGCTGCGGCACGGAGCCAAGGCGCTGGGTCGCTCGAACGACGTCGCTGAGCGCGCCAGCCTGCCGGTCGATGACGATTGCGTCGACGTGCCCGAGCGCGCATGGAGCAAACGCTCGCAGCTCGGCTCGCTCGGCGGAGGCAACCACTTCTGCGAGATGCAGGTCGACCAGGACGACAAGGTCTGGGTGATGCTGCACACCGGCAGCCGTGGCTTCGGGTGGAACATCGCGAAGCAATTCTTCGTGCAGGGCGCCGAGCTGCTCGCGCTGGCCCGCAACCGCGAAGACCACGTCTGGTTCGACGCCGATTCGACCATCGGTCACGACTATTGGAACCTGCACAACATGGCGGCCAACTTCGCCATCGCCAATCGACTGCTGATCGCCGACGCGGTGGGCGAGGCCCTCGAGCTGGTCTTCGGCGGCGAGGCGCATGTGTACTACGAGATCAGCCACAACCTGATTCAGCGCGAAAACGGCAAGTTCATCGCCCGCAAAGGCGCGACCAGGGCGTTTCCTTCTGATCACCCGGCGCTCAAGGGCACCTCCTGGGAGCACACCGGCCACCCCATTCTGATCCCCGGGTCGATGGAGACGGGCTCGGCCATTCTCTTCGCAGATCAAGGCGCGAGCGAGTCGCTCTACTCCGTCAATCACGGCGCGGGCCGGCAGCTCTCACGCACCCAGGCGAAGCGCGCCCTCAATCAGAAAGACACCGACCTCCGCATGGCCAGGCTCGGCGTGCTGCTCAACACCCGCAACACCCCGCTCGATGAGTCAGGCCCCTGCTACAAAAACCTCGACGACGTTCTCGAATCAGTCGAGCTGGCCGGGCTCGCGCGCGTGCACAAACGCCTGACACCTGTCGCCTGCATCAAGGGCAACGACTGAACCCCATCTGCCGGCCCGGCCCGGGTATCGTGGGCCGCAAGCCATACCTTTCAGCCTTCACTGCCGTGCCACGCCCATGAACGCTCTTCGCTCGATGCAGCTCACCCTGTTGCTCTCGGTTGCCGGGGTGCTCGGCTGCAATGACAACATCTTCGTCAATTCGTGCACCGTGCGCACGGTGATCAGCGACGCCGTGGTGCCGATTGTCTTGCTCAATCACAAGCAGGCAACCGTGACGTTGACCTTGCCTCCGCCCTTCGCCTGCCCGAGTGGCAACCCCATCGCGAAGTCTGTGGTCACCGAGGTATTCGACTCGGCGAACCGAATGGTCGAGCACTCCGCGACTGCGCCAGGCACCGATGACAGCACCGGGTACACCACCAGCGTCACCTTCACACCACAGGTGCCAGGCAGCTACTACCTGACCGCGCGCTTCGAGCCTTCGATCGGCGCCGCGCACCGTGACCTGAGCGTCGCCGAAGACCACACCGGTGATCAGCCATTTCTGAGCAATGTGCTCATGCCGGCTGGCTGCGACCCGACGGTCATCACCGACACGCTGGTGCTCTGTCAGGTCGGCTCGGTGGTCTCCGTGGTTCGCCCCACTGAAAACCAGACGTTCACCATCACCAACGCGCCGACCGTGGCCTATGCCCAGCCCTCGCTGTGGGTCTGGGGTGGCGAAGCGGTGACTCGCTACGAAGACATCGGCAGTGGGGCGTTCGAGCTCCGAGAGACCCTGGTCGTGGGCTCTGAGCAGCTGCACTCCACGAACGCAGTCCCCACCGCGACTGGCTTGCTTCTCTTCGGCGCGACCAGCGTCGATCGCTACCTAGCCGCCGGTGGTGTCATCACCCGCGAGAGCACTCCCTTTTCGGAGGTGGGTGGCATCAGCTCGGGGAGCGCGGTCTCGCTCGGCAATGATCAGTACGGCGTCACGGGCATTTTCAACAAGAATTCGGTGTGTCAGGTCGGCCTTGGCACCAAGCCTCCGACGTCAGCGTGCACGCCGGTCGCTGGCAGCCAGGTGGTTGCCGACGGCGCCGGCTTCTGGGCCAGAGAGGCCGAACGCACCGTGCGCTACGGCTTCGCAAATGGGCTGCCGACGGCCGCTTCACTCGCCTATCTCTTCACCGGCGTGCCACGGTCGACGGTCGGGGTGCCGTACTTCGAAACCACGACGTCGTACTTGACGATTCACGCGCCCGATTTTCGCATCGATGCTTTCCCCAAGCCGGTGCCGTCGACTGATTGGCTCGCCGGGCCTCTGCCCGACGCCTTCTGGCTTATCAATCAGAGCACCAACCTGCTGACCGCCTATCGCCGCGCGGGCGCGCTGTGACCAACCCGCTGCTCTCTGATCGATTCGTCGACTTCGTGCTCTACGAGGTCGCTCAAGTCGAAAAGCTGTGCGAGCTGCCGGCGTTTGCTGATCATGGCCGGGCGACGATTGGGCCGTGGCTCGACGCCAACCGCCGAGTGGCGAGAGAGAGCCTCTTCGCAACTTGGCGCCCGATGGACAGCGAGCCTCCAACCTTCGTGAACGGCGCGGTGAAGACGCACCCGCTGATGCAGGGCGCATGGCAACAGCTGATCGAGCTGGGCGTGCTCTCTGCGACGAGACCCGCCGCGGTCGGAGGTCAGCAGTTGCCCCTGACCGTGGCCACGCTCTCGAGCGCGTATCTGATGGCGGCGAACCTCTCGGCCTACGGGTTCGCAGGCCTGACCGCTGGCGCTGCGCACCTGATCGAGACCTTCGGCAGCGACGCAGTGCGGGCGATGTTCTTGCCGAAGATGCACTCGGGGCAGTGGTCGGGCACCATGGCGCTGACCGAGCCTCAAGCCGGCTCGAGCCTGGCTGACGTGACGTCGAAGGCGACTCCGACGGCGCAGAGGCACCACCTGATCAGCGGCGCGAAGATCTTCATCTCAGGCGGAGATCAAAGCTTCACCGAAAACATCGTGCACCTGGTCTTGGCTCGCATCGAAGGGGCTCCTGCGGGCACCAAGGGCATCTCCCTCTTCGCGGTACCGAAGCTGCGCCTCGAGGGCGGCGCCTTGGTCTCGAACGACGTGCAAGTCAGCGGAGTCATTCATAAAATTGGCTGGCGCGGCCTGCCCAGCGTGGCCCTGGCGTTCGGAGACGAAGCCGATTGTCACGGGTACTTGGTGGGCGCTCCCAATCAAGGCCTGCGCTGCATGTTTCAGATGATGAACGAAGCGCGAATCATGGTCGGCGTGAATGGCGCGGCCACCGCGTCGGTGGCCTATCTCGAGTCGGTCGCGTGGGCGCAGGAGCGACGCCAGGGCCGCCCAGTTGGAAATGCGGACGCGACCCAGCCGCCAGTGACGTTGATCAACCACGCCGATGTTCGGCGCATGCTGCTGCGACAGAAAGCGATCGTCGAAGGCGCGCTGTGCTTGCTCGCGATGACGGCTCGCTATGCTGATCTCTCCGAGCACGCGGTCGACCCGACCACGCGAGAGCGCTCGAAGTGGGTGCTCGACCTGCTCACGCCGATGGCGAAGTCGTTTCCCGCTGAGAAGGGGTTCGAGGCCAACGCATTGGCCCTGCAGATACACGGCGGCTACGGGTATTCGACCGAGTACCCGCCCGAGGCGTGGCTCCGCGAGCAGAAGCTCAACTCGATTCACGAGGGCACCACAACGATTCAGAGCCTTGATCTGCTCGGGCGAAAGGCCATCGCGGGCAACGGTGCCGCGCTGGGCGTGCTGCATGAAGAGATGTCACGCGATCTCGACGCGGCGGCCGCCGTGGGGCTGCAGAGCGACCCCCTTCGCGCCGGCCTCGAGCGGTTTCTCTCGCTGACCGCCTCGCTGGGCGCGCGCGGAGC
Source organism: Archangium sp. (assembly GCA_031367385.1). Lineage (GTDB taxonomy): Bacteria > Myxococcota > Myxococcia > Myxococcales > Myxococcaceae > JAEUJT01. Next base: position 17,872 of record JANLPS010000236.1, on the reverse strand, counting down.
CGGCGGTGACGTCGAGGGCATGCTCAGCCATTCTTCTGACTACTTGGACTATGGCTCGACCCTGGTAGTCGGGTGGATGTGGCTCAAGATGACCGTGGCGGTGCACGGGCGAAATGATGACTTCGCCAAGGGGCTTCGGGCTGCGTCGTCGTATTGGCAGGTGACCGAGCTGTCTCGCCTCGACGCCATCGCGGCCCGTTGCGAGTCGAACGAGCGCAGCTATCTCGACGCAACCGCCGGGTATTTCGAGGCGTGAGCAGGCGATTTGACGTTCGCCGGCCGAAGCCCCAAGAGTCGCCCAGCCATGCCCGTTTCTGCTGCCGCTGGGTCGCCCAGCATTGCACCGAAGATCGTCGCCGAGACCGCCGAGACACCCGCCACGCCTTCTGTGGTGACCGCTGAGCCCGTTGCGCAGCCGCCTCCAGATTCTGAAGTGCGGGCGCAGTATCACCGCGATGAGTACCGAGCTCCCGCCGTCGACACGGGGGCATTGCCCCCCACTCAAAGACGCGAGCTGCCTGTCGCAGACGCCGTCGCCCTGCGAAAAGAGCTCGGGCCCGAGAAGTTCGCTCAGATTCAGAACCTGATCTTCTTGGCCAACTCGACCGGGCCCACCAGCCCCGCGACGCTCAAGGCGCTGGCGACGCTGATCAATGAGAACAAGGGCGAGTTTCTCAAAAACCTGATCCCCTTCATGAAGGCCGGCAGCGACCTCGGCGACGCATTTGGCGGCCGCGACGCGGCTGGGCAACCGATGACCGGTGGGCAACGGCTGTGGTCGTTCTTCAAGGGCCTCCTGGGCGCAGCCATCGACGCCAGCACCCTCGGAGCCGGTGGTCGGGCCCTCGCAGGGCTCAACCATGCGTATCGCGCAGCTCAGGCAGTCGACGGGGCTGAGATGGTGACCCGCTACGCGCCGATTCTGGCCGCGCTTTCGAAAAATGGCGCCGACCCAGAGGTGGTCGCCCAGCTGCTCGAGCTGGCCAAGAAGCCCACGGTGATCGAGAGAATGACGAGCGGCGTTGAAGCTGCGGTGACGAACCCCGCTGCTCCGGTCGCGCCGGCTGACCCGCAAAACGCGGGCGGTTGATCAGCCTGGTACGGCGCGAAGGGTGATCTCAGTCACCTCTCCGCGGGGCCCGATGCGAAACGGAGGCCCCCAGTAGCCAGTGCCATTGCTGGTGTAGGTGGGCACTCCCGAGAGCAGGGCGAACCCGCCGATGACCGGCTGCTGCAGCTTGACCAGAAACATGAAGGGGAAAATCTGCCCGCCATGGGTGTGCCCGCTGAGCATCAGCGAGACCTTCTGGGCCGCGGCAGCCTTTGAGAAGCGGGGTTGGTGGGCGAGCAAGACGCGCGGCGCTCCAGTTGGTGAGCCAACAAAAGCGAGATCGACGCGAGGGGTGTGGCTCTCTGAGAAACGGGCCCCCTCGAGGTCGGTCACTCCGCCGATGATCAGCGTGGCCCCGGCGTTCTCGATGACCCGATGCTCGTTGTGCAAGACGGTCATACCGAGGTTTCGGGCTTCGGCCTCCCAGGCGGCGCCGCCGCTGTAGTACTCGTGGTTGCCGGTGACGAAGAAGACGCCGTGCTTGGCCTTCATCGTGCCCAGCGGAGCCACTTGATCTCTGAGCCGAGCGACTGAGCCGTCAATCATGTCTCCGGTGACTGCGACCAGGTCAGGCTTGAGCGAATTGACGGTGTCGGCCACCAGCTGCGCGAAGTCTTTGCCCAGTGTTTCGCCGATGTGCACGTCGGAGATTTGAACGATGCGAGTGCCGTCGAGACCTGCCCCAAGGCCGGGGATGTCAATGGTGACCCGCTTGATCTCCGGGCGCCGGGCGACCCAGAAGCCGTAGGCCAGCGCAGGGGCGGTCAGGGCCACGACGGCAATCGCCCGCCAGCTCAACCACGAGGCGTCGACCGCGGTGAGTTTCGAAGCGACCCAGAGCACCACATCGCTGGCGGCCGTGCCGACGAGCAGCAAACCGAATGCGCCCATCCACCCGAAGCCGACCCACTGCAAGATGCCGGCAAAGCGCTTGGGCAACAGCCGCCCGCCGATGAAGCCACCGAAGATGCTGGCGAAGGCGACCCAGAGCGTGGCCCAGGCGACGGTGGCGAACGGCTCGGGTACCTGCGCGTCTCGAATCAGCCGAAAGCCGAGATAGACGTGAAAGCCGACAATCAGGCTCATCAGCACGGTGACCAGGGCGAGACCGCGTACGAACAACAGAATCGGCACCTCGCCGAACCTCGCGGGCTCGGCCACGGAGGCTTCGGGGGCATCGTCAGACGGGTTTGACATGGGCCGCCACCATAACGGCGCCCCTGCACCCGCGCCCCCCGGCAACGATTCTTCATAGAATTGCTTTCGCCCCCCGCCACACGTAGGAGTTTGTGCGCATGCTCCTCGTCTCGTTGAAGTGGCTCTTGGCCATCGCCGTGGGCCTGTCGGGCGTGCTTCATTTCACCTCGAGCAACGTGTACGAGGCGATGATCCCCTCCTGGTTGCCGGCGCATCGGCTGCTGGTACTGATCAGCGGCGTGTTCGAAGTGTTGGGGGCCATCGGGTTGCTGGTACCAACGACTCAACACCTGGCGGCCTGGGGGCTGATCGCGCTGTTCATCGCCGTCTTCCCCGCCAACGTGAACATGGCAGTCAACACGCTGCCGCTGGGTCGCAAGCGCGTACCGGCGTGGACGTTGTGGGCCCGACTGCCGCTCCAGCTGGTGTTCATCGGCTGGGCGTGGCTCTTCACGTGAGCTTTCTGACGTGACCCCGTGGCCGAAGCGACTCAAGCGGTTTGTGAGGTACCTCGCGATTCGGCTCGCGGCCGCAGGGCTTGGGCTGTTGCCGGTGCGATGGGCCTCGGCGTTGGGCTCTGGCCTGGGCCTGGTCGCCTACGCGCTGGCCTGGCCCGAGCGACGAAAGGCACTGAATTCACTGTCGATTGCCTACCCTGGCGCGACGAAGGCCGAACGCCGGCGCATCGCCCGCGCGTCATTTCAACACCTCGGCCGCAGCATGCTCGAGCTGGTCTGCGTGCGCCAAATCGACCGAGACGTCGAGGCCTTCATCGAGTGGCCGCAGCCCGACAGAGCCGCGCTCGAAGCGGCCTTGGCGAAGAAAAAAGGCGTGCTGTTCATCAGCGGCCACATCGGCAACTGGGAGCTGCTCGCTCGAAGGGTCGCGCTCGCCGGGTACCCCTGTCAGACCATCGCCAAGGAGACCAGCGACCCGCGATTGACCCGGTGGGTCGATGCCTTTCGCGCTTCGGCGAAGTTGAAGGCGATTTGGCGCGGCCGTGAAGGCGCGGCGAAGTCGATGCTGCGGGCCCTCAAGCAGGGCGAGATTTTGGGCATGTTGATCGACCAAGACACCACCGTTCAGTCGGTGTGGGTGCCGTTCTTCGGGCAGCCGGCGAAGACGCCGAGAGCGGCCGCTGACCTCGCGCTCCGCACTGGGGCCGCGGTGATGCTCGGGTTCTGTCAGCGCGACGCAGCGGGCAAGCATCAGCTGCGCATGCACGAGGTCGCCCTCGAGCCCGGCGACACGGCTGAATCGCTCACCGCGCGTCTGACCGCTGGCCTCGAGCAGGCGATTCGCAGTCACCCCGAGCAGTGGGTGTGGATGCATCGACGCTGGCGCTCGCAGCCCGACGTTTGATCAGCGGCTCTCACCGCACGAGAGGCCGAAGTGGAGTGTCTGCGTCAGGTCTCCCGCGGGAGACTCCTCGTGGTGGCTCGCCCAGGGCAGGGCGTTGGCACGGCCGCTGCTCAGTCGCCGCCTCGTGCTGACATGTCGTCAGCGCTGAAAAGGGATGGTGTGGCGTGTTGGATATTGGGAAGCGGTTGCAGGTGTTTTCGATCAAAGAAGGCAAGGACAAGACCGATATTTGGGTCAAGGCCGGTATGGCGTTCGTCAATCGAGATGGGTCGATGAACGTGTACCTCGATGTGTTGCCACTCGACGGCAAGTTGCATGTTCGCGAGCAAGCAGAGCGCCGCGACGTCGCAGGCAGCACCACCGAAGTCACCGCGATGGAGGCGCACTGACAATGCGAACTTTCATGATGGTGGCGCTGGCGGCGAGCCTGGCAGTCTCGGGCGAAGCGTTGGCGGCGAAGCGGGTCTCGAAGACCCAGGTCAGTGGGGTGGTCAACCTCAACACCGCGTCGGCGCAGCAGCTCGATCAGCTGCCCGGAGTGGGAGAAAAGGCGGCCAAGCGCATCGTCGATTTTCGGGCGAAGACTCCGTTCGCTCGAGCCGAGGAGCTCGTCAAAGTGAAGGGCTTCGGCAAGAAGAAGTTCGACAAGCTCAAGCCGAACCTGGCGGTGAGCGGGCCGACGACGATCAAGACGAGCCGCATCAACGCCGAGGCGCAGGGCCGTACAGCGCCGAAGCATTGAGCGTTTGAGTCAAGGCGAGCCAAAGTGAACGAAGGTGTTCACTTTGGCTCGCTGTTTTGTTTTCGAGGTACGGTGCGGCGCGTGAACGAACGACGCGCCGAGTTTTTCTCAGAGGGCACTCCGATGGTGGGCACGCTGCGAGTGCCTCAGAAGCCTGGGCCCAACGGCCGCTGGCCCGTGATTGTCTGCTGCCAGGGCTTCAGCCTGACCAAAGAAGTGTGGCTCTCGAAGCACGCAGCCGCGTTCAATGACGCGGGCTTCGCGACCTTGAACATCGATTATCGGTACTTCGGTGAGAGTGGCGGCGAGCCGAGGTGCCGGCTGGTGCCCGAAGCGCAAGTGCAAGACGTTCGCAACGCGTGCACCTTTCTCGAGTCGGTACCCGAGCTCGACGCGAGCCGCATCGGCCTCTTCGGCATCAGCCTCGGCGCCAGCGTCGCGACCGCCGTGGCCGGGCTCGACTCCCGGGTGAAGGCCTTGGTCGCCGTCGCAGGGCCGGGAGACCTCGAGCGGGTCTGGGCCAACTTCCCCGACTTCGCGGGGTTTCGCGCCAAAGTGCACGCGGCCAAAAAGGAGTTCATCACCACCGGCAAGGTGACCTACGTCGCCGTGCCGCGAATTCTATCGTCAGACCCCGAGACCTGCGCGCTGCTCATCGAAGAGGCGCCCAAGCACCCTCGTTGGCGGCTCGAGATCACCTTCGAATCACTCGAAGACCTCTTCTCGTTCAAGCCCGAGGCCTTCGCGTCGACCAGCGCCGCGTCGATGTTCGTCTTCCCCTCCGACGACGCGCTGATTTCGAGGGGGGAGGTAACCAGCCTGTACGCCAAGGCGCGCGAGCCGAAGCGCTTGGTGCCCTTGCCGGGGCTCAAGCACCACGAGGTTTATGCCGAGGGCGCAGCGTTCGCTCCCGTGGTGAGCCATGCGCTCGCTTTTTTCGGGCAGTATTTGACGCGGTGAAGGCCGATAGAAACCGGCTGGCTGCTCTGACTTCGCATAGCGTGTGGCCGTGACGTTTTGGTCGCTCATGCTGGCCGGGGCCGTGCTCGCACAGCCGTCGGGCGTTGGTCAGCCTCAGAGCAGCAGTGAGCACCCTGACGACGCCGGGGTCGAGCTGCCGTTGATTCTGCTGCCCGAAGAAGACGATGCGCTCAAGCCGCGAAAACTGCCGTTCGAGATGACCATCACGGGCAACAGCGTGCTCACCACCGACGTGTACCTCGCGGTGCTCGACCTGCCCCAGAACGCGAAACCAGACGCGACCACCGCGGGGGCCGTCGAGAAGCAGTTCACTGATTTCTTGAAGCGCTCTGGGTACTTGTTGGCGGCGGTCGTCGCTGTGCCGATCGGCAACACCCTCTACGTGACCATCGACGAGGGGCGCCTCGAGAAGATCGTCTTTCGCGGCCGGCTCACGTTCCCCATGGTGCGGCTGCGGCTGGCACTCGATTTGCCGCGCGACACGTTCAATCAACCCGCGATCGAACGGCAGCTCACCGAGCTCTCGAAGTCGTTCAACATCGAGATGCCCAAGTGGGAGCTGATTCGGTCTCAAACCGTGCGGCACCTGGGCCCTCAGCTGACTGACCTGAGCATGCTCGGTACCATTTCGGGTGAGCAGCTGGTGCGCCCGCAGCAGCCCTACGAGCTGCACCTGTTTTTCACCGAGCAAGACTGGAGCACCGGCCCCGGCATCGACGTTCGTTCGTCGTACTTCGATGGCTTCGAGCTCGGGGTGAACTACCAGGGCAAATCGGCGCTCTGGGGCGACGACCGGTGGCGCGCGGGGCTGATGGCTGGCCTTGGCCTGCGCAACGACATCGAAGCCAACCGCTTGTACGTGTTTCCCTCGCGGGTGTTCGCCGAGGTCGAGTGGTTCACTCCCGCGCTCGACTCGACCGGCACGTTTCGGCCGTTCGTGCTGCTGACCGGGCAGGGCAATGCCCGCCAACGCCGCGATTTGAACCTCGAGAATTACTACTCGACGACCAATGAGGTGTCGCTCAACCTGTCGCTGCCGCTCGCTGAGTGGCTCGCGTTTTACACCGGCTTCGGGGTGCAGCACTTTTTGGTCTTCGGAGCGCGCTCGCCTCCCGGCACCGAGCCCACCATCGCCATCGACGCGGGCGCGCGGCTTCGAACGTTCATCGAGACCCGCTTCGAAGCAACCTTCGAGAGCGGTGAAGGCCGGTGGGACCGCCGCCACTCCGCGTCAATCGATGGGCGTCTCTACGCGAACCTGCGGCGCCCTGATCAGCCGACCTTCTTCGAGCTGCACGGGCTGTATCAAAAGGTGTTTCCCATCGGCTGGCACGACGTGTGGATTCGCGGGCGCGGCACGTGGCTGACCGGCGACGTGCTGTTTCCCTTCGAAGAACCGCTGGGCGACCACCTGCGGGCGGTCTTCGGCGACATCTTCGTTCGCGCGGCCGCCGGCATCAGGGGCGAGTTTCGGTTCTCGCTGACCCGTGACCTCTACAAAATCGGCGTCTTTCTCGACACCGCGGTCTACGGCGAGCAAAACCGCGACACCGGTACCCAGCGCATTCGATACGGCGCCGCCTTTGGCCCGAGCTTTCACGCGCTGATCGAGGGCATGTTTCAGATGGATCTGGCGCTCAGCTTCGGGGTCATCTCGACCGGTCGCTTCAACACTGGCGTTCACGCGACCCTCATAAAAATCTTCTAATTTCAATTGGTTGAAGATGTCTCCTGCGCTGCCTTGACAGACCATCCGTCATAGCGGATTGTTTGATTTCCGTTAGAACGGATTGTTTTCTACCGGTGAAAGAGGAGCACATCATGAGCGCGGCACAGGTCATCGACTTCGAAGAGTTTCGGCAAAAGCGGTTGGAGCAGAAGCGCGCGCCGGCTTCGATGATGGCTTCTCCGTACCCCGCGAACTGGGTCTGGGTGTGGATGTGGCCCGCTCAGGTCGTTCGGTAAAGCGTGCGCTCCGTTCGTGAGAGCTCGACGAAACAGCGGAGCGGTCAGCGCTGGCAGTACGAAGAGGTCAAAGGCGGCGAGGGGCTCACGGCCGTCGTCGCGAAGAACCTGAAACGGCTTCGAGTCACGCGCGGGCTTTCACTCGAGCGGCTCGCCAATACCTGCGGAGTCAGTCGCGCGATGTTGGGGCAAATCGAGCTCGCGCAGAGCGTGCCGACGGTCACCGTGCTGTGGAAGATCGCGACGGCACTCGAGGTGCCTTTCTCGGCGCTGATCAGTGCGTCTGGTACGAGAGGCGCGTCGGTCGTGCGACGGGCCGATGCACGAACGGTGGCGTCTGAAGGTGGCCTCTTCGCGTCACGCGCCCTGTTTCCGTTCGATCAGTCGCGGGGCACCGAGTTCTACGAGCTCACCCTCGCGCCGTCAGGCGTTGAAGTCGCCCAGGCACACGCGGTGGGCACGATGGAGAACCTGGTGGTGGCCGCGGGCACCGCTGAAATCGAGGTCAATAGAGAGCGCGTCGAGCTCGGTACCGGCGATTCGCTGACCTTTCACGCCGACCAGCCGCACGCCTACCGAAACCCCTCGTCGACCGTCGGCGCGGTGCTTTATCTGGTGATGACCTACGCCTCGACGTAGCGAATTCTTCGAGGGAGAACTGCCGAGCTCGTTGAAAAAGTGTGTGGCACCTTTTCAGCGCCGCCCTGTACAACCCTTCTCGTGCGCTTCTTCGTCACAGGCACAGACACCAACGTCGGCAAGACCGAGGTCGCGGCGGCGTTGCTCGGGGTGCTGGCGGCGCGCGGGCACTTGCCCTTCGCGTTCAAGCCGTACGAGAGCGGCGTGACCAACCTCGACGCGCCCGCCGATGCGCTTCGGCTTCAAGCTGCGGCGGGCACACACCAACCGCTCGACACCATCAGCCTCTTTCGCTTCAAACAGCCCCTGGCGCCGGGCATCGCCGCCGGGCTCGAGGGCCGCCCGACCCACTGGCGAAGCACCTTGCGCGCCTATCGGGCCTTCAGCTCAGAGTGGGGCGTGGTCGAAGGCGCAGGAGGCCTCTACGTACCCCTCGATTCACGACATGACGTCATCGACCTGATCAGCGCCCTCCGCGCCCCGGTGCTGCTGGTGGCGCGCGCCGGCCTGGGCACCATCAACCACACCTCGCTCAGCGTCGAAGCGCTGCGGGCCCGTCGAATCAAGATCGCCGCGGTGGTGCTCAACGCGACGACACCAGCGAGCGAGCCGTCGGCCCAGACCAATCGCGACGAGCTGCGCAGGCGTTTTCCCCGCTTGAACATTCTTGGCCCGACGCGATTTGTGAAAAGCAGAGCTCGCCGAGATGCGATGCTCCGCACGATGCTTCAGCCGCTGGGAGAGGTCGCCGTCGATGTCGTTTGAACAAGCCTGGAACATGCCCAAGCGCAGCGCCGAAGAGCTCTTTCTCGCGGTCAAGCTGGCCGCCGACCGGCACGACCTCCGCTTTTGGTGCCTCGCCCAAACCGACGGCCGCATCAACCTCTGGGTTCAATTTCCTGTCGAGGAGGCGGCGTACCTGGCGACCGAGTACTCAGACATTTACGATGACCCCGAAGAGGTCGCTCAAGAGCTCGACCCGCTCGAGGGAGCCGTCGACTGGGACACCGCCGAAGAAATGGGCGCAGTCATCGTCTCGACCACCGATACCGGGCTCGTCTCGAAGCGGCTCAAAGCCGAGAAGGCCGAGCTGTTTCGCGCCGAGCCACCGAACCGCTACACCTGCTCATTCGACGTCGACTTCACGCGAGACTTCGCCGTCATCGTCGACTCGACCGAAGCCGACAACCGCGCGGCCTGGCCGCTGATCGTCGCCTTCACCGATGAGATTATCGAGTCGCTCGGCGGTGAGCTGGTCGACTCCTAAACGAAGCGCTTCAGCGCCCGACCGAGCGGCGCGCTGCAGGGCGACGCAGTGCCGCCTTCTTCACCGGCACTGCCTTGCGCGCCGGGCTCTTTTTCACCGGCGACATCACCACCGCAGGCACCGACGCGGCCGGCAGCTCGGTGTAGCTCGGGCGGGCGCGCATGCGTCGCACTTCGAGCGCGCGCTTCAAGTCTTCGAAGTGCTCGCGCCCACCGGGTACCACCGTCTCGGCGTTGATCATCTCCGGAGCGCCCTGCACCACGATCGGCCACGCGGGGATGGTGGTGTCGAGCTGCTTGAGCTTCTGGGTCAACAATTGGCGAATCGTGGTCAGCGTCTCGAGCTCGGGTACCGGCGCAGGCGCGAGCAGCACCGCCGCGAACATGCCGGGCTTGCCTGACTCGTCGAGGCCACGCATCGTGAAGGCGTCGGTGGCCTGAAACCCGGGCAGCATCGGCCGTGATTTCAAGTCGCGCGCAAGGTCGGAAAGCTTCGAATCGAGCCGGATGTCCTCAACCATGCCGCCGCGTATACACGAATTGTGTACCCCAAGCGGAAGGGGGGCCCCCTCGAATTTCTAAGATTGTGAGAAACCCCCACCACAATTCAATGGTTTAGCGCTTCGCCAGCAGCTTACCGCTGGGCCGTTTAACGGCTTTCGCAGACTTGGCTGGCTTCGAGGCGGGCTTGGCGCTCGAGGCATCGGCCACTGGAGTCACGGGCCCCTCAATCGCCTTCACGATGAGCGAGGTCGCTCGCACCAGGTCAGTCGAAGACACCGTGCCCGCCTCGGTGAGTGAAGCGCTGGTCGTCAACTTCACCTGGCCCGACGCCGACATCACGGTGAACTGCATCGCACCTTTCACCTCTTTCGCGGCGATGGTCACGTCGTGTGCGCCGTCGGTGACGCAGTTCATCGACACGCAGAGCGTCTCGGAGAGGGGACTGTTCACTGGAGTGAGCAGGACGCGCTCACCGGTCGCCAGGGCGGGCAGCGAAAACAGGGCGGTCACGAGAAGAGCGGTACGCATGCCGAAACACTGAGCACGGCCCGTGCCGCGCGCGACTGAGCCTGATCTGCCTGGATCTGCTCAGCCATTTTCATGCCACTGGACTAGGGCTGCACCAGGCTGTGGGGTTCGGTCATCATCAAGTGAGGGCACAGGCCCCTGTGCGTCAGTGGGGGAAAAGCAGGGTGCACAACCCATCGAGGCCGCTCACCAGCGCAGGCCCAGGGTGCAGCAGCGCCTTCGAGGTCAACGTCACCCAGCGTGCTCTTTGGAGCGGCCCCAGCTTCTTCACCTCGTCGCGGCCGGTCGCGGTGTCAGCGGCGTCGATGATGATGTCGGGGGTGAGCTTCACCGCCCGCTCGAGGGGGTACGTGGGGTACGCGGTAGGCGCTTTTTCGGCGGCGTTGCGCGCACCGCAATCGACCAGTAGTTCATGCGCGAAGCTGCCGGGGCCGGCGACGACCAGCGGCGAGAAGCCGTACACCAGCAACACACTCGGGCTCTTCTGCCGCGCCTTCGCCGCTGCCCGAACGCGGGCCCGCACGGCTTCGAACTTCGCGACCAGCGCGGTCGCCGCATCTTCACGGTGCAGCACCCGGCCCAGCTCGGTCATCGCCATCAACACGTCGTCGACCGAGGTCAGCGGCAGCGCCAGAATCGGCACGCCCAGGGCAGCCAGCTGCTCGATGGGCTTTTGATTGCCGGGGCTCATCTGCACCACCACCAGGTCGGGCTTGAGCGCGACGATGGTCTCGACGCCGGGGTCATTGAAGCCTCCCACCCGGGGCAAAGCCGCGACCTCAGCCTGTTCGTCGAAGCGGCTCACGCCGACCAGGCTCTCGGTGGCGCCCAGCGCGACGACGGTCTCGGTGAGCGACGGAGCGACCGTCACCACCCGCTTCACCTCAGCCGGCGGCTTGGGGCCCAACCACTGTGGAGCGGCCGCGAGGGCAGCCAGCGCGAAGACCGCGAACGTCACAGCCCGCACGTCTTGACGATGAAGCCGCTGATCAGGCTCCAACTCGGGCCGCCCGCGCCTTCGAGCAGCACGGTCGCCGACAAGAACACCACCAGCGCCAGCACCAGCGCGCCCGGCACCCACGTGAGCAGGGTGCGCAGCACGGGCTTGGGCCACCGCGCTCCATCGGCCAACCCGGCACGCTCTTGAACGCGAAGCATCACGTACGCGAAGGGGGTGAGCGCGCAGAGCCAGGCGACGAAGTTCACCAGAGGCACGCCGTAGAACCACCCTGGCAACGACTCGTGCCACACCCAGCACCCGGTCGCCGTCGCGATGGGGTCGATTTGCAGGTCGAGCATGGTGGCCAGCACGCCTACCAACAGCGCCGAGGCGAGCGTCGAGCGCTTGAGCACCGGGAGCCAGGTTCGCAGCTTCCACACCACGAAGGTCGCCATGTAGAGCACGACCGACCACCCCACCATCGTCGCGACCGGCGCCACGAAGGGCCGCACCTGCGTGCGCGTGAGGTTGGTCTCGTGAAAGAAGCCCAGCACGATGCCGCCGTTCTCGAGGAACATGCCGTAGAGCAGGCCGATGCCGAAGAAGAGCACCAGGTGGCTCTTGTCGTGCCGCCAGGCGTGCCAGATCAGCAGCGCGGCCCAGACGAAGTTCGAGTACTCGTAGACCAACAGCAGGCCATCGCGGGTCAGCGGCGAGGGGCTGTGGTGCGCCAGGTTGAGCGCGGGCAGCAACAGGGCGGGGGCGATGCTGGTGAGAAAGACGCGCAGGCGATCTGCGTTCTCGAGGTCGTTGGCGCCGAACGCGCGCGCGGCCGAGAACAAGATGAACACCGCGAGGGGGAAGACGACGGTCGGCACCAGGTCGTACCGTGGCGGGTCGACGTTGGTGAGCTCGGCGTTGAGCAGCAGGCAGCCGTAGACCAGGTACATCCACGCGGGGAGAAAGGTCGTCACTTCTCGAGCCGCCGAGCGCAACGAATCGCGCCACGACCAGTCGATCAGCGTCTGTGTCTCTGAAGGAAGCTCGGTTTCACCAGTCACGCGCTGCAGGTCATACAGCAGGTTCGCAGGTCAATGAAACCGGTCGGCCCGCAGCGGCCACGTCAGCTGGGCGCGATGTATCCCCGCGACATTCGTAGGGTCGGCCCACCCGGTGAGGGTCTCCGAGGCGAGGAGCAGCGGCCCCAGCTCAGTACCCGCGGCCAACAGCCCCGCCAACGCCGGGTTTTGAATGGCGTCGAGCAAGGGCACTTGCGCCAGGCCCCGGGCCACCATCGTGGGGTTGATGATCGCTTCGAGCGCGTGGCCTTGCTTCGAGGGCGCCGCGGCAACCGATGCGAGCGCGGTGCTCAAGGCCGTTTCGTCGTTGCTGAAGGTGGCCAAAGCGCCGGTCACTCCGAAGCGCGGCGCGTCTTTGCGGGCGTTTACGGGGGCGGTGCTCAGCGCGGTCTTCGCCGCTTCTCCATCGGTCGTCTCGATCAGAATCGCCATCTTCAGCGCGCGAAACCGGGCTTGATCGGTGCCCAGGCTGCCAGTCACTTCGGCGCGATCGATGAACACCAACACGTTGCCGGTCATCAAGGGGCCGAGGGCCTCTGCTTGCTGCTGCATCGCCGTGCCCCCGGGTACGCGCCGCAAGAAGGAGCTCATCGCTTCGCCCAGGTGCGCCGTGGTCAAGCGCAGCCGCAGCACCGCGAGGCCGGCCGGCTTCGACTGTGCGAACACGGACAGGCCGGGCTTGGCCGTCAGCGAGCTCGCGGCTCCGGTGGTCTGCGCGTCGAGCGTTGCCGACAGCCCGTTGGTGGTCAGGCTCACCGCGCCCGATTGTGCACCGCTGGGGCGAATCACGCTCATCACGCCGGGCAGCTCGGCGGCGGCTTTGAACCCCGGCTCGGTCGGCGTCTTGCTCGCCGAGACCAGCTTCGCCAACTCAGGCAACACCTTCTCGAGGCTCAGCCCATGATTGGTCGCCGCGCAGCTGATCTTGCCCTTGAGCGCGTAGGCCAGGAGCACCCGGCCGAGCTGATCTTTGGTCGAGACCACGGTGGCGCCGGCGATGGTAATGCGGGTCAGGTCTCCGTGGCTTTTGAGCCTGGGCTCGCAGGCCGTTTCATAGGCCTTCACGTCGCTCAGCGTGACGCATGACACGTCGAGCTCACCGCGCTGCGAGAGGGTCAAACTGCCGGTCTGATCGATTCCGGAGGCTTTGATCGACTCCGCGCTGGTCGGGTCGAACTGCACGAGCGGGTGGGTCAGATCTCGCCACGACTCGGGCCGCAGCATCGAAACCCGGGTTCCAGCCGCTTTGAAAAAGGGCACGGAGTCGGCCGTGCGATCAAGACGGGGCACGAAAGTGACGACTTCAGCCTCGGGCAACGCACGGGGAGCAGCGGTCAACGCGATCAGGATCAAGGTGAACACCGGCGCACCGTACGCGCACAAGTGCATGCCGAGCCGATTTTTCGGCCTCAAACGCCGTTTTGCAGATAGGAAAGGGTCTCTTTTTCGCAGGCAGGGAGACACGACACATGGCGTTCAAAGCCAGCAAAGTGCACAAGGGGTTTTTCGAAGTTCACGGTCTCGAAGATTTCATCGAGAAAAAGTTTCACGACTTCAAGCAGGCGCTCGGCATCGAGCCCAAGCCCGGCAAGAAGACCGCGGCGGCGTCGACGCCGGTCAAGCGCGCTGAAAAGGCCGTGAAGTCGGTGAAGAAAGCCGCCACCAAGATGGGCGATGACGTGCTCGGTGCATTGACCGATGCGCTCGAGGCCCACCCGAAGAAGGCCACCGTGGTGAAGCTCGGCAAGAAGAAAGATCAGCTTCTGCGCGCGTTGATCCCCCTCTACCTGGGCCGCAATGCCAAGGGCGAGATCAGCTCGGGCGTGACCTCGAAGTTCTGGGCCAAGCACGGCATCAAGTTCGCCGCGCCGAACGCCGCCAAGGCGCTCCGTGAGCACAAGGGCTACGCCACCCGCTCGAAGGCTGGCACCGCGATCAGCTCGAACGGCGTGAAGTACGTCGAAGAAGCGCTCAAGAAGTAGTCAGCGCGTCGAAGCCGCCGGCGCTTTGGCTGGCAGGTCTTCGAGCCGGTATCGTTGCGGCTTGTTCTTACCGGCCGCGACGAGCAACGGCAGCGAGTGTTGAACCCCATCGGCTCCCACCACGGTGAGCTGATGGGTACCCGCAGGCAACGCGAAGCTGATCAAGTTGCCACTGCCGAGCCGCTCACTGCCCCGAAACACGCTCGCCTCGGGGAAGATGGCCAGCGTCACGTCACCTTGCCCGCCCCGCTGACGCTCGACCGGTTTCTCGACGCGCAGCATCGGGGCCGGCAGCACCACCACCTGGTTGCCGACGGGCTCCGCCTTCGGGGTCACCGCGCTCATCGGCAAGACCACGCCTGGCACCGCCCGGTCGGGCTCCACCAGCGGCTCGGGAGCGCTTTCTTCTTCGACCGGGTCTCCAGGGTAGCGCTGCAGCCCGCTGCGGGTCGCTCTTCGGTCAACGACGAAGATCTTCGCCGCGAGCCCCACACACAGCAGGGCCACCACCGCGAGCACGAACGGCATGGTGTGACTGCGGAGCGGCTTTCGGGTCTGCGCCAACCGGTCAGCCTCAATGGCCTTGAGCAACATCAGCTCGTCGACGCGCGAGGTGTCGTCGTCTCTCTTCTTTCGCCGGGGGCCCGACGCTTTGGCAGAGGGCGTGGTGGGCGCTGCGCGCTCCGGCCGGGGAGCCGACGGTGAAATCGCCATCGAGTGAAGCTCGAGCCCAAGCAACGCGGCATCGAGCAGGTGCGGCTGATCAGGCGTCTTCGCGGCCTCGAACAGCGTCTGCATCGCGGCGACCCGCTCGGCGAAGAGCTTGTGCATGAAGCTGTCGCGCTGCTCGGTGTCGTAGAGCACGTCGCTGCACTGAATCTCGAGCGCCCGGGCGAGCTCGCGGGCTGACGCGTACCGTTCGGTGCGATCTCGTGCGAGCGCCTTCATCGCCACTTCAGAGAGCGAGCGCGGTATCCACTCCGCGAATTCGTGGGGCACCATGATCGGCCCTTTGAGAATCAGCCGCATCTCGTCGGCCTCGGTGCCGGCTGAGAACAAGCGCCGGCCGGTGATCATCTCCCACAGCACGATGCCCAGAGAGAACACGTCGCTGCGCCCATCGAGCGGCTCACCCCGCACCTGCTCGGGAGACATGTACCCGGCGGTACCCTTGACCGTACCTGCCTTGGTTCGCGAGAGCGCGTTGCGGGCCTTGGCGATGCCGAAGTCGAGCAGCTTCACCTCGCCGTCGTAGGTCACCATGATGTTCTTCTGCGCCACGTCGCGGTGAATGACCGAGCCGTCGTCTCCAGAAGGCGTGCGAAAGGTGTGGGCGTAATGCAGGGCCAGCGCGCAGTCGTGCACCACCGAGGCTGAAAACCCCAGCGGCAAGACCTCTTGCTGGGCCGCGCAGGCATCGAAGACGTCGTTCAAGTTTGCGCCGCTGATCAGCTCCATCGCGACGTAGAGGCCCCCGTCGTTTTTACCCAAGTCGAGCACTTGCGCGATGCTCGAGTGCAAGAAGCTCGCGGTGATTCGGGCCTCGTCGAGAAACATCGAGATGAAATTTTCGTCACCTGCCGAATCGGGCACGATGCGCTTGATCACCACCAGGTGCCGCACGCCGCTTGGCTCGGTGGTCGCTCCCAAAAACAGCTGCGACATGCCCCCTGCGGTCAGTTGAGCGAGCAGCTCGTACCGGCCAATCTTTTCACCGCGAACGCTGGCAGGCATGAGCTTTGGGCCCCGACAATAGCCTTCAGCGCGGTGTCGACAACGCTGTGCGCCGGTTGTGGATCGACCACCCGAATTCGCGGTTTGGGTGTGTGAAACCGGTCGCCTCTTTCATGACATGTGGGTACTTGCGGAAAACTCAGTGTTTCTTCCACAGCCGGTGGATTGTTAAATAACTGAAGTTGTTCGGTAATTCGTGTTCTCCACAGGTTTTCGCCCACTACCACTACTGCTTCTTAGATCTACTCTCTTACATCAGTCGTCATCGTCGACTGGGCCCGCTCAAGGTGAAGTGAGAGTATCGCCGGCCGTGACGACCCGACTCACATCGGTGGCTGTTGGGTTCGTCATGGCGGTGGTGATGGGCACGGCTTCGGGGTGTCGAAACCAAGACCTGACGCCGGTACCCATCGCCGACTCGCTGCGCTTCTCGCCTCAAGTGGTCGACTTTGGAAACGTCTACGTCACCGGTGAGACCTACGAGAAGTCGTTCAGTGTGATCAACGACGGCCGCGTGACGCTCGAGGTGAGCTGGCTGGGCATGGCGGGGCCATTCGAGGCTGAGCTCCCGACGACACTGCCGTCGAGCGAGACGGTGGTGACCGTTCGCTTCACGCCCAAGGTGACTGGCAGGGTCTCGCAAGTCATCACCGTCAAGCAGATGAGCGCTGCGATCACGCTGACTGGCAATGGCGTGGCCGTGCCGACCTGCACGCCCAGTGGCCCGTGCGTGACCTCGACCTTCGATGTGAAGCTGGGCCAATGCGTCGAAGCCGAGCGCCTTGATGGGTCATCGTGTGACCCGAAGAGCGCCTGCGTGCTGAACAGCCAGTGTCTGAGAGGGCGCTGCATCGGGCAAGAACGCTCGTGTGATGACGGCAACGCGTGCACCGTTGACGTCTGCAACGCGGCGACGGGCTGCGAGTTTCTCCCCAGGCCTCCCTGCCCGGGCGACGGCGAGTGCCTGGTTGGCGTGTGCAACCCCTTGCTGGGCTGCGGCATGGCGCCGGCCGATGACGGCACCACCTGCGGTTCGATGCAGACGTGCAAGGCCGCGCAGGTCTGCGTGACCGGAGCCTGCGTGGTTCGCAACCCTCCCGAAGGGTACCTGTGTGCCGAGGCCTCGCCCTGCCAGGGAGAAGGCCGCTGCGTGAATGACGTCTGTGTTCGAAGCACGCCGCAGACCGCGCTCACCGATTCGTGGTCGTACGACACCCTCGCGACCCAGGTGCCCGATTCGGGTGTCGAGGCCAAACAGCTGCACGACTTCGTGATCGAGCCTGCAGGGGCGATGACGCTGTCGGGTTTCTTTCAGACCCCCGCGCGGCTGCGAGCCAATACGCCCAGCTCGATCGATGCGCCCAACGGGCCCTCGCGTCGCTGCATCTTGTGGAACTCGCGGCTCGTCTGCGCCGATTACCCCGCGCAGCCCAATGGCCGAGTCACCGCGCTCGACCTGGCGACCGGCGCATCGCTCTGGTCTTTCGACATTCATGGGGCCCGGCCCGACTTCGTCGAGGCGACCAGCCAGATTTTCTTGGCCAGACTCGTGGTGCAGGCAAGCGATCGCCTCGCAGCCATCTTCGAGGCGTACCCGAACAGCGTCAGCTCCGGCACGCTCAACAGCCAATGCCGCTCGTATTTTCTGGTGGTGATCAACGCAGTCGGCAAGATGGTGACCTCGCAGCCGCTGCAAGACCCCTTGCTGGCAGCCTGCAACCACCCGCACCCCTATGGCGCCGTCTCAGACGCGGTGGGCAACCTGTTCATCGCCTTCAGCCCGACGCTGAGCGCGCAGGCTCCGCTCAAGCCGGGTAAACCGACCTTGCTGCTCAGCTACAC
>JANLPS010000231.1:0-17481 GCA_031367385.1 Archangium sp. | reverse complement strand
CGACCTCGAGCGGCCCTATCTGAACAAGAAATATGTGCCCAAGCGCACCGGGTTGAGCGATCGCCCAAGCGACGTCGTCGACTGCGCGGGCCACAGCCGCCCCGAGCTCTTCGCGCAGGCCCAGGCCCGAATGGACCTCGCGCGCCTTTCCTCGCAGGCCTTCAGCGAGTACGCGAACTACAAGACGTGGCTTTTTTCAGAAGGCCTCAAGTGCTCGCAGGCCGCGCACGCGGGGCAAGTCGACGCGACGCAGCGGGCGATGGCGGTCGACGCACCGGCACCTGCCGCGGTGCCGAACCCTGACAAGAGCAGAACGGTGGTTGTGCAAACGCCGGTGCGTGACGCGAGTAACGTGCTCATCACTCCCGTGCCCGCGGGCGGAGCGGTACCGTCGGCGAGCACCGACAAGGGCAGACCGGCCGCGCCCGGAGCGGTCGCCGCGGCGTCTTCGGCGCGTGAGACTGGCGTTGCCACGGACGGCAAACCGCCCGCGCCTGGAGCTGTCACCGCGGCATCACCGGCCGGCGAGGCTCCGGCGGGGAGGCCGGTCGCGCTTGGAGCGGCGCGTGACACTGGCGGGGCCGCGAACGGCAAGACGCCCTCGCCTGGAGCGGTCACCACCCCCGGCGGCGACGTTGGCGCGGCGGCCGCGGCCAACACCGACAAGGGCCGCACGACTGCGTCTGCCGCGGGCGAGAGCAAGACGCCCTCGACTGCAGCGGTCGTCTCGCCGACGCGTGAACCCGGCGCGGTCGCCGACAAGAGCCGAACGGTGCTCGTTCAAACCCCCGCGCCTGACCTGAATGTGCCCCCGCGCGACGCGGCAGGCGTCACCGTCGCACTCGTCGAGCCCGCCAAGCCGGTGCTGCCCGTCGGAGGCCCATCGACTGAACGCGAACGCATTCTTTCTCTGCCTCCCGCCGACCGATGGGCCGCGCTCGGCCAGGCCCGCGGCCGCCTCGAGCTCGATCGCGATTACACCTTGGGCTTTCTCGCCTCACGCGAGCTGCGCGACTGCCGCTGCCAGCGCCCGAACCCCACCGGCCTCGCCCAGCGCTACGCCCGCAACGACAACCTCCCGCAGCTCGAGGCCGACGAGGTCAAAAACGAGCAGTGCGAGTTCTGCCTCCAAGACGCCTTCGCTTCGTGGAAAGTGCGGGTTCAGAAGCAATGCGCGATGGTCGACACGCTCAGCGAGTTCGAGGTCGGCGTGTTGCAGCGCAGCGATGACGGCAATGGGCTCCCTCCGCGGTGCTTCGAGACGGCCCTGTCGCGGCGAGATGCCGGCGCAGCGCTGAGAGCGGCGGTCACCGGTGCCGCCCCTGACGCCGGAGCCAAGCCCTCCGCCCTCGCCCGGGCTGAAGCCCCCGCCGCGGTGAGCAAACCCGTTGCCAGCGCGCCACCCACCGCCGTGACCCAGACTCCGCTCGCTGACACCTTCTCGCGGGCCCAAGACTGGGCACCGATTCCACTCCGAGAAGACGGCCGACTGTACGTGCGGTTGTTCATGAGCTCGGCCTGCGCGGCCGACGTGCTGCCAGGGCCGATTCAGGCCCGCACCGGTGACCTGCTCGTCATCCCCTACAACGCGCGGCAGCTCTCGGTGCGCAGCCCCTGCGGAGGCCTGGCCGAAGTCTATTGGGGCCGTGAAGCGAAACCCCGCGTCTCTGAAATTTTCGCTCGCAACCAACCGCTGCACCTGCAATTTCAACCTCAGTGAGTGACTCGAGCGTCATGCCTGGCCGCCTCGTGCAGGCCGTGTTCAAGAAGGTGCTGGCGCCCGACCTGACGGCTGAGCTCACCGAGCAATTGAAGCTCGCGGGCCTCGACTTGAATGCCCCCCTGGCCGACGAGTACCCGCGCACGGTCTGGTTTCAGGCGATCGAGCTCACCTCGGCCGCGCTGTTTCCCACGGTGAGCTCAGCGCTCGAGCAGCAACACCGCTTGGGCCGGCACGTGATCAGCTCGCTGCAGAGCCGCAACCTGCTCAAGGGGCCCTGGCTGACGATGGCGAAGCTGCTCGGCCCGCGCCGCGCGCTCAAGCAGGCCGCTGATTTCGGAGCCGAGAGCCTGCCGGTCACCCTCGAGGTTCAAGAGAAGAGCAACAAGGAGCTCGAGATCACCGTCAATGAGGGCCGTCAGACTGCGTTTTTCGCTGGCCTGCTCGAGGCCCTGGTCGGCATTCTCGGAGGCAAAGACGCCCGCGTCGCCACCCTCTCATCGACCGTCGAGCGCGCGGTCTTCAGCGCCACCTGGCGATGAGCCGTCTGTTCCCCCGGCTCGAGCGGCCCGACGACGGCATCGTGTTGCGCGTGGGTGACCGCACGCTGACCTCGCGGCGACTCGCTGAGGCCTGCGCCGGGCACCGCTTTCGCCTGCACGCGGCGGGTGTTCAAAGCGGCGCCCACGTCGGAGTCTGGACCCAGCCCACCCTCGAGACCGCCGTCGCCCTGATCGCCAACGCGGCGACGGGTTTCGTCTCGGTGCCGCTCGACCCGAAGCTGGGCACCTTCGAGCTCGCGCACATCGTGAGCGACGCGAAGCCGGTGATGACCTTGGCGGCGGTGCCGGGGTCGGTCGAGGCCCGGGTGCCGCACGTGCCGACGGTGCGGGTGACGCTCGATGGGCTGTCGACTCCGCTCGAAGGGCGAGAGGTCGATGACGCGCCGCTGCTGATTCTGTCGACGTCGGGCACCACGGGGTTGCCCAAAGGCGCCGTGCTTTCGGCGCGCAACGTCGCCTTCAACCTCGATGCCCTCGCCCAGGTCTGGGAGTGGACCGCGGCAGACACCGTGGTGCATGCCTTGCCGCTCTTTCACGTGCACGGCCTGGTGCTGGGCCTGTTCGGCTCGATTCGCACCGGTGGGGCGCTGCACTGGTTTCCCAAGTTCGAGGTGCGGGAGACCTCAGCGGCCCTCGCCGAGCGACGCTCGATGCTGTTCGCGGTGCCGACGATGTACCACCGCATGACCCTTGCCGACGCGACCGTCATCGAGGGGCTCAAGGCGGCGAGGGTCTTGATCAGCGGGTCGGCGGGGCTGCCGCAGCGAGATCAGCAGCGCATCGAGGCGCTGACCGGCAAGCGGGTCTTCGAGCGATATGGGTTGACCGAGACGATCATCAACACGGCGGTGCCGCTGAGCTCGACGACGGGCGCGGGCACCGTGGGCCCGGCGTTGCCAGGCATTGAGTTGAAGCTGGTCGATGACGCGCGGGTGGCGCTCTCGGTGCGCGACGACGCGACGATTGGCGAAGTGGCGGTGCGTGGCCCGAATGTGTTCTTGGGGTACCTGAATCGGCCCGATGCCACCGCGGCCGTCAAAGACGCCGAGGGCTGGTTTTATACGGGAGACATGGCGTGCATGCGCGCCGACGGCTCGGTGCGAATCGTCGGGCGCCGAGCGACCGATCTGATCAAGTGCGCTGGCTTCAAGGTCGGAGCGGGCGAAGTCGAAGCGGCGCTCCTCGAGCACGCAGCGGTGCGCGAGGCGGCGGTGCTGGGGGCGCCCGATGCCGACCTGGGCGAGAAGATCGTCGCGTTCGTCGTCGTGTCTGCGGCCGTTGACCCGGCTGAGCTGAGCAACTTCGTCGCAAGCCTGCTCTCGCCGCACAAGCGCCCCAGAGACGTTCGAATCGTCACCGAGCTGCCGCGAAATGCGATGGGCAAGGTTCAGAAATCCGCCCTCCGCGAGCTGCTCTGATTTGCTCACAGGGCTGAAGCTCTCGCTCTCGCAACCCAAAGAATACGAGGTCGAAGACTACGGCCCGCACCTCTCGCGCTCACTCGACATCACCGTCAAGGGCAAGAAGCTCGCCGAGAGCGGCACCATCGACTTCAGCTACGGCTCGCGCAACATCTCGGTGGCGGTGAAAAAAGGCGACTCGCTCAGCAAGGTCGTCGAACGCATCACCAGCGCGGTGCTGAAGAAAGAAGGCAGCATGAGCATCGACGGCTCCATCGACGACGACAAGTCGAGCGCCCAGACCGTGCGCCTCGAAGTGCTCTGACGCCTTACCGAGTCACCGACGACCAGCTGATCGGCTCTTCTGGTGGCTCGGGCAGCTCGCGCTCTTCGGCATCGACGCCCCCGCGCTCGGCGGCCTCTGAGCGCGCGTAGGCCCGAATCACCTCTTGCACGACCGGGTGCCGCACCACGTCGACCTCGGTGAAGTCGGCAAAGGCAATACCTTCGACGCCCTCGAGAATTCGCCGCGCATGCACCAGGCCCGACTTCTTGCCCTGCGGCAGGTCGATTTGCGTCACATCACCCGTCACCACCGCCTTCGAGTGGTGCCCCAGCCGGGTCAAAAACATCTTCATCTGCTCGACGGTCGTGTTCTGCGCCTCATCGAGAATCGCGAAGCAGTCATTGAGCGTTCTGCCGCGCATGAAGGCCAACGGAGCGACCTCGATCACCCCTTGCTCGATCAACGTCGCCGCGCGCTCGGGCTCCATCATGTCGCCCAGCGCGTCGTACAGCGGTCGCAAGTACGGGTTCACCTTGTCGGCCAAATCACCGGGCAAAAACCCCAGCTTCTCGCCGGCTTCGACCGCGGGGCGGGCCAGCACGATCTTTCGCACCCGCTTCTCGAGCAGCGACGACACCGCCATCGCCATCGCCAGGTAGGTCTTGCCGGTACCCGCGGGCCCCATGCCGAAGACGACATCGAAGCTGCGAATCTGCTCGAGGTACTCGGCCTGCGCCGGGCCCCGAGCCGCGATCGACCGGCCACGCTGAGTCAAAATCGCGGGCGAATTCATGGCCTTGAGGCCTTCTTCGCCATGCCGGCCCATCACCTTGATCGCCTGCTCGACGTCTTCGGTGAACACCGTGCGCCCGGTCTCGAGCCGCGAGGTCAGCTGCTCGAGCAGCCGGGCCGCGGTGCCGACGGCCTCATCGGGCCCCGACACGTGAAGATCGGTGCCTCGTTGGCCGACCTTCACGCCCAGCCGCCGCTCGATGATCTTCAGGTTCTCGTTCTGGGCGCCCGCCAACGCCCTGGCGACGTCGACATCATCTATCTCGACATGGAGTGACTTCATCGTGGGCCGGCACTTCAACCATGACCCACGGCGAGAGCGCAACCCGCTATCTGAGCGGAGGCAACAACACGTACGCGCCCTTGTCGGTGCGCCGGTAGAAGTAGTCGTCGCGCCACGGGTAATGCAGATCGTCGCTGCTCAAGATGCCGACCTCAGACAGCTCGCGAAGCGTCGTCGGCAGGGCGCCCTTCTCGAGCCGATACACCTCGAGCGCCGCCTCGATGCGAGACATCTGCTGCCGCCCGGCGAAGCGCTGCGCCGCGGGGTCGGTGAAGGTCGAGGCGTTGCCCGAGCCCAGGCGAATCGAGCCCAGGTCGAGCCGCGAGCCCAGAAAGTAGAGCGCTCCGACGACCAGCATCGTCACCACCACCCGGCCCACCACGCCAAGCAGCCGGGTGAGCCTGGTCGACTCGACCTCGTCGGCCACCGTGCCCGCCGGAGTCACCGCGGTCAGGTACTCGAGGTTGAGCAGGTTGCAGAGCGCCTTGGCGGTCTCGAACTCTCCGAGCAACGACATCTCGATGATGGTCGACACCGGCCGGCCGGCGGTCGCGATGCCGTAGACCCGCCGCTCGTTCTCGCCGACCGATTGAAACTCGCCCTTGTTGACCTCCTTCTTCTCCTCCGCGAAGGCGTCATCGAGCGCGTCATCGAAGGTGTCTTTCGCGAGCGGGGCGGGCGGCAGCTCTTTTTTGCGCTCGAAGGTCATGCGGTAGGTGGTGATCTTCTTCTTCACCACCGGCCATTCATCGACCCGTCGAAACCCCTCCATCAGCACCGACTCGGCGCGCAGCGGCACCAGCCACGAGTCGACCTCGACGTCGACTTGCTCGAAGGCGTAGGTGCCCGACTTCCACCCGAAGAGCTTGAAGAGGGTCTCCGAGGTCTGCAGCTGCACCATCTCCTTGAACTTCTCCAAGGTAATGGTGCCTTGCCCGACCAGAATGTCGCCCAGGCGCTGCAGCGTGCGTTTCTGCGTCTCGAGCGCGAAGTCGAGCTGCTGCTCCGAGAGCAACGCCGCGCGCACCAGCATCGAGCCGATGAGATCTTTCGTGTTTCGGCTGGTCGCCTCGGCGCGAACGATGTTCCCGTCTTTGAACGAGACCACCACCTCTTCGCCCTTGTTCTTCAGGTTGAGCGTGCCGGTCTTGGTCTGCTGGCCGATCAGCTGAAGAATATCGGCGATACCGAAGTCTTTGAGCGTGCCTTTGAGCGCCATGGTCTAGCCCTGCCTCTTGCGCAGCTCGCGCAGCGACAACAGGTAGACCACCGCGAACACCACCACCAACGGCGCCACCCGCACCACCATCGGCAGCGGCTCGTAGGGCGCCCGCAGCAGGCCATGCCGCAAGATGAAGCCGAGCAGGGCGACCAGAAAGAAGAACCCGTACAGCGTGCCGCGCACCGGCCACCCGGCGAACACGTGGCCCATGCCCGAGAAGAGCAGGCCGAGCACGGTGCCGATGCGCTCCATGCGGCTCTGGTAGCGGGCGACTTCGAGCTGCTTGCGTACTTTTTGCGAGGTGGCGACCACGTTCTTCTTGGCGAACACGTTCACGCACTGGGTGCACATCAGGCTGCCGGGTGACACGTCGGGGTCTCCGCGGCGGCTGACCGGGCGGCCGCACTTGCTGCACACCTTCGCGGCCTGCAGCGGTGTCGCCAAGAACCCCAAGCCCACCACCAGGGCGGCCAACAGGCCCGGGTAGTACGGCGCGATGCCCTCGGGCGCATCGCCCAGAATCATCTGGGTCAGCTGCGAGGTCACCCGCTTCGGAGCATCACCCAGCGTCGCCAGCGCCATCAGCTCGCTGTTCGGCAGGGGCACGGTCATCAAGAGCTCGTTGCCCTCGATGGGTCCATTGCCCGGCGCCGGGCCGTCGGTGTTGATGGCGATGCTCGGGTCGCGCCGATGGGCCTCGAACAGCTCTCCGGTCGCGTTGTCGGCCTCGCCTGCCGAGCGCTCTCCGAAGGTGGCGAAGCGCCGTTGATACAGGCGGGCCAGGTTGTAGGGGGCGGCGGCCAGCGTCGGGGCCTCGGTCTTCGCGTTCGAGAAGAGGGCCTTGGGGTTCTCCAAGTCACCGTTGAGCATCAGCGCGACGCCCAGGTTGACCCGGGCCGAGACGTCAGTCGGCCGAATGGTCAGCGCCTTCTTCAGGTGGCCAATCGCCGCCTCGATGCGGCCCCGGCGTATTTCATAGCGGCCCAGCACCGACAGCTCGGCGAACGAGGCTTTGTCTTCTGCGGCGAGCGTCGAGAGCTCACTCGCAAGGGCCTCAGTGCCCGAGCCGCCACGTTCGAGAACGTACAGCGCTTCGGCCTGGGTGCCTGCGAACGCCGTGGTGCGCGTCACCCAGCCGCCGGCCAGCGGTATCAGGCCCAGCAAGCCAATCAACACGGCTGCGACCACCCGCTCGGCGAGTGAGAGGTACAGCGTCACCGCCGCGAACAGCGCCAGCAGCGAAGGCACCACACCGAACCGAAAGACGATTGGCATGATCAGCAGAATCACCGCCAACGCATTGGTCTGCCACCGCGCCGCCGCCCGGGGAAAGAGGAAGTGAAAGTCGTACAAGAAGTACACGCCGCGCTTGAGCAGCAGCACCAGCAACACCGCGATGGCCGTGCCGACCAGCGCCAGCAGCAAGGTGGTCGCGATGTCGGCCAGCATCGGGCGGGCGTAGCGGGGGTCGCGCACCTGCAGCACCAGCGCGGTCTTCAAAGCCCCCAGATACCGGCCGATTTCGCTCGGGTCGGCGTTGAAGTAGGCCTCTGCGAGCCCGGTCCACGCGCTGGGCAGCTCGGGGGCCAGCTCGGCCGCGGTGACCGCCATCTCGACGGCCGCACCAGAATCTCCCGCGGTCTCTTTGGCTTCTGAGATTCGCAGCAGCCCACCGGCCCAGGCCTCGAGGTTGGTGGCGCCGATCTTCTTTTTGATCTTCACCAGCGCCTGCCGGGCGTCTTGCTCTCGCTTCACGTCGGTCGACGCGCTGGCCTCACGCCACGCCGACCAGGCCTGGTCGAGCTGCGAATCGCTCATCGGCGTCACCGTCAACACCGGTGGCGCCGCGACCGTGGGCTCCTTCTTTGTCGACTCGGGCATGCGAGGGGCCGGAGCCGTGATGACCGGCTCTTTGCCCGCCGGAGCCGCCTTCTTCGGCGTGTTCACCTCATCGGGCTCGACCGTCTGGTCGCTCGGGTCGGTGGTCTCGTCGACCGAATCATCAGTGGTCGCCGTGGGCTGCTTTTTGGGCACGACCTTCTTCGCCCGAACCGTCGGAGCGTCAGGGTCAACGAGCTCGACTTGGGCCCAGGCGCCAGCAGCCACGAGAACTGCACACGCGCAGGCAAACGCTCTCATCCGCGCGGCGGAGAATAGACGAGAAATCTTGAAAAAACGAGCCTTTGGTTCGAAGGGGCCTTTGAAGGGTGGTAGGCCGCGCCTCTATGCCTGATGTCGGACAAAGCCTCGAACGCCTGGTGGCCATCATGGCCCGCCTGCGAGCCCCCGGCGGCTGCCCGTGGGACCGGGAGCAAGACCTGCGGAGCCTGCGCCCCTACCTCGTCGAAGAGACCTACGAGGTGCTCGACGAGATGGACCGGGTGTCGTCAGGCGGCTCGTGGAAGCCCTTCGCCGAGGAATTGGGCGATTTGCTGTTTCAAATCGTCTTTCACGCCGAGCTCGCGGCCGAGAAGGGCGAGTTCACGATGGCCGATGTGTGCAACGCCATCGCCGACAAGCTCGAGCGCCGACACCCACACGTGTTCGGTGACAAGACGGTCAGCGGGTCGGAGCAGGTGCTGCAGAATTGGGCCAAGTTGAAGGCCGATGAGCGCAAGGCCAAGCATGGCAAGGCCGGCAGCGTGCTCGACGGGGTACCCAGCGGTGCTCCAGCGCTGCAGCGGGCTGAGCGGCTGACCGAGAAGGCCTCGCGCATCGGCTTCGATTGGCCCGACGTCGCCGGAGCCCGCGCCAAGCTCGACGAAGAGCTGGCCGAGCTCGACGAGGCCGTCGCTTCGAAAGACCGCGACGCGATTGAGCATGAGCTGGGAGACGTGCTGTTCTCGCTCGCCAACATCGCGCGCAAGCTGAACAGCCCGGCCGAAGATGCGCTGCGCGGCACCAACAAACGCTTCACCGCGCGGTTTCATTACGTCGAGGCGCAGCTCGAGAAGGCGAACGTGGCCTTCGGTGAAGCCACCCTGCAGCAGATGGACTTGTTCTGGAACGAAGCGAAGGCCGCTGAAAAAAAGGGGGCGCTGTGAACACGATCGCGATGGTGCTGGTGGGTTTGGTTGCGGTGGAGCACGTGTACTTCTTCGTGCTCGAGTCGTTCTTGTGGACCAAGCCAATCGGCCTCAAGACGTTTCACAACACGCCCGAAAACGCGCAGCTGATGAAGGTGCTGGCGGCGAACCAGGGGCTCTACAACGGCTTTCTGGCCGCGGGCCTGTTCTGGAGCCTCTTCGCGGCGCCCGTGCTGCAAGTGCCGTTGCGGTTGTTCTTTTTGGGCTGCGTGATCGTCGCGGGCTTGTTCGGCGGGGCCACGGTGGGCCCTCGCATCTGGTTGGTGCAGGCGCTGCCCGCGGCGATCGCGTTCGTGTTGGTCTGGCTCTAGCGGCCCTCCTCTCATGGTGAGCCTGTCGAACCATGGTGAGCCTGTCGAACCAGCGTCGAACTATGGTGAGCGCCAACCCCTATTTATTCATGTTCGCGAAGATGCCATCGAGCTCTGCGCGCGAGGCGGCCCGGGCCTTCTCTGAAAAACCGAACCCGAATTCAACTGAGTCGGTCGCCAACTGAGCCATCACCGAATCGATGTACTCGTTGAGCGGCGTGCCCGTGTCATGCAGCCCCTTGCCACCGAGGTCTGTGTTCACCATGGGCGGCACGATCTCGATGACCTTCACCGAAGTCTCGCGCAGCTGACGGCGCAGGCTCATGGTGAACGAATGCAGCCCCGCCTTGGTCGCGCAGTACGTCGGCATGAAGGCGATGGGCACGAACGCCAGGCCCGAAGAGACGTTCAAGATGGCCGCTGACGGTTGCTTGAGCAGCTGGGGCAACAGCAACATCGACAAGTGCATCGGCGCTTGGAGGTTGATGGCGATTTCGGTGGCGTGGGGCTCCCAGGCTTGCGGCGTCGTCAGCGGCGGCAAGCGGTTCTGAATGCCCGCGTTGTTGAGAAGCACGTTGAGCTTGGGAAACCGTTCGGTCACCTGCCGTGCCAGCCGCTCGCGATCGCTCTGCGAGGCGACGTCACACTCGATGGTCTGGAGTGACGGTATTTCAGCCTGTGCCGCCGCCAAAACGTCAGCCCGTCGACCGCACACGATGACTTGGTTGTGGGCCGCCAGACGCTTGGTCAGCCCCAACCCGATGCCGCTCGCGCCACCCGTGATCAAAATCGTGTTGTTCATCAGATTCATGGGCAGACCGTACTCCACCGTCTGGTCGACTCAAGGCATCGGTGGGTTCGAGAGCGGCGCGATGATCACCGTCTGAGGCGCTACCCCCGCCATGCAGGTGTAGTCTTTGACGATCGGCGTGACGATGCCGATGGTGATGGTCGACAACAGCCACGTGTACCAGGGGTGGTAGGTCGCGACGCGCTGCAACCCATTCGGGCACTCGTCGGCGTCGCTCTCAGTCGAGGTGAGGCCCCAGAACAAGCTCACGCCGGTGTTCGAGTGATGCTCGCCAGCAGGGCCTTTCGCGACGACCCTCGCCATGAAGCAGCTCGAGTTCAGCATCACGACGGCGACCAACATCAGGCGTTTCGACTGCAGCATGTGTGAAGACCCCTCTTGGGTTCGGCAATGAGCGTGCGTCTGTTGCCACGGCCCACGAAACCGATCGAGCCCTTTGCGCTACGGGCTTTTGCACGTGAGGAGCGTCGCGATGTCGGTCTCGCGGAAAAAAACGCTCTGGGTGTTTCTGAGTCTCCACCTCACGCGCGAAGCGGCCTTGCCGTCGTGTCGCACCAGCTGCTACGGGCCTCGCCGTTGAAGTCATTCTCGCGGGGGCCGCATGCACACTCGAAGCTTTTTGGTCGTCACCTTCACCGCCGTCTTGCTCGCTGCCTGCGGAGTCTCGGCCCCCGTCTCAGACACCGACTCTTCGGCGCAGGTGGGCAGCGAGCTGCTCAATGCGCCGCTCGACACCAGCCACCCCTTCGACGTCGGCCTCTGCCAGGGCCCGCTGAACCAAGACCCCGCCGTGGGCCCGGTCGGCACCTGCCGCAAAGGCACCGCGCGCTGCTCGGGTACCCTCATCGCCCCCAACCTGGTGTTGACCGCGCGGCACTGCGTGGCGGGCGCGAGCTTCGGCCCCAACGCCGCGACCGACCCGTGTGACGGCGAATACACCACCGACGTCGTGCTCAAGGGCGGCACCCACGTCACCACGAGCTCGTCGGTCTACGTTGGTACTCCCAAGTGGTACGAGGTCACCGACATCTTGGTGCCCGCCACCAACCGCTTCTGCGCCGACGACATCGCGCTGCTGATTCTCGACTCGAACGTGCCCAAAGACGAAGCTCGCTACGTCGGAGTCGACCTGGACCGCGACATCATCGACACCCGCGTCAAGAACACCGCCATCGTCGGCCGTGGTGGCATCGACGAGACCTTCGCCCTCGACGAGAACGGCGATTGGACCGGCGGCGACACCGTCGTCAAAGGCGACCTCCAGCGCCGCATTCAAGAAGACATTCCGTTGACCTGCGTCTCGAACGGCCCGGTGGCCTGCACGCAGGTCGACCACGAAGTGCCGACCACGCACGTGTACACGGCCGACCTGGGGCAGTTTCTGCTGGGCTCGGGCGCGGTGAGCGGCGATTCAGGCGCGGGCGTCTTCGATCAACGCGGCTTCAAGGCGTTTCACGGTCGCTACGCGAGTGTCATCGGCGTCGCCACGTGGAACTACATCGGCCCCGACGGCAAGCCCAATGGCACCGGCGCTCAGCGGCTCAACCAGTTCGCGCCCTTTCTTCGCGACGGCGCGCAAAAGGCCAAAGACAAGGGCGGTTACCACCGCGTGTGGTGGGTGAACGAGCACGCACAGCCTGAGGGCGACTAAAGCCTCAAGAGGGCCCAAGCGCGTCGGTGATGGCCGAATTGAGCTCGAACGAGCGCACCGCCTCAGCCACCACGCGCGCCTGGGCTGCTTCATCGAGCGGCAACCCATCGAGCGCCTTGCGGTACCCGGTCTTGTACGCGCCGAGTTGCTCAATGAGCGGAAACTCGAAGAACGCGCAGCCGCCCTCGCCGACCAACCCCAGCCCGGCCTGAGTCATGAGCTGCGAGTCGGTATTCGCTGAAGCATGGCGCCGCCTTTGAACGAGCATAACGAGCTTGCAGATTGTCGGAGGCGCAAGATCTCAGCCGAACCGCGCCCGCCCCAATGAGGCGTTGGTGAGCGCACGTGCCACACGCTCGTCGTCGAGGGCTGCGCGGGCGCAAGCATTGCAAAAGCCCTTGCCGATGAGTTCAGAGCAAGCCAACGCCCAGCACTCTCGCCACATCTACCTCCCCCAAAACGGCAGGCTCAAAGGCGACGACACGCTTTCCACGGTCGAAACCACCGTGGCAGCCGAGGTCGACCGCCAACTGCGCCAGCACATTCTCTCTGACAGCTACCCCTGCGTGGCAGCGGTTCAAGCCATGACGAGCAACGACTACGCGGTAGGCCTGTATCGAACGCTGGGGCGGGGCGACTGTTGGCGCGAGCTTCGAGCCGACCTGTTGGTGTATCTGCGAGCGCAGCAGCACAGCAACTCGCTCTATTCGACCATGTTCGCGATCTTCCCCGAGACTCCTGCGTTGTCAGAAGAGGCGTTCGAGGCCGCGATGTGGGCCGAGCTGTCGATGCTGACCTCCGAAGAGCAGAAGCAGAGCGATTGGGCCCCCCACACCTCGAGCGACCCAGCTGACCCCGGCTTCGTGATGAGTCTGGGAGGCAATCGCCTCTTCGTCGTCGGCCTGCACCCTGGCAGCTCGCGCCGTGGCCGCCGCTTTCCCTTCACCGGGCTGGTCTTCAACGCGTTCGACCAATTCGAGCAGCTCGAACGCAAGGGCTCGTACGAGCGAATGGTCGCGCTCAACCGCAAACGCGAAGTCGACTTTGACGGCGGCCCCAACCCGATGGTCGCGCTCCACGGTGACAAGTGGGAGTCGATTCAGTTCTCCGGTCGCAACAACCCGAGCGACTGGCAGTGCCCTTTCAAATTCATGCACGAGCGCGAAAAGAAATGACCCGTCGCACCCTCGCGCCGCAGACCGGTACCGCCTTCGAGCTCGAAGCAGGTCACACCCTGGTCGTCATCGACCCGCTCGGAGGCCAGGTCGCCGATCTGTTCTGCTTCGATTCAGCCAATCGCAAAGACGCGCTCTCATCGGGGCGGTCGATTGACTACAACGAGACCGTCAACTTCGGCCTGGGCCATGTGCTCTACGCCCAGAGCGGCAAGCCGATGCTCAAGATCACCCACGACGCAGCCGGGTGTCACGACTTCTTGGTCACCCCGTGCAGCCTGCAGATGTTCGAGATGATGGGGCGCCTGACCGACGGCTACCACCCGAGCTGCCTTCAAAACCTGCAGACCCACCTCGCCCGGTTCGGCATCGAGCCGCACCAGATTGGCACCACCTTCAACGTGTTCATGAACGTGCCCATCGCCTCTGATGGCCGAATCGCGGTCATCGCCCCCACCTCTCGAGCGGGGGCGGCGGTGCACTTCGAGGCGGCGATGACCCTGGTGGTGGGGCTCACGGCCTGCTCCGACGAGGGGTCGAACGGGGGCACCTGCAAACCCATCGAATTCGAGGTCCTCCCCGGTTGATGCGGTATTGCCGAGCGAGCCTAAGTGCCATATGAGCCGGGCCGACCGTCGTCTGCACCCCTCCGCGGACGCTCGGCTTCGCAGCTCACCCGGAGGTGGATGAAGGTTTCACCATGACGGTTACCGTCGATAAGACCGAAGTCGTTGCGAAGTTTCGTACCCACGAGAAAGACACTGGCTCGCCCGAGGTTCAGGTCGCGCTGTTGTCTGAGCGAATCAACCACTTGACCGAGCACTTCAAGACCCACAAGAAAGACCACCACAGCCGTCGTGGTCTTCTGAAGCTGGTCGGTCAACGCCGTCGTTTGCTCGACTACCTCAAGGGCAAAGACCAAAACCGCTACAAGAAGCTGATCGAGACGTTGGGCATTCGCAAGTAACTGGTTTCACGGGCCCTTCGGCATTCGTCGGAGGGCTCGAATTGTATTCACCGGCAGCGTGCAGCGGTCGGACGATGCGTTTTGATTTTTGTTCGGAGTCTCCCTTGGCACCAACAAGGGGCGCTGCGATCAGAGGTCAAAACGCCCGGCCGCTTGCGATGCCATCAACCGCTTTGAGCAATCGTGCTCACGGCACCGCGAGAGAAAAATGAAAATTATCAAGAAGAGCGTGATGGTCGGCGAGCGAGAGCTGTCGATCGAGACCGGTCGTATGGCCAAGCAGGCCGATGGTTCAGTCGTCGTTCGCTATGGCGACACCATGATTCTGGCCACCGCCGTCTCGGCCAAAGACAAGAAAGACATCGATTTCCTCCCCCTGACCGTCGAGTACAAAGAGAACCTGTACGCGGCCGGCCGCATCCCCGGCGGGTACTTTCGCCGCGAGGGCAGGCTCTCTGAGAAAGAGACGCTCACCAGCCGCTTGATCGACCGCAGCTGCCGCCCCCTCTTCCCCGAAGGGTATGCGTACGAGACGCAGATCATCATCAGCGTCGTCTCGTCTGATCAAGAGAACGACGGCGACGTGCTCGCGCTCTGCGCCGGCTCGGCCGCGCTCCACACCTCCGACATTCCGTTCAATGGCCCGATCGCCGGCGTTCGCGTCGCGCGCATCGACGGCAAGTTCGTCGCAAACCCGACCAACAAGCAGCGCGTCAACGCCGACATCGACATGGTCGTCGCCAGCAGCAAAGACGCGATCGTGATGGTCGAAGGCGGCGCCGAAGAAGTCAGCGAAGCCGACATGATCAAGGCCCTCGAGTTCGGCCAGAAGATCTGCGGCGACATCATCAAGCTGCAAGAGCAGATGCGCGCTGAGCTCGGCACCAAGGTTCGCGAGTACGACAAGGCCGCGAAGCACGACGAGACCCTCGTCGCCAAGGTCAAGAAGCTGACCTGGGACGGCATTCAGAAGGGCTACGCGATCGCCGACAAGCACGAGCGCTACTCAGCCTTGAAGAAGACCTCGAAGGGCATGCAAGAGGCGATGAAGACCGAGATGGGCGCTGACTACGCGGCCAAAGAGAAGTCGGTCAAAGCCATCTTCGAAGACCTCAAGTACGACTACATGCGTGACCTCACCGTCAACGCCGGCCGCATCGGTGGCCGCGCGCACGACGAAGTTCGCGCCCTGCACATGGAGCTCGGCCCGCTGCCCCGCACCCACGGCTCGGCCATCTTCCAGCGTGGAGAGACCCAGGCCCTGGTCATCGCGACCTTGGGCACCGCCGACGACGAGCAGATGATCGAGCAGCTCACCGGCGACGTGCACAAGCGCTTCATGCTGCACTACAACTTCCCTCCGTTCTCGGTGAACGAGACCAAGCCACTGCGTGGCCCGGGTCGTCGTGAAATCGGTCACGGCGCGTTGGCTGAGCGCGCGCTGCGCAACATGCTGCCGAGCAAAGACGTCTTCCCCTACACGGTGCGGTTGGTCTCAGACATTCTCGAGAGCAACGGCAGCTCGTCGATGGCCTCGGTCTGCGGCGGCACGTTGGCGCTGCTCGACGCCGGCGTGCCGTTGAAGGCGCCGGTCGCTGGCATCGCGATGGGCCTGGTCAAAGAGGGCGAGAAGATCGCCATTCTGACCGACATCTTGGGCGACGAAGATCACCTGGGAGACATGGACTTCAAGGTCTGTGGCACCACCAAGGGCATCACCTCGGTTCAGATGGACATCAAGATCACCGGGCTCACGATGGACATCATGCTCAAGGCGATGGAGCAGGCGCGCAAAGGCCGCTTGCACATTCTCGAGCAGATGCAGGTTGCGATGCCGGCGGCTCGTAAAGAGATCAGCCAGTACGCGCCCCGCATCACCACCTTGATGATTCGCCAGGAGTACATCAAGAACGTCATCGGCCCCGGCGGCAAGGTGATCAAAGACATCATCGCGCGCACCGGTTGCAGCATCAACATCGACGACAGCGGCAAGGTCGAGATCGCCTCGGCTGACTCCGAGGGCGTGAAGAACGCCGTGTCGATGATTCAGGCGCTCACCCGCGAAGCCGAAGTGAACAAGGTGTACCTGGGCACGGTGCGTCGCATCGTCGAGTTCGGCGCCTTCGTCGAAATCTTCCCCGGCACTGACGGCTTGATTCACATCTCTGAGCTCGCCGATGGCCGCGTCAAAGCGGTCAGCGACGTGGTCAAAGAGGGTGACGAGGTGATGGTCAAGGTGATCAGCATCGACGGCAGCGGCAAGATTCGCCTCTCGCGCAAGCAGGCGTTGGCTGACCGCGCGGCGTCGCAGAATACGCCTCCCGCTGAAGTGCCGGCGGCGCAGAACACCAAGTCACCGTCGGCGTAAGGCGACTTCGTTGAATGAGAAATGGGCCTGACTCGAAAGGGTCGGGCCTTTTTTTCGTCTGTGAGTCTCTACCGACAGGCGGTCTGCGCACGTTGAGCCTGGGCCTCGCAGCCGCCACCCCCGAGGTACTCGGCGCAAGAGAGCTGCACTTGGCATTGCTCGAAGAGCAGATCGGCGTCGATGCATGGCTGCGAACGGGCCTCAACGCCCCGCGCCGAACAGGCGGTGTCGCACGCCGAGAGGTTGATGTTCGCGCCGCACGCCTGGCGCTTGCGGCATTGATCGCGGCAGACCGAGGCAGGCGTTGCCCCGCATGCGCCGAGCAGCAACGAGACGAGCCCCGAGCGCACCCATCGCCACTTCATTTGCGGCTGCCTTGGAGGCACGACCCCATGGCGCAGTCTTTGATGCAGATGGTGCCACTGCCCAAGCTCGCGCAGTCACTGTCGGCGGCGCAGGTCTTCGAGCACAGCCTGAGGGTGTTGTCGCAGACGAGCTGGCCGGCATCGATGTGGCGGCCTCCATTGATGATGCATGTCGTGCCAGTACCGCACTCTGTCGTGTCCCCGCACGCCTCGCCGATGCCCTTCTTGCCGCAGGCGCTCGAGAGCACGAAGAACAACACCGCTGCCACCGCGCCGAGTCTGGTCATGGCAAAAGTATGACCCATCTCGTCGTTTGGGCAAATTGAGGAACCGTGGCGCGTTGGCGCGCGAGGCCCGACGTTCTGACGCGCGGGGTCTTCTCGGGCACGACCGGCCCTGGTAGCTCGGCGGCGATGGCGAGCGGTGAAGCGCAGAGCGAGACCTTCTTCGGCTACCCCGTACGCCTGGCCGTGGTGCTGGC
>JANLPS010000186.1:0-27323 GCA_031367385.1 Archangium sp. | reverse complement strand
AGACCTCGCTCGGCAACTACGGATGCTCTTGCTGCCTCAACGACGACCTGAGCGGAGCTACCCTCGTGTCGTCAAAATCAAAATGAGCGCGTACGACAAAAAGTGGGTCAAACGCCCGCCCCGTAACTGACCGGCATTGCGACTAGCTCACGGGTGCCTGGGCAGGCTGACCACGAACCGTGCGCCGCCCGAAGACGATTCGAAGACCTCGAGCGAGCCGCCGTGCTGAATGATGATCGCCCGCACGATGGGCAGCCCGAGCCCCGACCCCTGGGCCTTGGTGGTGAAGAACGGCTCGAAGATGCGCTCGCGCAGCTCGGGCGGCACGCCGCTGCCGGAGTCGTCGATGGTGAGCTCGACCCCGGTGTGCGCTGCCCCGACGGTCACTTCGATTCGACCATTTTCGGGCGAGGCCTCGAGCGCGTTGAGGCAGAGGTTCATCACGACTTGCCGGAGCTGGTACTCGTCGGCATCGACGCTGACCTCGGCTTCGAAGTGCCGATGAATGTGAACCAAGCGACGCTCGGCGTCTTGCTCGAACAAATCGAGCACCCGGCCCACCAATGCCCCGAGGTCGACGCGCGTGAGGTCGGGCTCGCGAGGCCTGGCCATGTGCAAGAAGTCTTCGAGCAGGTGGTCGAGCCGCTCGATCTCATCGCGAATCAAGTGCAGCGGAGCGAGCAGCGGCGACTTGACCTCATCGGCCAGCTTCTCGATTCGGTGCTCGAGCACGCTGAGCTGCAGCCCCGCGGCGTTGAGTGGGTTTCGAATTTCGTGTGAGAGCCCGGCGGTCATGGTGCCGACGGCCGCGAGCTTCTCCGACGCTTGAATGCGCCTGGCCATGGCCTGCTTATCGGCCTGGGCTTGAACCTGGCGCTGGGCCTGCTTGACGTGAAGCAGCAGGTCATCGGTCGCGCACGGCTTGGGCAAGTACGCAAACGCACCTGCCTTCATCGCGGCCGACGCGGCTTCGACGGTCGAGTACCCGGTCAAGAGAATGAACTCCGCGCTCGAGTGGGTGGCCTTGAGGGCCCGCAGCAAATCAGTGCCGAGGCCGTCGGGGAGCCGCATGTCGACCAACGCGACGTCGAAGCCTCCTTTGGCCGCGCTCACAGCCGAGGTGCAGCTCGATGCGGTGAGCACCACGAAGCCCGCGTCGGTCAGAATCTCCTGAAGGTTGTCGACCAGGGCCGCGTTGTCATCGACCACCAAGATTCGATTTCGTGAAGAGCTCATCGGGCGTCGCGGCGGGCACCGCCCACCAGAGACAGCATGAGCGGTATCGGCACCGGCTTCGGCAACACCGCGAGCACCCCCGAGTGGCGGGCATCAACGAGATCAGACTCGCCGATGTACGCGGTCATCACGACGACCGGCAGGCCAGGGTCAGCGCCTTGAATCGCCTTGATCAGCGCCGCGCCACCCATCAGCGGCATTCGCATGTCGGTCAGCAGCGCATCGAACTTCTTGCCCCGAATCAGCCGGAGCGCGTCGGCCCCGTCATTGGCGATGGAGACCTCGTCACCCTGGTCTCGCATGATCTCCGCCAGGTTTTCGGCGAGCGCGCGGTTGTCATCGGCGATGAGGTACTGGCGCTTCTCACCCGGCACGGGGCACCTCCACGACGAAGCGTGCGCCAGCCTCGGGGCGATGCTCGTACCGAACCGACCCGCCGTGACGCTCGACGATGCGCTTGACCAATGCCAGCCCGAGGCCGACGCCCTTCTCTTTGGTGGTGACGAGCGGCTCGAACAGGCGCCTGCGCGTCGCGTCGTCGACCCCCGGGCCAGTGTCTTGAACCACGATGCGCACGAGCGGGCCCTCGGTCGACCCGAAGACTCGTATCTGGCCTTCGGCGCCGCAGGCGTGGCCGGCGTTCTCGAGCAGGTTCAAGAAGAGCTGACGCAGCTGACCAGCGTCTCCGTTGACCCTGGGCAATTCTTTGAACCCCTCGAGCTCGACCGTGACACCAGGCGCCAGCGTGAGGCTGCCGAGCAGGTCGGTGATGACCGCGCCCACGTCGAGCGATTCGATGGCCAGCGGGTTGTCGCGAATCATATCGAGCAGGTCGGTGATGATTTTGTTGGCGATGTCGATTTGCGTACCGATTCGATCTGCGTGCTTGTGGGCCCGCGCATCGTCGCCGAGCCGCGATTTCAAGATATGGAGCGAGCTCTCCATCACCCCAAGCGGGTTGCGCAGCTCATGACCGATTGAACCCACCAATTGCCCGAAGGTCGCCAGGCGCTCGATGCTCGACTGCTGGGTCATCAGGTCCTCCCGGTACGTGTGGAGCATGATGGCGAGCTCGAGATCGAGGATCTTGCCCAGCGATGACCGAGCAGCCGCCTTCGAGTGCACCAGTGTCACGGTGGGTCGATCAATCAGCTCGTTGAGCTCACTGCGCAACACGTTCATCGCGGCGAACATGTAGTGCTGGGGCAACGCGATGCGCACATGCAAGCGACCGATGCGACAGCGAAGCTCGAAATACGCTTCGTCCCACGGGCCGCTGAGCACCTTCTGCAGCCAGACTTGAAGCGTGAGCTTGAGCTGACCGATGCGCGACTCGCCACCCTCCAATGCCTTGCGAGACCCATCGTGGTCGAGAATGCGCTGGTAGAAGACGTCGGTGATGCGCGACATCTCTGGCACCACCACGGCTTGCAAGCCCCGCAGCACGTGCTCGTCATCGGCATTGAAGCCGACGTACCGCTTCAACTCGTCGAACAGAGTCTCGCCCACGCGCGAAAGGTAGCACCGTTGCACGTCATCTACTTCTTGCTC
Source organism: Archangium sp. (assembly GCA_031367385.1). Taxonomy (GTDB): domain Bacteria; phylum Myxococcota; class Myxococcia; order Myxococcales; family Myxococcaceae; genus JAEUJT01. The sequence continues at coordinate 24,536 of JANLPS010000186.1, read as the reverse complement.
GGCTTCTTCGAGCCTGCCGCGGGTTTGGCCAGGGTGCGAACGTAGGCCGCGACATCGCGCACCTTCGCGTCGTCACCCAGCACGGGCCCCCACGCGACCATCAACGGCGATTTGCCATTCGCGGCCCCGCCGTCTTTGACCATCTTGTAGATGTATTCATCGGTGACCTCGGCGGCATGCTTCGGGTCGGTGAAGTTCGCGGGCTTCGGGGTGAGCGCAGCCGAGGCAGGGCCGTCACCCGCGCCGGTGTCTCCGTGGCAGCTGTTGCAGTAGGTCTTGAAGGTGACTTGCCCGTTGGCGGGGGTGCCGCCGAGCACGAAGCCGGGCTTGGTCTCTTTGGGTTTGGCCTCGGCGCCAAACGCGGTGAATGAGACGAACACGGTGAGGGTCAGCAGGTGGTATTTCATTGTGAGGTCCTTTCGAGAAACGACAGCGCAGAATTTTCGCTGGGCGCAATCGATGCGCTCGGCGAGGTCGAGTGACATGATGGAGGCGCCCCTTCAGGCGCGTGCAAGGCCCGCCAGATCAGCGTCACCGCCGCGAGCACCGCTGCTGCACGCCGAAGCACCACGGTGCCCCTTGGCCAGCGAGCCCCCCAGCGTGAACCGAGCTGGGCGCTCGCCAAGGCCGGAGCGCCGCCGAGCGCGAAGAAACCCATCACCATCGCGCCGCCGAGCCCCGTGCCAGCGCCGATCGCCGCGAGAAAAACGCCGTACAGCAACCCACAGGGCAAGAACGGCGTCGCCGCGCCCATCGCTGCGGCCCGCGTGACCGGGCTGACCCGCGCTCCCCAGCGCACCAAAGCGCGCGCGATGCTCGAGAACCCCGGGAGCGGCGCCAAGTGCTTGCCCACCTCGAAGGCAGTCGCGAGCAGCCCCGCGGCCATCACCCACGGCAGGTAGGGCTGAACCGAGACCGAGAGCTGGTGCGCTACGAGGTGACCTGCGGCCCCGAGCGCGAGGCCAATCGCGGCGTACGAGCCGACCCGGCCGGCCTGCCAGGCGAGCATTGACCGTTTGTGCGTTGCCTTCTCGCTCGAGACTCCCGCGCACGCCAGCGGCCCGCACATCACCGCACAGTGCAGGCTGCCCATCGCGCCGGCGACCCATGCAGTCGCCGCTCCAGTCACGCCAAGCTCGAGAAACCCAACTTCCATACATCGGCCATCTTCAACCGGTATGCCGCTCGCAGTCAGCGGTGCCGGTGAGCCCGCTTTTGAGAAAAACCCCAAGTCTCTGCTGCTTGCACTGTCGAACGGCCCTCGATGCGGGCGCAGCGTTTGCGCCGTTCTGTTGCCGTGGGTGTCGCGCCGTTCACGACCTCCTGCTCGAACAGGGCCTGGGCCGGTTCTATGACCTCGCTGGGGCAGCGCAAGTCAGCCCCGTCGCAGAGCTGCCCAGCGCGAGGAGCCACACCTGGCTCGAGCCGCTCGTCGAGGCGGCACAGCAGCAAAGCGGCGAGGTGTGCTCGCTGCAGCTCGACATTCAAGGCATCGAGTGCGCGGCGTGCGTGTGGCTGATGAACGAGACCTTCGCTCGGCGAGCGGGGGCGGCGAGCCTGACCGTCAACCCTGCGCTTGGGCAAGCCCACCTGCAATGGTCGAAGGGCGTCTTCGACGTCGATGGGTGGGTGCGCGAGGTCGAGGGGTACGGGTATCAGCTGGGGCCCGCTCGAAAGAAGAGCAGCGCGCGTTCATTCGACTGGCCGCTTCGTCTGGGCATCTGCGCGGGGTTGTCGGTCAACGTGATGTTGTTCTCGCTCAGCTTTTACTTCGGCCTGAGCCGCGACGAGCCCGAGGTCTTTTCACTCTTCACCTGGCTCTCGTGCGCCCTCTCGACTGCGGTCGTGGTCATCGGCGGGTGGCCCTTTTTCAGAGCGGCCATTCGCGGAGCCCGCAGCGGCCTGCTTCACCTCGATGCGCCGATCGCCCTCGGCATCTGCCTGGTCTACGGCATGTCGTTGCTCCAGCTGCGCACCGGTCGTGGCGACCTGACGTACTTCGACACGCTGAACACCTTCATCACATTGATGGTGCTGGGGCGGTTTCTTCAAGAGCGGCTGCTCGAGCGAAATCGCAGGTTCTTGCTCGAAGACGAAGGGGCCGAGGGCATTCTCGTGCGACGGGTCGAGGGCCCGTCACTGGTCATCATCCCCGCGCCCCGCATCGCGCGAGGTGACCTCCTCCTCGTCGCGCCGGGAGAGCTCATCCCCGTCGAGGCGACGCTGGTCGAGCCCACGGCGTTGATCAGCACCGATTGGGTGACCGGAGAATCGGCCAAGAGAGACGTGAGCGAAGGCAGCGTTCTGCCCGCCGGCAGCTTCAACGCAGGTGGCCAGGCGCTGCATGTCGTGGCGCGAACCAACTTCGCCGACTCAACGCTGGTCGCCCTGCTGAGGCAGACCCGGGTGGTCGACGGTCGCCACCCCCGGCATCTCGCGCTGTGGAACGGGGTCGCCCGGAGCTGGGTCGTGAAGGTCTTGCTGATCGCCACCGCCGGGTTCATGGCGTGGCTCCCAGAAGGGCTCGACACGGCCATCAACGTCGCGGTCTCGCTTCTGGTCGTCACCTGCCCGTGCGCCATCGGCATCGCCATACCGCTCGCGTACGAAGTGACCCAGGCGCAGCTGCGCCGCAGCGGGTTCTTCATTCGCAGCGCTGATCTGCTCGACCGGTTGACCGGCATCAAGAAGGTGCTCTTCGACAAGACCGGCACTCTCACCCTGGGCCGCCTCGAGCTGGCCGACGTGCCCCGGCTGAACCCCGCGCTACGAGACCTCGCGTACAACATGGCCGCGCGCTCGAGCCACCCGGTGAGCTGCGCCATCTCCGGCGCGCTCCAGGCGCTTCACCCGATCTACGACCCACACGCGCAGGTCACCGAGCTTCAAGGCCGGGGGCTCGAATGGAGCAGGCCCGATGGCACCTGGCGCCTCGGGCGACCTGACTGGGCAGCCGCTGCTGAAGCCACCTCGAACACCGTGCTCACCTGCGATGGCGCGGTGATGGCTTCGTTTGCGACCCGCGAATCGCTGCGAGCCGACACCGCCCGTGAGCTGGGCCTGATGCAACGCGAAGGGCTGGCGATCTGGCTCGTCAGCGGAGACTCGACGGCTCGGGTCTCGCAACTCGCACACACCCTCGGCCTCGACGCGAGCCACGCGCTCGCCGGGCAAACGCCTGAGGCCAAGGCCGCCATCGTCGAGCGCCTCGATGATCAAGACACGCTCTACCTGGGAGACGGCGTGAACGATTCACTCGCCTTTGCGCAAGCGCACGTCGCCGGTACCCCGGTCATCGACCGGCCGGTGATGCCCGGCAAGAGCGACTTCTTTCTGGTGGGTCAAAGCCTCTCGCCGATTCGCGAAGCGTTGGCACGGGCCACGCAACTGCGCCGCGTCGTGCAACGCATTCTCGCGCTGAGCCTGACCTACAATGTGTTCGCGGTCGGCCTGGCCCTCTTCGGCAAGATGTCGCCACTCCTCGCGGCCATCACCATGCCGTTGAGCACCCTCACCTTGCTGGCGATCACCGCGCTGAGCCTGCGGCGACGCACGGGCGAAACGGCTGCGTGGTGCTCCGTGAGCACGCAGAATCTGCACGAGGCGGAGCGCGCCGGGTGAGCATCATCGTGCTGCAAGTCTTCGTGAGTCTGATGTTGGTGGCCGGCTCGGTGACCCTGTTCGTCTACACGGTGCGCTCGAAGACGCTCGAGCACTCCGAACGCCTCGCGTTGGCTCCGCTCGAGCCCGACGCCCCTCCGAAGCACGCCCCGCCCACAGGCCCTGGAGCCCCGTGATGCACAAGCAGCGCATTGAGTACGACGACAGCATCGTTCGAAAGTTCATTTTTGCATCAGTGCTCTTCGGAGCCGTGGGCCTCTTGGTCGGCCTGCTCATCGCGAGCCAGATGGTCTGGTTTCAGATGAACTTCGGCACGCAATACCTGACCTTCTCGCGACTGCGGCCGCTGCACACCAACGCGGTCATCTTCGCGTTCGTCGGCAACATGATGTTCGCAGGCGTGTACTACTCGACGCAGCGGCTGACCCGGCAGCGCATGGCGAGTGACCTGCTCTCGTCGATTCACTTCTGGGGCTGGCAGCTGATCATCGTGGCGGCGGCCATCAGCCTGCCCATGGGGCTCACGACCTCGAAAGAGTACGCCGAGCTCGAGTGGCCCATCGACCTGGCGATCACCGCGATCTGGGTCGTCTTCGCGATCAACTTCTTTTGGACCTTGGCGAGACGAAACGAGAAGCACCTCTACGTCGCGCTCTGGTTCTACATCGCGACCATCATCACGGTAGCGGTGCTGCACATCGTGAACTCGTTCGAGCTGCCGCTCACCTTCTTCAAGTCGTATTCGGCGTTCTCAGGCACGCAAGACGCGCTGGTGCAGTGGTGGTACGGCCACAACGCGGTGGCCTTTTTCCTGACCACTCCGATTCTCGGCATCATGTATTACTTCTTGCCGAAGGCTGCGCAGCGCCCGGTGTACTCGTACCGGCTCTCCATCGTTCACTTCTGGGCGTTGGTATTCATGTACATCTGGGCTGGCCCGCATCACCTGCTCTACACCGCGTTGCCTGATTGGGCGCAGTCGCTGGGCATGGTGTTCTCGCTGATGCTCTGGGCGCCGTCGTGGGGTGGCATGTTGAACGGCCTGCTCACACTCAAGGGCGCGTGGGGCCGCGTGCGCGAAGACCCGGTGCTCAAGTTCTTCGTCGCCGGGTTGACCTTTTACGGCATGGCCACTTTCGAGGGGCCGCTGCTGTCGATCAAATCGGTCTCGTCACTCGCCCACTACACCGATTGGATCATCGGGCACGTGCACGGCGGCGCCCTCGGGTGGAACGGGTTCATGGCGGCGGGCATGTTCTACTGGCTGGTGCCGAGGCTGTACGGCACCACGCTCTACTCGAAGAAGGCGGCTGACGCGCACTTCTGGCTCGGCACCATCGGCATCGCTGCCTACATCATCGCGATGTGGGTCGCGGGCGTGAACCAGGGCCTGATGCTCAAAGCGGTCGGGCCCGACGGAGCGCTGATGTACCCGAGCTTCGTCGAGACGGTGATCGCGATTCGGCCGATGTACATCGTGCGATTCTTGGGCGGCGGCATGTACCTGATCGGGTTCTGCCTGATGATCTGGAACCTGGCGAAGACCATCGCCACCGGGCGCGCCGTCAACGGCGAGGTCGAGGTGGTGATTGAAGAGCACCAGCCACTGCCCGGGTCGCTGGTTCAGGTGCTCACCGGTCGCCCGCTGTGGTTCACGGTGCTGGCGCTGGGTGCTGCGGCCGGCTTCATCTTCGCTTCGACCTGGGTCGCGGTCGGGTTGGCCGTCGCCGTCTTGGTGATCGGCGAAGTGGCGTTCGTGATCAACAAACGCGAACGGGCCCAGGGCAAAGCGTCGTGGTTCGAGGTGATCGAGCATCGCCCGATGGCCTTCACGGTGCTCACGCTCATCTCAGTGCTCATCGGCGGAGTCGCCGAGCTGCTCCCGACCATTCTCATCAAGCAGGCCGTGCCGACCAGCGGGCAATCGCAGACGCCGTACACGGCGCTCGAGCTCCAGGGCCGTGACTTGTACACGCGCGAGGGCTGCTACGTCTGTCACTCGCAGATGATTCGGCCTCTGACGGCCGAGACCCAGCGCTACGGCGAAGCGTCACGTTCAGAGGAGTTCATCTACGATCACCCGTTTCAATGGGGCTCGAAGCGAACTGGGCCAGACCTGCATCGCGTCGGCGGCAAGTACCCCAGCTTGTGGCACTACACCCACCTGCTCGACCCGCGGGCGACCAGTCAGGGCTCGAACATGCCGTCGTACTCGTGGCTGGCGACGCAGAAGATCAACGCACCACTCGCGGTCGACAAGCTCCGCCTGATGCTCAAGCTCGGAGTGCCCTACACCCAAGCGCAAATCGACACCGCCGAAGCCAGCCAGCGAGCGCAAGGCTCGGTCATCGCGACCGATCTCGCAGCGCAAGGCGTCGTCGTCGCGTGGGACCACGAGATCGTCGCGATGATCGCGTACCTGCAGAGGCTCGGCAGAGACCATGGAGTTCGCTTCAGCGAGACAGCCCCCACGGCACAAGCACCAGCAGGAGCCCCGTAATGTACAGAACCTTCTACGAAGGGATGGACACCTTGGCCCCGATGCTGGCCCTGCTGCTCTTCGGGCTGACGTTCGTGGCCATCGTGCTGCGAACGCTGGTCTTTACTCGCGCGCGTGACGTTGAAGCCGTCGCGCAACTCCCGTTGATCGATCAATCGCCGGAGGCACGTCATGAGTGAGCAAAAGGTGCGCACCTACGACGACATCGAAGAAGAAGACAACCGGCTCCCCCTCTGGTGGCTGATCATTCTGTTCGGCACGACGGTCTTCGGCTTCGCATACTGGTTCGTCTTTCACACCACCAAGCTGCTGCCACTGCCCGGCGAAGAGTACGCCACCGAGCAAGCCCTTCTGAAAAAGGCGCGCGCCCAGGCCAACCCGATGAGTGACGAGGCCTTCGCGGTGATGCTCGCCGTGCCCGAGACGGTCGAAGCGGGGCATCAGGTCTTCTTGGCGACGTGCGTCTCATGTCATGGCCCCAACGGTGAGGGGCTGGTGGGCCCGAACTTGACCGATGCGTATTGGCTCCACGGCAACAAACCCGCCGACATCGTTCGAGACGTCAGCGATGGGTTCGTTGAGAAAGGCATGCCTCCGTGGGGGCCGGTGCTTGGCCCAGAGAAGGTGCGCAAGGTCACCGCCTACGTGCTCTCGCTGAAGGGCAAGAACCTCAAGAGCATTCGGCCCCCGCAGGGCGAGCTTTTCGAGTGACGACATGACGCACCAGGCTCCATCGACGTTGGGCTCGATGAAGCCCGATGGGTCGCGGCTCAAAATTCACCCCGCCGATTATCAGGGCGCGTGGAAGACCCGACGCCGAGCGATCTTCGCCGCGCTGATCTCGGTGTATGTCGTGGCGCCGTTCGTTCAAATCAAAGGGCACCCGTCGATTCAGCTCGACATCGTGCACCGGCGCTTCTTCTTGCTCGGCTCGACCTTCAACGCGCAAGACGTCTGGCTGGTGGTGCTGCTGCTGCTGGGCTTTCTCTTCGGGCTGCTCTTCTTGACCGCGTGGAAGGGGCGCGTCTGGTGTGGCTTTGCCTGCCCTCAGACGGTCTTTCTCGAGGGCGTGTACCGGCCCATCGAGCGGCTGATCGAAGGGTCACGTGAGCGGCGCCTCAAGCTCGACGCCGCGCGGTGGTCGTTCGACAAGCTGTGGCGAAGATCGCTCAAGTACACGGTGTTCTTCGTGGTTTCGGTGATCATCGCCCACGCAGCAGCGGCGATCTTCGCCTCACCTCGAGAGCTGTGGCTGATGATCACCGAAGGCCCGCGCGCCCACCTCGAAGCGTTCGGCCTGACGGCGGGTTTCACCGCCATTCTCACTTTCAATTTCACCTGGTTTCGCGAGCAATTCTGCGTCGTGCTGTGCCCCTACGGCCGCCTTCAATCGGTGCTCCTCGACCGTGACTCGGTGTCAGTCGCCTACGACGAGCGCCGCGGAGAGCCGCGCGGTCACCTCAGCAAAGTGGCGCCGACGCCACTCGGCGACTGCATCGACTGCAACCGGTGCGTGGCGGTGTGCCCGACCGGCATCGACATTCGCGACGGCCTGCAAATGGAGTGTCTGGCCTGCACCCAATGCATCGACGCCTGCGATGACGTGATGATCAAGGTGTCACGCCCGGTCGGGCTCATTCGCTACGCGGCGGCGAGCCAGCTGCAAGGTACACCGGGCAAGGGGCTGCGACCCCGGCTGCTCGTCTACGGCACGTTGATGGCGCTCTCGCTGCTCACGCTCGGCGTCAGTCTGAACGTGCGAAAACCCTTCGAGTCAAACGTGCTTCGCCCGGCCGGCACCACGCCCTGGTACCTCGATGCCGAGACGCACGTGGTTCGAAACATGCTCGAGGTACATCTGGTGAACAAGAACCCCGAGACCGCGACCTTTCGCCTGCGCATCGAAGAGCGCGAGGGGGTTCACGCCGTCGTCGCGACTCCCGAAGTGACGCTCGAGTCGCTGACTGACACGAGGGTGCCGCTGATCATCTCGGTTGATCAGGCGCACCTGCGAGCCGGTCTCGAGCTGACCCTCGAGATCACCGATGTGTCGAGCGGCGTGGTCAAACGCCAACCGGTTCGGTTCAACGCGCCACCGGTTGGTCAGCGCTGAGGGTGGGCACCCAAAGTCAGCGGAGAAGCATGCCGCCATCGACGACCGCGCCAGATGACGCGAGAAACAGCACAACCTTCGACCACCTCTTCGAGCTCGCGGCCTTTACCCCCCAAAGCCTCGGTATCGTTCGTGGGCGGCCCGTTCGAGGTGCTCTCGATGCATCGGGTGCGCGATGGCAATCAACGCCTTCGCGCGCTGCTGCAGATTCTGGCCGTAGAGGTTCGCCGCGCCGTGCTCGGTCACGACATACTGAACGGCCGCGCGGGTCGTCACCACGCCCGCGCCGGGCTTGAGACGGGCGACGATTCGCGACTCACCACGCGAGGTTTGTGACGGCAGCGCGATGATGGCTTTGCCACCCTTCGAGAGGCTCGCGCCCCGCACGAAGTCGGCTTGACCTCCTACGCCCGAGAAGATGGCCTCACCCAAGGCGTCGGCGCACACCTGGCCGGTCAGGTCGACCTCGAGCGCGCTGTTGATCGCGGTGACCTTCGGGTTCTGCCCGATGATCGCCGGGTCGTTGACGTACTCCGAGGCCCGAAGCTCGACCGACGGGTTGTCATTCACATAGTCGAACACCGCTCGAGAGCCGGTCACGAAGCTCGAGACGACCTTGCCCCGCTGGCGCACCTTCTCTTCACCGGTGACGACGCCGCGGGCGACGAGCTCGAGCACTCCATCAGAGAACAGCTCGGTGTGAATGCCCAGGCGGCGATGCGAGGTCAGGCCCCGCAGCACCGCATCGGGTATCGAGCCGATGCCGATCTGCAAGGTCGCCCCATCTTCCACCAGCATCGTGACGTGCCCGGCAATGGCCTGAGCGACCGAAGAAGGCGCCGCCACCGCGCGCTCAGGCAGCGGCTCGTTGCACTCACACATCGCGCTCAGCTTCGAGACGTGAATCAAGCCGTCACCGAGCGTGCGCGGCATTTGACGATTGACCTGCGCGATGACCCGCGTGGCGACCGAGACCGCCGCTGCCGCGATGTCGACCGAGACGCCGAGCGAGCAATACCCATGCGCATCGGGTGGTGAGACGTGCACCAGCGCGACGTCGAGCGGCATCGCGCCTTCACGAAACAACCGCGAGATTTCACCCAGCGCCACCGGCACGTAGCTGGCCCGCCCTGAAGCGACCGCCTCTCGCAGATTGGGGCCCACGAAGAAGGCGTTGGCGTGAAAGCTGGCCCTCAGCTCCGGCGCGGCGTGTGGAGCCGACCCCTCGAGATGCAAATGAACCGTCTCGACGTCGCGCAGCGCGTCGGCCCGCGAGACCATCGCGTCGAGCAGCAGCATCGGAGTACCCGCGGCACCTTGTACGAAGACCCGGTCGCCTGACTTGATGCCCATCACCGCTTCGAGCGCGGAGCGGGCGACGCTCATCGCGCCTCGCCGGGGGGCTGCAAGAAGGCCGAGTGGCACGCGACGCAGGTCTGCATCATCAACCCGAGGTCGATGGCCAGGGTCTCATCACGCTCGTTTCGCGCTGCCTCGGCCAAGGTCTTCGCCCGACTCCGCAGCTCGTCTTGCAGCACGAAGAGCTTCTCGGGCAGGGCGGCGTTGAGCGCGTCTTCTTCTCCGGCCATCGGGCGGGTGAGCCTGGGCTCGTTCGCGATGTCGCTCGCGAAGAGCTTCACTTTCTCGCGTTGCAAGAGCGTGACGGCGATGACCAGTCGAACCATGTCGTTGCCGTGTCGCTCCATCTTTCGATGCAGCAGGCTGCGCGCGAGCGGCGGGAGCACCTCGGCACGGGCTTCAAGGGCGCCGGCGTCAGGCTTGGGAGCGACCGGGCGAGAGACCCCAAGCGTCATCAGTGTCAGCCCGACCATCAACGCTTTGAAGTTCATGCCTGGAGCCCGCTGCAAGCGCCTCGCCGAGCCCACCGGGCATCGGTCTTGAATCGAACCGGCGCATCATGAAAAGAATCCTCGCAGCGGTTGATGGCTCGGTCTCGTCGCTCAACGCCGCACGCAAAGCACTCGAGCTCGCAAGGCTCAGCAACGCCTCAGTGACCCTGCTCAACGTCGTGCCTCCCGCCCTCCTGTATGGCGAGGGCGCGCTGGGCGTCGCGAGTGTCGATGAAGCCCAAGATGCCAGCGCCGCCCAGCTGCTTCGGGAGGTCACTTCGGCGCTCGAGCACGCCACACCCGTGCCGACAACCCTGAAATTACAAGGCTTACCCGCCGAGACGATCTCAGAGACCGCCATTCGAGGGGAGTTCGACATGGTCGTCGTGGGCAACACCGGCCGCGGTGGCATCAGTCGTCTGCTGGTCGGCAGCGTCGCCGATCGGCTGGTTCACATCTGCCAGGTGCCGGTGCTCATCGTGCGGTGAGCGTTCATCAGGCGCAGTGTTTTCGCCTCGCGCAGTATCTGCGTTCGCCCTTCCAGCAGCAGACCGCCATGGCCGCGACCCCAAGGTCGTCGGCACCGGTATGCTGCAAAAAGCGCTCAAGAGCACGGGGCCGGGCCAGAGAGCCACCGAATGATGTCGTTCGCTGAGAGAATACCGACGACCTCGCCTGCGGCTGAGAGCACCGGCACACGATGCGCCTTCGTGAGCGCGGCGACTGCCTCGGTGAGCGTGCACGCCTCTCGCAACACCGTTGGGCGCAGGGTCATCACTTCCGAGACTTCGGCCGGCGGTTCGTGCTCGAAGTCGAAGAATTCACACACCAGGTCGGTTTTCGTCACCATTCCGATCAGCGCACCCGACGCATCAACGACCGGCGCACAGCTGATCTGTCGTTCGTCGAAGATTCTCGTGAGCCTCTCGAGCGAAACATCGGCCGTTACGCAGCTCACGTCCTGCGTCATCACATCACAGACGAGGGTCGAGCCGAGTATCACGGCCATCTGCTCACGCCACGCTGGCGCTGCGCTCGTACCAGTCTGGTCGGGCACTGAACACACCATGACCAACGGCGCCCCAGCCGCCGATGGGGCCTTCTGATTTCGTGGGCAGCTGCCGCAGTGCGAGAGCGGGACCACCAGCTCCGTCGCAGGGCACCTCACAGATGCGCACTTCTGAATAACGCTGCGTTGCCCGTGAATACGCTGCACTCGTACCGGCCGACGAACGTTGCGCATGAGAGCTCTCCCGACCAATTCCAGTGAACCACGACACTCGGCCTCTTGGCTCAGGCGCGAAATTGGCGAGCGCGCCGATGCTCGAGGAGCCGCTCGACGCTCCAGGTACCTCCGCCGTGACCCACCAGCATCAGCAGCCCTCCGCACAGCCCGACGTTGTTCATGGCGAAGGTCGCGTTGAAGCCGGAGCTCAGGTCGTGCAGCACCAGCACCGTCGCGCAGGCGAGGTACCCGATGAGCGCCATCGAGGCGAGTCGGGTCTGAAGCCCGGCCATCAGGAGCGCGCCCAGCACCAGCTCGATGGTGATGCCGGCGCTCAAGACGAAGGTGCTGTCAGCAATGCCCCCGTTGGCCAGTGCATCACGGGTCACCCCAAAGGTGCTCATCTTGACCAGCGCGCTGACGACGAAGAGCATGCCCAGCAGCACGCGACCCACCGAGAACGCTCGCGCCTGTTGGTGTTGGCGCCGGGTCTTCTGCCTCAGCAGCTCGGCCTCCTGTTCTCGCAGGGCGAACGAGGCGGCCTCGCTGTCTCGATGCATCGCATGGCTTCGGTAGAGGGCCGGCGAGACCACGGGTACTTCAAGATTGTCTTGTGGCATTGGCCCGGGTGGTGCCAGCCGCATGCCGCCGCGAGTCGGTGTGATGACCGTGGCTTGCGACCGTGTAACCCGCAGACGATGCGCGCGCACCGTCTCGAACGCAGGTATTGCGTCGCGCTTCGCATCGGCAAGCGACTCAGCGAGCTGCAACACCAGCACATCGACTGCGCCAGCCACCGTGATGGGGCTGGGTGCTCCACTGGGGCCCAGGTGGCACCACTTCTGCACACGCCGAGCCACATCAAGGGGAGGCATGAACTGATGAATCGAGTACTCGTGGGGTGTTTGGTTGCCGTTGCGATGGGGTGCGGTGCTGGCGTCGAAGAGAGCCTGGAGGTGGAGGCGTCTGCGACGGCCGAGAAGCCCATTCGCTACGACCAACAGTTGGCTGACTTGCTCCCGATGTTGCCTGGCAATCACTGGGAGCTGGCGGGCCTCAACAGCGACTCACAGATTCGAGTCGAAGAACGGACGGAGACGGGGGTGCGCTTCAGCGGCCTGACCCGCTCGGGCGACCTGTGGCTCAACATCGACGAGCACGCGCCGAACACCATTCTCGCGTTGAACCTAGACTCTGAGCAGTGGGGGCCCTTTCTGCGCCTCGACCGGCGGTCGTGGGTCTTTCGCGCCAGCAATGCAGCGTGCGATCGCTTTCGGGTGACCAGGCTCGATGACCAGATGGTCGCGACTGGCGTCGGGCAATTCAGCGCAAAGGCGTTTCGGTTCGAGGTGCTGGCACCGGCGAACGTGCGCTGCGAGGCCCCTGCCTTCGACAAGCTGCTGCTCTCCCAAGACGTGGGCCCCGTGACGGTGGTCGCCGCCGGCGCCGAGGCGACGCTCCAGCACGCAATGATCAAAGACACCGTGCTGCACCACACGATGATGCCCACCGCGTTGTTGATGGAGCAGACCGAGTTCGTCAACAAGGCGAACACCATTCGCTGCGTGACCCAGCCCTGCCCGACCAATGAAGTCACCGCGACCGCGAAGTTCGCGCTGACCGTGACCAATGCCGAAGCACACATGCACCAATGTGAATTTCGCACTGGCAAGCAGCAAGACTTCGAGCTGATCAACCATGCCGGCGAGGTGGTGAAAGCCTGGAGCGATGGACGTTCGTTTCTGAAGGAGCCGACGGCGATAGCCTTCGACCCGGGTCAGCGCCGGAGCCTCGAGGGCGAGCTCGAGCTGACTGATCGCAATGGCGTACAGCTCGATGGGACTTACACCGTACGAGCCTCGATGTTCGGGCATGACCAACATGCCCTGCCAGCGCTCGGCACCATCGTCGTCAAGGTCACACGGTAGGCGCGAGGGCCGCTGGCCGAAACTCGCCGTTCTCCCCCGCATCACCCTGCGCTCCCATCTCTCAGCGCGTGGGCGCAGCGATCAGTTCTTCAATGACTCCAGCAACCTCGCGGGTGCGGTCAAGCTGGAGGTAGTGACCCGACCCCTTGAAAATCGTCATCTGGCCGTCTGCCGCTTCGGCCGCGATTTTCGCCTGCATCGATTCCCACAACGTTTGACGTGGCGATGCGCTGTTCGAAGCAACGAGCACACGCACGGGGTACGCCCCGAACGGCCCCGCGGCGTGAAGCTCTTCAGAAATCGCGACGAACTCTTTGTACTCGTCGATCTGCACCTGGGGCTGCTTCGGAAGATCCTCGTCGGAAATGCCGCACATCGGGAGCTTCGCTGCCTCGCACGCGGGGAGGAACTCAGCAGGGCGACCGTCAACAGTCACCAGACCGCTTACTTCGGCCGGGTGCAGCTTGGCGAAGAGCTGCATGTACGCTCCGCCGAAGGAATGACCGACGAGCACATACGGCGGTGCGTAACCCTGGGCCGTCAGCAGGCTCCTCAGCTCTTCGACGATGTGAGCGCCATCACGTTGCGTGGTCGCAGGCGAACTGCGGTCATAGCCGGGCCGGGAGTACGCGAAGACACGGGCGTGGTGCGCCACTTCGCCGGCCACCCCATCCCACGGGCTCCACCCTGCGCCGAGGCCCGATTCAAAGACGACCGTTACGCCGCCATCGCCGCCGGTGGCGAGCTCCACAGAGTGGCCGTTGAACGAAACGGTGCTCGGGTGAAGCGCCGTATTGCAGCCCGCGAGAAGGAAAGCGGCGAGGGTGAGTGCGAATCGAGTCATGTGGAGCTCCTGGTGTTGCGAGGAGCACAGACCCTACGTCTCGGGCGGGAGCGCCCGATTGAACGTAAGGGCTACGTGAGTTGAAGCTGTGCGGCGGCGACGCCAAACATCCGGCGAAAGGTCCGGCTGAGATGTGCCGAGTCTGAAAACCCAGAGGCATGCGCAGCATCGGTCAGCGAATTGCCGGTGCCGTACAGCTCGAGCGCCTTGTTGAGTCGACGCCACAACAGGTAGGTACGAAATGCGAGCCCGGTCTGACTCACAAAGAGGTGCCGAGCGCGGCCGGGTGAAAGGTCGACCGAGCTGGCGGCGTCCTGAAGCCCGACTGCTCCATCGAGTCGGCTCTCGGCCCAGGCAATCATCTGCTGAATGCGCTGATCTGGCGGCGGGGGAGGGTCGCTCCTTGAGCCAAAGTCATCACGGCGGCGCGGCCCAGCTCAATGAGCGCTCGGCGGGTTGTGGCAGGCTGCTTCGAGACGACCTTCAGAGAAGCGACGGCCCCCGCGACCAAACTGCTCGGCACGCTGACCATGTCTCCATTCGAAAACAAAGCGGTCGCGGCGGCTTGCCCCACAAGCGACGATTCGGCCCGAGGCTCTGCGCTGCATGCGTGTTTTTCCTTGTTCATCGATGCCCGGTTCACGAACCCGACGACGCTCACTCGTAAGTCAGGGCACTTGGGTGAACCTCGATCGTTTCGTTACGCAATTGGCACCTTCATGCCATGGGCGTCGCACATCGCGGCGCTACATCGCCCGACTGATCCTCTAGCACTCTGATCTGCAACTCGTCAGGGCGCACTCACGTCACCTCGGGAGTTCCTATGAAAAAGACATTGTTCTCAACCATTCTCGTTATCGCGACCTCGGCTGCGGCTCAGAACGCGATCACCGTCGACCCTAAATTGCCCGACTACAAGACCCAGGCGGGCATCTCAGGAAACTTGAATTCGGTCGGCTCTGACACCTTGAACAACTTGATGACGTTCTGGGCCGAGTCTTTTCGCAAGGTGTACCCCAACGTGAAGATTCAGATTGAGGGCAAGGGCAGCGGCACCGCGCCTCCGGCGTTGATTTCGGGCACCGCCCAGATGGGCCCAATGAGCCGTGAAATGAAAGCGACCGAGATCGACGGTTTCGAAAAGAAGTTCGGGTACAAGCCGCACGCGGTCGCCGTTGCCCTCGACGGCATGGCGGTGTTCGTCAACAAAGACAACCCGCTCAAATCGCTGACCCTGCAGCAAGCCGACGCCATCTTCTCGGCGACGAGAAAGCGCGGGGGTGAAGCCATCACGACCTGGGGGCAGTTGGGCCTGACCGGTGAGTGGGCGAACCGACCCTTGAGCCTGTATGGGCGAAACAGCGCCTCGGGCACCTACGGGTACTTCAAGGAGCACGTGCTGAGCGGCGGCGACTACTCCAGCTCGGTCAAAGAGCAGCCCGGTTCGGCCTCGGTCGTTCAAGGCATCGAGAAAGAGCTCGGAGGCATCGGGTACAGCGGCATCGGGTACGCAACCTCGGGAGTTCGCGCCTTGAGCATCGCCGACAAGGGCACCCCAATCGCGCCGAACTACGAGAACGTCGAAGGCTTCAAGTACCCCATCGCCCGGTACCTGTACGTCTACATCAACGTGCCTCCTGCTGGTGGTGATCACCTCACCTGCGAATTCATCAAGTACATCCTCTCCAAGGCAGGTCAGGCAGACACCGTCAAAGACGGCTACTTTCCGCTCTCGGCCCGCGCCGCGGCAAAAGCGATGGCGGACTCGGGTTGTAAGTAACCGGTCGCGAGAGCCCGATGTCGCGACTTGCCAAACCCTTTCATGCGTCGTCACCCGCTTCGCGGCGACTCAAGCTGATTGACCGCTTGGCCGATGCCGCCATTCGACTCGGAGGGGTCTCCGTCATCTTCGCGATTGCGCTGATTTTCGTGTTCATCGTGCGCGAGATCGTGCCCCTTTCGGCCAAGTCGACGATTGGCGAGGGGCAGGTGCATCGCATCGAAACCGACGAAGCGGCGCTGCTCCTGGCGGGCTCCGACGAGTTCGAATCAACGGAGTTCATCGTCAAAAGAAATGGGGCCATTGAGTTGCATTCGCTGGCCAACTGGTCTGAGAGCAGCGTGCTTCGCAGCCAGCTTCTGGGTGGCCGGAGAGTCTCCGCAGCCTCGCTCGCGAGCCGCGGCATCATGTTTCTCGGCACCGACGACGGCCGCATTGCGATCGTTGAGTTGCAATTCAACGCGACCTTCGCCGACGACGCGCGTCGAACCATCACGCCCCTGCTCAAGGAGCTGGCGCTCGTCACCCTGCCGAGCTCAACCGGGCCCATCGCTCGCGTGGTCGGGCGAACGAATGATTCGGGTCTCGCGTTCGTTGCCCAGACCAGCGATCGGCGTCTGTTCGCCGTCAACATCACCCAGCAGGGTCTCGACCTGGCCGAAGACGAAAAAGGCCAGCTCTCGGCGCCAGAAGAAGACGCCCTTGATGGCCCATTTCAGGTTCGGAGCCTTGCTGCGCCGAGCAGTGAGGTCGTAGCGCTGGCAATCGACTCGCAAGCCGACCGACTCTTCGTCGCCACCAAAGACGGGGTGCTGCACCACTGGCAACTGGGCGACACGACCGCGAAGCCGTTTGCCGAATATGAAAACCCGGGCTTGCTCGCTGCGTCGCTCGGCCTTCGTGAGCCATCGGAGCGCGACTCGTCACGGCAAATCACAGCCTTGAATGTGCTCCTCGGCGATCAGTCGCTCATCGTTGGCTATGACGACGGCTCCATTGAAGACTGGCTCGGCGTGCGTCAGGGCAAGAACGATATCTTGAGACGGGTGCGCCCGGTTCGGCTGTTCGACTCGATGCCTGAGGCCGTGGTCGCGCTCCGCTCTTCGGGCCGCGACAAGACGTTCTTGGCCGCTGCTGCAGATGGCTCCGTTCACCTGGCCTACGTGACGTCGGGCAAAACGTTGGCAAGCTACCTCGTTGCCGGTCACCCCCTCGAGCTCGCGTACGGAGCGAAGCTCACGAGTGCAATGGTCATCACGCAGGAGGGAAACCTGGACTACCGCGCCGTCTCGAACCCCCACCCCGACATCTCGATGGGCATGTTGTTTGGAAAGGTTTGGTACGAGGGTTACGACCAGCCTGAGTACATCTGGCAGTCATCGAGCGGGAGCGACGCGTTCGAGCCAAAGTTCAGCCTCGTCCCTCTCATCGTCGGCACCTTGAAGGGGGCGTTCTTCGGGCTGCTCTTCGCGATCCCCATCGCGCTCCTGGCCGCGCTGTACACCTCCCAGTTTCTCTCGAGCACACTTCGCGCGACCATCAAGCCACTGGTTGAAGTGATGGCTGCGCTGCCGAGCGTCGTCATCGGGTTTCTCGCCGGGTTGTGGCTTGCGCCCGCGCTCGACGACAAGCTGCCCAGTCTTCTTTTCTTCGGGGTGGTTGTGCCCGTTGTGATTCTGACAGTGGCGGGTCTCTGGCACTACGCGCCCCGTGTCTTGAAAAAGGTCTTTCCCGCGGGTCGTGAAGTGTTCGTGCTGGTGCCCGTCGTCGCGTTGTGTGGTTGGGCCGCGGTCATCGCAGGCCCCTTCGTCGAGCGGCTCGTCTTTGCAGGCGACTTCAAGCAGTGGGTGTACGACGCGTTTTCGGTGCGGGTTGAACAGCGAAACAGCATCGTCGTTGGCATCGCGATGAGCCTGGCCGTCATTCCGATGATCTTCACGCTCTCCGACGATGCGTTCAGCAATGTACCGAAGAGCTTCAGCTCGGCGTCTCTCGCGCTCGGTGCGAGCCGCTGGCAGACGGCGTTCAGAGTCATCGTGCCCACGGCGAGCCCCGGGGTCTTCTCTGCCATCATGATTGGGTTCGGGCGAGCGGTAGGCGAGACCATGATCGTGCTCATGGCTACAGGCAATACCCCGATTCTGAGCTTCAGCCCCTTCAACGGCATGCGCACACTTTCGGCGAACATCGCAGTCGAAATGCCTGAAGCCCCGCTGGGCGAAACCCACTATCGCATTCTGTTCTTGGCGGCGTTCTTGCTCTTCGTTCTCACGTTTGTCGTCAACACCATCGCTGACGTCGTTCGCCAGCGCCTCCGCAGCAAATTTCAGGCGGTCTAAATGGCTCGAAAGATAACCGCCGGTCGCGTTGGTTCACCCCTGGGCTTCACCGCCCCGCCGAGCCTTCACAGCGTCTTTGCCCGCGGCGAGCAGTGGGTTTGGTTTTCCGGTGCGGCGCTCGCCGGCGCGATCATTCTGATTGCCGGCCTCCTGCTCATTATCGTTGCGAATGGTGCGGGTACGTTTTGGCCGAAGTCGCTCGTGCTCGTTGAGCGAGCTGATCAGAGCAAGGTTCTCGGCATCGTGACCGAGCACGGAGTCCTCCGCGAGGAGACGCCTGGCAACCACGTACGCGAGGTACCCCAGACGCAGTTCAAAGTGGCCAACCGCGACCTCTTCGGTTCGGACTTCGTGTGGCACCGCGATGAGACGCTCGCGCAGGCCTCACAGCCGAATGATGCAATCGCCATGGAGCGACTTGAGAACGGCGACTTCTTCGGTTTTTTGAAATCAATCAAGAATGGCGAGACGGTCGTCGCAACGGGAGACGAAGCCTGGCGCGTTCTCGAAGATCAGCTCCCAGCGATCACCAGCCTTCGAGGCCAGATCTCAACCCTTCAACACGATGACGTCGGTCGCATCAACTCTGCCATTCGAAGTGCCGAGCTCGACATCAAACGAGAGAAGGCAAACGCGGGCGCCCGCTCAGCCGACGTCATTGCTGCGCTCGAGCTTCAGATTGTCGACGCCAAACAAAGGTACGAGGTTCTGACTGCACAGGTCGGCATTCTGCAGTCGCAAGCAAACGTGTGGGCGGCAGTAATGGAGACCGCCGACGGTCGAACGAAAGAGATAGCGCTTTCGAGCATCGTCGATGTCTGGCGCCCAAACCAAATGGGCATTCGAGCGAAGCTCAAACACTACTTTCGTCACGCGTGGTCATTCTTGACAGAGGAGCCACGTGAGTCGAACCAAGAAGGCGGCATCTTCCCCGCGCTCTTTGGCACCGTGATGATGACGCTGATCATGACTTTCGCGTGCACACCATTGGGAGTCATCACCGCGCTCTATCTGCGCGAGTACGCAAAGCAGGGCTTGGTTGTTCGCATCGTGAGAATCGCGGTCAATAACTTGGCCGGCGTGCCCTCAATCGTGTTCGGGGTCTTCGGTCTGGGGTTTTTCGTCTATTTCATCGGCGGCAACGTCGACCGGCTGTTCTACGCCGAGTCGCTTCCGACTCCGACGTACGGTACGGGCGGCATCTTGTGGGCTTCGTTGACCCTGGCGCTGCTCACCGTGCCGGTCGTCATTGTTTCGGCCGAAGAAGCGATCGCCGCTGTACCCCGAGGCATGCGCGAAGGTTCACTCGCCCTCGGAGCGTCCAAGTTTCAGACCATCACGCGCATCGTCTTGCCGGGCGCGCTCCCCGGCATTCTCACCGGTGTCATCTTGGCGATGGCGCGCGGTGCGGGTGAGGTCGCACCGCTCATGATTACCGGCGTGGTCAAGCTCGCCCCCGAGCTGCCCATCGACGGCCAGTTTCCTTTCTTTCATCTCGATAGAAAGTTCATGCACCTCGGCTTTCACATCTACGACGTGGGGTTTCAGTCACCGAACGTCGAGGCTTCGAAGCCGATGGTCTTCGCGACCACCGTGCTCTTGATTCTCATCGTGGTAGGCCTGAACCTGGCCGCGATTCGCCTTCGCAATCACATCAGACGCAAATACCAGATGGGAGCATTCAATTGAATTCTCTAAAGGCGAGCGCCATGGCTGACTTCACGCCCCATACTCCTGACAATTCACACTCGCTCCAAAGTGGTCACGGGCCACTGTTTTCAATTCCCGCGCGACACCACCGCTTGGACTTCGTACCGAAGATCAAAGTGAACGGGCTTTCACTGTTCTACGGCAAGGCCCAAGCCCTCTATGACATCGGGCTCGAAATCCCCGCGAAGCAGGTCACGGCGTTCATCGGGCCTTCGGGGTGTGGCAAGAGCACACTCCTGCGCTGCATGAACCGCATGAATGACTTGATTGACGGCGTACGAATCACCGGCCAGCTCTTGATCGACGAGCAAGACATCAATGCCCCTGATCTCGACGTGATCGAGCTCCGCAAGCATGTGGGCATGGTGTTTCAGAAATCGAACCCTTTCCCCAAGTCGATCTTCGAGAACGTTGCATATGGGTTGCGAATCGCTGGTGGGAGCTCGCAGACAGCGCTGACTGAAATCGTCGAGCGCAGTCTGCGGCGTGCCGCCCTCTGGGACGAAGTGAAAGACCGTCTCGATTCGAGCGCTCTTGGCCTTTCTGGGGGCCAGCAGCAACGCCTGAGCATCGCGCGGGCGATCGCCGTCGACCCAGAGGTGATTCTGATGGATGAGCCCTGCTCGGCCCTCGACCCCATTGCGACTGCGAAAATCGAGGAGCTGATCGCCGAGCTCAAGAGCTCATTCACGATCGTGATCGTGACTCACAACATGCAGCAAGCGGCTCGCACATCAGACAGAACCGCCTTTTTCTATCTCGGTCGCCTGATTGAGTACAAAGAGACGGCTGAGCTGTTCACAAACCCTTCGGTGGCTCAGACCGAGGAGTACATTACAGGTCGATTCGGCTGAGAATGGGAGAACAACCGTGGCCACGCATACCGACAAGGCTTTCGAGGCCGACCTCAATGAGATTCGAACAAAGATCCTCACCATGGGAGCTCGGATCGAGGGCCAGATCTCGGCGAGCATGTACGCGGTCACGCATCGCGACTCGACGCTCGCCGAGAAGGTGAAAGATGACGATCTCGAAGTAAACCGCCTCGAGGTCGAAATCGACGAGCTGTGTCGGCGAACGCTCGCGCTTCGCCACCCAGCCGCGAACGACCTCCGCTTCATCACGACGGCTCTCAAAATCGTCACCGACCTCGAGCGAATGGGCGATGCGGCCGTCAACATCGCTGAGCGCGCGATCGACCTCAACCATTCGACACCTCTTCAGGTTGCGAACGGGCTCCCGCGTTTGGCCACGTTGGCTCAAGACGCGGTGCGTACGGCGCTCAATGCCTTCGTGACGGGCAACGCGGTCGCGGCAGAAGAAGTGCTCGGCCACGACGAACAGATTGACGCGCTCTTCGTCGAAATTTTCAACCAGATGTTGGCGATGATGATCGAGAACTCCGACACCATTCGCCGCGCGACCTCTCTGCTTTCTGTTTCAAAGCATCTCGAAAGAATCGGTGACCACGCCATGAACGTGGCCGAGATGGTCATCTACATGGTTCGTGGTACCGACATTCGGCACCCGCGAAGTCGCTCGCTGCCTCGGGCGCCACAAAAGCTCTAAAGGCCTCGATTCGCTGCTACCGACACCGTGAGTGCTCGCAGTGCCCGCTCCGGCAGTCGTAGCCGAAATCACAGGGCACTCCTCCATCAGCGCTCTGGCCGACGACTCGGGTGCCCGCAGCGGGCAACGGCGTGACGTCGAGCCCTCGAGAAGGTGTCACGTCGATGCATCGCCCCCACCCATTCACGCCCGGGTAATCGCCGGCCTTGGGGTCGCACCGTTGGTTTCGGTCGGGGCAATCGGTGTCGTCGGTACACGAGTACCCGTGCGGCAGTGTCTTTGGCACCGGCGCAGCGTCACCCCAAGCCCCGGTGTCTGGGGCCCACGGCCGCGCGCGAACGTCGTCGGCACCGCAGGTGCTGCTTGAATGCTGCGAGCTCGTCAGCGTCGTCAGCACGACCAACGATCCGTCCCAGCAGGCGTCGCGCACGGAGCCCGACGACGAGAACAGCTGCGACCAATCAGCACCGCACAACGTCGAAGCGTGCACCACCGGGTTGTCGCAGTTGAGGTAGCACGGGTTCGACGGCGGAGTCTTTGGGGCCTCTGCGTGGCTCGCAGCCCAACGCAGGTCGCATTGCCTGTAACAGTCGTCATGCCAGCGGCAGAATTCGTGACTCTTGCAGGTGGTGACTTTGTACGTGCACAGCGTGCACCCGAGCGCAGCGGCGAGTGAAATCGTCAAGGTGTCGTCGAGGCACTCGGCCTTGCAGCTCGGGCCACAGCCACCGAAGCAGCCGAAGCCTTCGCGGGTGATGCTGGCGCCGGCGATGTCGCCAGTGCCGGGAGCGTTCGCGGGGCACTGGGGCCAGCCTGCGTCTCCAACGCCGGTCGCGGTGCCAGCGTCTGCCGTCATGGCGTGACCGGCGTCGACGACCACGCCCGCGTCGCCGACAAGCATCGGGAGCACCACCGCATCAACCGGGGCAGCTCGACATGCCGCGATCGCCACCACCGTTGCGAATACCCGAGACCGCACGCCGCCACTCAACTCAGCTTCATGCCATTTTCAAAGGGGTTCCTCCGCGTGCGAACGACGCTCGCTCGCGAAGAGCTGGCTATTGTTTGCGTAGGTCTCGCAGCAGAGTTTGCATGAAGACTGCTGTTCTCACTGGCGACCTCTGTGAACGGCCTTGAATGACTTCGCGGAGCCTTCAAGCACCGCACATCACTCCGAAGGTCGCGCGGCGGGTCGTTCAGCTGGTTCGCAGCTTGCACAAAGGGCCTCACTGCTTCGACTGCGCGGAGAACCACGATGCGAATGATGATCTTGAGCGGGTTGTGCGTGACGTTCAGCTGCTCAGGAGTCGTCAGTGACTACGATGGCGGAGCGACCGGGGGCGGAAACGGAGGGGGCTCTCAGGCTGGAGGCGGGGCAGGCGGGGGAAACGGCCTCGATGGTGGTGCCGGCGGAGGCACGGCTGACGGCGGCTCCACATCGGGAGGTCTCGATAGCGGAACCGGCGGAGGCACAGCCGACAGTGGCTCCGTCATTGACGCGGGCACAGCCGACGGCGGGCCTGGCCGAATCACGCCGGACAGCGGCGCTCTCGATAGCGGCGCTGGTGGACCCACGGTGGACGGCGGCCTTTTCGACGGCGGGAGCGGCGGAGGTCAGTTGCCATGCGACATTGCAGCGAGTGCCGGCACGCCTTGTGTCGTGGCGTACTCGATGGTGCGGCAGCTGCTTGGCGCCTACAGGGGCAACCTCTTCAAGCTTCAGCGCGACTCAGACAACGCCACTCAGAATATCGGCGTCGTCAACGGGCGGGCCGATGTGGTCGCAGCGAGCTCGTTTTGCGCTGCTACCACCTGTCGCATCACGACAGTGTACGATCAGACAAGTTATCGGCTTGACGCGATCAATTCGGTTCGAACCGATATGCCTGCCGAGAATTGCTCGGGGCTGTGGGTACCTCGGCCGCCCATTTACAAGACAACCCAAATCGGAGGAAAGACCGTTCCCTTCTGGGGCGATGGGTTTCTCCAGGCAGGTTCACGGGCCAACCCCTCCCTCAGCAACGGAGGAATGCCCGTCGGCAGCGTCCCGGTGACGGAATATGCGATTGCCCTCCAGTCTGCCGAGGGTGCCTGCTGCTATGACTTTGGTGAAGCGGAGGCCACCATCGCGAACACTGACGTAGGCCATATGTTCGCTCTGAACTTAGGGGGCTCCTTTGTTGGCATGGATCTCGAGAACGGCGGCATTTACGGCGGCCCTCCTGCGACGATGGACCCGCGGACTGTCTTGGGGAAGACCGATGGAGTCTCTTTATTTACGCTCAAACGGGCAGACGGCCTCGCGGGCTCGCTGAAGCCAGCTGTTGGTACGTCGCCCAATTGTCCCGGGATGCTCACATTCTACAACCAGCAGTTGTCTTGCTTCGGGTACGGGCCAATGTCTCTCGAAGGTGGTCTCACGATTGGAGTCGGCGGAGACGGCTCGGGGTGCGCGCCTGCTGCAGAGGGCGGCGCGGCCGGAGCGTTTATTGAAGGAGTCGTCATTGCCGGGCAAACGTCCGACGCGACGGACGATGGGATTCAGGCCAGCATCAATGCGCTCTTCGGCCCATGACATTGATGGTCGAGCTGGAGAGAGATCCCTCCGTGCCACTGTTGTGACCACTGTGGCTGTGGTGCGCCTGCGCACAAAGACCTGCCCGCAGAAATCCTTCATTCGCTCTATCCATTTCCAGCCTGAGGCGTAGGGTGGCCTCAGTCGATCCCGCGAGTGTGGCGGACGTTGCCCCGGGAAGTACCGGGCATTGAGCCAGCTGCCCCGGGAGAACCCATGCTGCAACAAGTACAATTTGCCGTGTCGCAATTGCTCGCCGAGATGGAGAAGAGTGAAGGAGCAGTTCGCGAAGCCATCGCCCTGTCGATTCTCGAGCCACAGAACGTGCGCCTTTCAGAGCTTCTGAAAGAAATGACCGTGCACAGAGACGGGCTCCGAGACCGCATCAACGAATTGCTGAAAACCTGAGCCTTCACGTTTGGCTGATGCGCACAGGCAAGCCTGAAGAGAGCCTCGCCTCCTGGGCCCCTCGAGCGGTTCGA
>JANLPS010000181.1:0-4475 GCA_031367385.1 Archangium sp. | reverse complement strand
GTGCAGGTGGGGCTGGTTGGTGTGGTGAGGCCTTCGAATTACAGCCAGTTAGAAAGCCAATCGGGGGCTTCTCTCCCGAGCGGCTGTGTGGTTAGAGAACCTACCTATGGATCAGCTCCCCAGAGATCGACGCAGCGTGTCGGAGTTCTTTCACCAGGTCTGGGGCCAGGCACTGGTGACTGTTTCAGGTGCTGAAGACGAAGCGGCCAAGCTGCTCGGCCGGGTGCAAGAAGTCGCCGGCTGGAGCCAAGACGAAGGTCGCCGCCAGCTCCGGGAGTTTACCGAGCGGCTCATTCACCAGCGTCGCGAGTTCGAGCGCCGGGTCGAAGAGACCATTCGGGTCGCGGTCTCGCGCCTCAAGGTGCCCCGCCGTGAAGAGATCGCCCAGTTGAACTCTCGCCTCGATACGCTGACGCGCCGCGTCGAAGGGCTGTCGAAGTGAAGGGCCTGAGCCTCATCGCGCTCGCGAGCGTGCTGGTGACAGGGTGGGCCCTGCGGCCCGTCTTGTCGCCGCCGACCTCGCCCGCGTTCGAGGCACACGGCACGGGGCAGGTTCGCGACGACAACGAAGAGCGCATCGACAAGGTGCTGGCGATTCGCGGCCCTGGGCTCGGCCTTCAGCTGCGCCGCCAGTTGGCGATGGCCATTGCTCAGGAGTCAGCGGCTGCCCGGTTCGACCCATTGCTCGTGCTCGCGGTCATCGCCGTCGAGTCTGAGTTTCAAGACTCCGCCGTGTCGGTCGTCGGCGCCAGGGGCCTGATGCAGATTCGCCCGTCGACGCTGTTCTTCTGGGCCGAGCGTGAAGGCATACGCCTCACTCAGAAAGAGATCGAGGCCGACCCGGCGTTGCGCGTTCGACTCGGCATTCGATACCTCAAATACCTGCAGCAGAGCTTCGGCGGCGACTTAGACCTCGCGCTGATGGCGTACAACGCAGGCCCAACCCGGCTGTACCAGTCGATCAAAGAGCACAGCACCGACCAGTTTCGTGGCTACCCCACCGCCGTTCGCCGCCAGTACTCGCTGTTGCGGCACGTGCAGGGCGAGCCTGATGACTGGGTGTTCGCCTCGCGCGAACCGCGTCGATAAACCGGTCACTCCACGACTCGTCGGCACCGGGTCTTGAGCCCTGTCAGGGCTCTGGCGTACGTCCGATTCATGATTCGAATGACCCCGGTAACCCGTGAACTGGCCGCCAATATCTCAAAGAGCTCTCAACTGATCGCGGCGCAACCGTCGAGCAGATCAAGCGGGTCGCCGACCAGCTTGCCGACCCTAGCAATACGAAGATCAATGTCCCGTTCAGCTGGGCTGCGAAGACCGACCCGGCGGCGGTGGCGAAGGCGATCAGCTACCAGCGAAGCGATGGTTTCGACTCCGGACCACTGCCAACCGCCGCTGCCGCGAAGAGAGCGCTCGAGGCGTTCCTCGACGCCAAGGTCTCAGACCTACGCGAACCGATCAAAATCGAGATCCCCACCGGGAGCGACGCTGCTGGCGTGATTCGCACAGGCTCAACCGAAAGCGCCCGACGTCGCCCCTGACCGCTCGAGCGTACGCAGCTCACCGGAGGCGAGCTTATCTGGCGGCGCGTCTACAGTGCTGCGGAGGATACTGAGCGTCGACGAGCAGCCCGGAAACGCAAACCGCCGAGGGCGCTCCGAGGCGCTCGAGGCGGAGAGCCCGGTCACCGAATCGGCGCAGAAGAACGCGGAGCGTCGCCGCGCAGGAATCTCGACCGAGGCGGCTCGGGCGCCAGCAGAGGTCAAATCACCGCTGAGGCCAATCACCCGCGAGCCGCACGAGGCGCCCGGTGCTCAGAACAACAAGCTCACCCCTGAAGAGATGATCTTGAGGCCGTGACCCTTGACGTGATCTGAGTCAGCTCAGGCCTTCAGCGTTCTTCAGGTCTTTGAGCCGCAGGCCGTTCTTCTTGAGCAACCGATACAGGCTCTGCATCGACAGCCCGGTCTTCTCTTCGGCGATCTTGATGTCGAAGTTCGCGTCTTTCATCACCTCGGCGAAGTAGCTGCGCTCGAAGTCGGCGAGAATTCTGTCTTTCGCCTCGTGGTACGGCAGCCCTGACGCGAGCTCGAGCACCGACTGCTTGTTGCCCTTCTTGTCGGCCGGCACGATCAAATCGAGCCAGCTCGAGTTGCCCGTCGCCTGCATCAGCGCGCCGCGCTCGAGCACGTTGCGAAGCTCGCGCACGTTGCCCGGCCAGTCATACCCCTCGAGCATCGTCAGCATCTGCGGCGACAGCTCGAATTCGGTCGACAGGTTCTTCACCAGGTACTGCGCCAGCACCGGTATGTCGCTCTTGCGCGTGCGGAGCGGCGGCAGACGCACCCGCGCGACCGCGAGCCGAAAGTACAGCTCTTGCCGAAAGCGCCCCTGCTGGGTCTCTTCGCTCAGGTTGCGGCTGGTCGACGCGAGAATGCGAACGTCGAACTTCTTGCCAGCCTGACCACCGACTCCGGGCAGCTCCTTGGTCTCGAGCACGCGCAACAACCGCGGCTGAACCGCCGACGGTATCTCGGCGACCTCGTCGAACAGAATCGTGCCGCCCTGCGAGCTGGGAAAAGCGCCCTCGGGCCCGAACAGGTCACGTTCTGCATTGGCGTCTGAGAGCATCGCGCAGTCGACCACCCTGAACGAGCCGTTGCGCCGCGACGAATGCGAATGAATGGCCCGCGCCGCCAGCTCTTTGCCGGTGCCGGTCTCGCCCTCGAGCATCACGGTCACGTCTTCACGCGCGACCCGTCGCAGCTCGGCGAAGACGATGTGCATGCTCTCAGACAAGCCGACCAAATCGCCGAAGGTCTCGCCGCCGACGACCTCGAGCTGGGTGTCGCTCTTCTTGATCTTCACCGCCAGGCGCGTCTTGCCGATGGCGACGGTGTCGCCCGGCTCCACGAACGCCTGCATGATCTGCCGGCCCTCGATGAAACTGCCGTTGCGGCTGGCCAGATCGCGCAGCAACAAACCGCGCGCGGTGCGCTCGAACTCGACATGCCGTCGACTGACGGTGTTGTCGCTGAGCACCAGGTCGTTCGATGAGTCTGACCCGACGCGCACCAGGCCCTCGAGCGTCGACACTTTCTTACCGGTGTCGGGCCCTCCGGTGACTTCGACGGTCCACTCACGCACAGGTACCCGGGTTACGACGTCACCGGGTACGGTCACCGATTTCGTTGTCTCTGAAGTCACGGGCGAACCATAGCGCAGCCTTACGGTAAGACGATCTCCGCAGTTGCCCCATCTCGCCGATGCACCCGAACCTCCATCGGAGCCCCCTTGAACCGCCCCCGGGCCAACACGTGGGGCAGGGCAGGCGCTCCGTCGACCGTCTCAATCACATCTCCGGGGCTGGCCCGGCTGCCGGGGGGCACGGCCACGACCGCCACCCCAGGGGGAGCCGCCACCACCGCCGCGAGCTGTTTGCCCGAGAGCCATGGGGTCAGCACCCGCGCGATGTTCTCCATCAGCACCTCGGTCTGCAGGGCATCGAGCTGCAACAGCTCTGCAGCAACGGCAGGGTCGGTGCGCAGCGACAGCGCGGTCTGCGGCGTCACCGCCAACGTCAGCCCCATCTCGGGTGAAACATCACGTAATTTCGAATACTTGACCGTGACGGCGGTCGCTTCGGCCATCAGCCGCTCGACCAACGCAGTCAGCGCCGGGGCCGGGTCATACTCGAGCTCAGGCACGGGGTCGGCGAAGGGGTCGACCACGGTCTGGGCCTCGGCCTCGAGCAGCACCAGCTGCGTCGACGGGTGAATCACCTCCATGCGCCCGACGTACGTCGTCAGCTCGCTCGAGGTCGCGCCGCCCTGGCCCTTGGCGTTCTGGGCCTCTTGCACCGACGAGGTCACCCGCCGCTCGATGGTCGTGCGTATCGCCACGCCCTGGTCGGCCCTCGACCCGGCGCCGGTCAGCAGGGGCAGGGCGGTGGTCGAGACCCAGGCATGGTCGTCTTCGAAGCGAATGACCTTGAACTCGGTCGGCCCGAAGAAGGCGACCCGCTCACCACCCTGGCGCACACCCACCTGCAGCATGCGCTCGGCCAGCTCGAAGCTGCGCCAGGCGTGCTCGCTCGAGCCCAAAAACCGAATCGGGTAGACGAAAGCGGTGGTCAGTTCGAGGGGCTCCGTGGGAGCCCGAAGGGTGGTGCGGAGCCCGCCAGCACACCCGCTCACGGCAAAGAGCGTCAGCAACATCGACCCGCAGCGCATCAGACCCCCCCGAAGAACCAAAAAAGTGAGTGCCGGCCTGTTCAGCTTTCCTCTCTCGAGCACGCCACCGGGAGCCTTGCGACTACCGCGGATCATGTGTCGGGAGGACGGCAAACGGGCCGGCACTCACCACCTGCGTAACATGGTCTTTGGCCGTGGCAAACTGGATGAATTGGCCCGATTTCTCAACCCCGGAAACACCCACAATTCGAGCCGTTACGAGGCCGAAACCGGCCGTTA
>JANLPS010000180.1:0-4580 GCA_031367385.1 Archangium sp. | reverse complement strand
GCCCGGAGAAGTGCGCATCGCGATTCACGCTGCGGGCCTCAACTTTCCCGACTTGTTGATGGTTCAGAACAAGTACCAGGCGAAGCCGCCCCTGCCCTTCGTGCCCGGCTTCGAATACTCGGGCCGCGTCGACGCACTCGGTGAGGGCGTCACCCACCTGAAGCTCGGGAGCCCGGTCGCGACCTTCGGCGCGAGCGGCGCCTTCGCGACCCATGCCTGTGCCCCGGCAGAGAGCGTGTTGCCCTTGCCGCCCGGCTTCGACCTCGACGACGCGGCCGCCTTTCTTTGCACCTACGGTACCTCGCACCACGCGCTCATCGACCGCGCGGCCCTCAAGCCCGGCGAGACCGTGCTGGTCTTAGGCGCCGCAGGCGGAGTCGGCACCGCTGCGATTCAAATCGCCAAGGCCGCCGGCGCGACGGTCATCGCCGGCGCGTCGAGCGACGAGAAATGCGCGCTCTGCAAAACCATCGGCGCCGACGCCACCATCAACACCAGCGGGGCCAACCTGCGCGAGCAGATCAAAGCGCTCACCGCCGGCAAAGGCCCCGACGTGGTCTACGACCCGGTCGGCGGAGAGCTCGCTGAGCCGGTCTTCCGCTCCATCGCCTGGCGCGGCCGCTACCTCGTCATCGGCTTCGCGCAAGGCGGCATTCCCTCGCTGCCGCTCAACTTGACGCTGCTCAAAGGCGCCTCGCTGGTCGGCGTCTTCTGGGGAGACTTCGCCCGCCGCGAGCCCAAGGCCCACCTCGCCGCGCTCAGCGAGCTCACCGCCTGGTACAGCGCGGGCAAAATCAAACCGGTCATCGACGCCCGCTTGCCGATGACTTCGCTGCTCGAAGCCTTCGAGCGCCTCTCCAGCCGACAAGTTCGCGGCAAATTGCTGCTCGTGAACGAGTAGGCGCCGCACAGACATCGACGCACCCCGCGGCCGAATCGCGATCGCGGCGCGGGCTCCCTTAAGATGGTCGCCATGTTGTCGTTGAGTGCCCGTATTCGGCAGATGAAGCGCACGCTGAAGTACCTGCGCGGCTACACCCACTTCGATCGCAACGGCAACCAGGTCGTTCGCCGCACCGACTTCACCAACTGCACCCGCCCGGTGCTCCTGCTCTACGGTTTCATGTCGACGCGCCGAGTGTTCGAGGTGCTCGAGCACCGCCTGCGACGAGATCACTTCTGCGTCTGGAGCATCAACCTGGGCGGTCTGATGCAGTCGTTCAACACCCGCGGCATCGACGCGCTCGCCGAGCAGGTGCGCGACAAGGTCGAGCGGCTCTACCAGCGCTTCCCCAACATGGGGCCGATGTCGATCATCGGGCATTCAAAGGGCGGCCTCATCGGCTCGTATTACGTGAAGCGGCTGGGCGGCGAAAAACGGGTCAAGAACCTGATTACCCTCGCCTCGCCCCACAACGGGTCGCCCTCGGCCTACTTCGGCATTCTCTCGCACGGCCTGGTCTCGCGCAGCATCTGGCAGATGACCCCGATGTCGCCGTTCATTCGCAGGCTCAAGTCGGGCGCCTTCCCCCGCGAGACCAAGCTGGTCTCGATGTACTCGAAGGCCGATGGGGTGAACCCGTTTCCCAGCTGCATTCTCGAGAACGAGTACGACGCGCCGAATTTGAGCAACATCGAGGTCGGCGACACCCTGCACCGCGAATTCGTCACCAGCCGAACCGTGTACCAGATCATTCGCCGCGAGCTCTTCACCGGCTACGGCCTGCCGGTGCCTGCCGAATCGAAGCCGAAGCGCTTGATTTCGCTGCGGTAACTGGCCACACAGGGGTTGCCGTGAAACCAACCCGGTGGGACCTCATTCTCGAGCAGAAGCCCAGGCCCGTGCTCGAGCACGTGCTCGATGAGATCTCCAAGCTGTTCGCGGCCGATTTGGCGGCCTGGCCCCCCGAAATCGAGGCCTTCGACGAGGTCACCGGGGGCCAGCTGCAGGCCCTGCTGGCTCAGACGCCGCGCAAGCCGGAGCCGGTGGTCTACGCCCAGGCATTTCACGTCACCCGGCTCGACCTGGGCCGCCAATTCGAGGCCCACGATGATTACCTCCGCAACCAGCGGTGGCTCGAAGCCGGGCTGACGGGTAAAGACAAAGGCATGGTGCTGTTTTTGAGCCGGTTCATGGCTGAGCAGGTGTTGTCGCTGGGCGAGGCCACCCAGGGCCGGGTCACGCGCAGCGCCATGCTCGATGTCTTGGCTCGCACCGAGCGACTTTTTCTGAAGGACGCACGCCAGTGACTCTCGCCGCCGACTCAGCTCAGGGCAGCTCCCGCCACCCGCCGAACACGCTGCCTCGGCCCAATGACCCCTGCTGGTGCGGCAGCGTCGAGAAGTACAAGAAGTGCCACAAAGACGCCGACGTCGAGTTTCTCAAGGCCGAGCGCCAGCGCCTCGAGCTCAACAAGATCAAGCCCGGCCACGTCTCGCCCAAACGCACGGTGCCTGCCGCCATCGCCCGCCCCGACTACGCCGTCACCGGAGTGCCTTCTCGAGGCACCGGCCGCCACGTACGCACCGCTGAAGAGGTGGTTCGCATGCGGCAGGTCTGCAAGATCGCCGCGCGGGTGCTGCGTGAAACCGGCGAGCAGGCCAAGCCCGGCGTCACCACCGACGCCCTCGATGCCTACGCCCACGAGCTCATCATCTCGCTCGGCGGCTACCCAAGCCCGCTCAACTACCGCGGGTTTCCCAAGTCGATTTGCACCTCGCCCAACGAGGTCATCTGCCACGGCATACCCGACGACCGAAAACTGCTCGACGGCGACATCGTGAACCTCGACATCACCGTGTTCTTGAATGGCGTGCACGGCGACTGCAACGGCACCTTTCTGGTCGGCAACGTCGACGACGCCAGCCGAGACCTCGTCAAGGTGACCCACGAGTGCATGATGAAGGGCATCGGCGCGGTGCGACCGGGGCGGCCCATCAGCGACATCGGCCGGGCCATCGAAGTGCACGCCGACGCCCACGGGTACGGCGTGGTGCGCTCGTACTGCGGGCACGGCATCGGTGACGTGTTTCACTCGAGCCTCCAAATTCCCCACTACTTCGATGCGCGCGTCAGCACGAAGATGGAGACCGGCATGACCTTCACGGTCGAGCCGATGATCACCTTAGGCTCGCACCGAGAGCTCCACTGGAACGACGAGTGGACGGTGACGACCGACGATTTGCGGCGAACTGCTCAGTTCGAGCACACGGTGCTGGTGACTGACACCGGCTTCGACATTCTCACGGTGGAATAGGCGACTATGGCGCGGTTGGGTCTTGGTTTGGCGGCTTTGGGTCGCCCTGGGTACATGACGCTTGGGCATGCGGGAGACGTCGCCGACCCGAGCCGCGAGGCGATGCAGCAGCAGGCGTTCGCGGTGCTCGACGCAGCGTACGCCGGCGGCATTCGGCACCTCGACTGCGCGCGCTCGTATGGTGAAGCCGAAGCGTTCGCGCGGCGCTGGCTCGATGCGCGGGGCCACACCAACGTCGCGGTCAGCTCGAAGTGGGGCTACCGCTACACCGCGGAGTGGAAGGCGAGCGCGCCAGTGCATGAAGTCAAAGAGCTCACCGCCGCCCACCTCGACACGCAGTGGGCGCAGAGCCGCGAGACCTTGGGCAAGGCGCTGCGGGTCTACCAGATTCACTCGGTAACGCTCGAGAGCGGCGTGCTCGATGATGAAGACGTGCTGCGCAGGCTCGAGCGAATCAAGAAAGAGGGCGTCGAGATTGGGCTCTCGGTCACCGGCCCAAAGCAGGCCGAAGTCATTCGCAAAGCGCTGGGCTTCAAGCTGTTCACCTGGGTGCAAGCCACGTGGAACGTGCTCGAGCGCTCGGCTGAAGAGGCCCTGTCGATGGCCCACGAGCACGGCCTGAATGTGATCGTCAAAGAGGGCCTGGCCAATGGCCGGCTCACCGCGCGGGGCGATGTGCAGGCACTGCATGACCTGGCGCGAAAGAAGAACACCGCGCCTGATGTGATGGCGCTCGGCGCGGTGCTGGCGCAGCCGTGGGCGAAGGTGGTGCTCTCGGGGGCGGCGACCGTCGAGCAACTGCAGTCGAACTTGAAGGCCGCTCCGCTCGAGTCACGCGACCTGAATGCGATGCGTGAAGACCCTGAAGTGTATTGGGCCAAGCGCAAAGAGCTGGTCTGGAGCTAAAGCCACGATGGCGGGTCGACGGGCCTCTGACGGGGCGCGCACGGTGGAGATCGGCGTCACGGGTTGCACGACCCACAAGCGCCTGGGTCAGCCCCCTCTGTGTGGTCAACCTCGCGAACCTCGCGGTGATTGCACCCGACGCAGCCATGAATTTCTGCGCGCGTCACCTCAGTCGCGGCCCCACAGTCACGACACGGCAGCCCTGGGGCCTTCGAAATGAGCCCGAACCCCGGGGCGCTGCAAGCCTGACAAAGGGTCGCGGCCCGAACAATTAGGTCCAATGCCGGTCAGTTACGGGGCGGGCGTTTGACCCACTTTTTGTCGTACGCGCTCATTTTGATTTTGACGACACGAGGGTAGCTCCGCTCAGGTCGTCGTTGAGGCAGCAAGAGCATCCGTAGTTGCCGAGCGAGGTCT
>JANLPS010000177.1:0-5884 GCA_031367385.1 Archangium sp. | reverse complement strand
ATGCGGCGCACCTGCTCGGCATGACCCGTCACGAGCCACACCACATCTCGGTCAGCGTCGCCGATGACGAGGGTGCCGTCTGACAGAGCTGTCATGCTTCCCCCTGAAATCGGAGGCGGCGTCACCGCCGTTTTCGGTGCGTCGCTCTCGAAGCCACCGCCACAAAACCCGGCTCCGCCGCCGAAGCCGCCCGAGCCTCCGCCGAAGCCGTCGCCACCGCCGAAGCCAAGAGAATGATCGTCTGGCACCGAGGGGCGACGATACGGGTCGTCGTAGCCACACGAAGCTGTCGCCATCGCTAAAACCGCTACCGCGAACCTGGTCTTCATAGGGCCCCTCACGCATCAAAACGACGTTGCAGCTTGGACACCCGAGCGCCCAGCCGTGAGACATCGGGCGCCCGCCATCCAATTGTTGGGCCAACAGCCTTTAGCGGGTCGTCGCCTTCGACTCGTCGGCCGCCACCACTTGAATCGTGCACAAAGACAGCGTTCGACCACACGCCGAATCGAGGGCCGCACGGGTCTCGCAGCCAGGCCGCGCGCCGTCGCAGGTCTCGGGCAAAAAGGCCCAGATGAACTGCAGAATGTGCCGATTGCCTTCGGGCAACGCCGCCAGCAGCTCGGCTTCGTGCTCGACCAACCGCGCCGAGAGCTCGACGGTTTTTCCATTCAGGTGCACCACGTCGGCCCGGCCAATGAATCGGCGCGCGGCATCGGTGAGCTGGGTTTCGAGCATCACGCTGTCGAAGGGCACTCCGATGAGCCGCGGCGCGCCCCGGGTGCCGTCGAAGAGCGCGAGGGCAATGCGGGGGTCTCCCAGGTCTCGCAGCTGCCGACGAACCAGCGCCGCGCGGGTCAACCGGTGCCCCCCGATGGGCCACGAGCGCCACCAGCCGTCATTGCCATCGAGCAACGTCTGCAGCGTGAGCGCATGGTACGCGTTGAGCCAGAACACCAGGCCCTCTTCGGTGCTCGCAAAGTGATCGGTCGGCGCGCTCGCCAAGCTGGTGACGAAGGCCTCGAGCGCCACCCGGTGGGCGGCAAGCTTGGTGAGGTTGACCTGCCCGCGGGAGTCGACGGCCTGCATCGCTTCAGTCAAGTCGCTCGACGCGAATGGCGCTGGGCCCATCGACGCCGGCACGTGACCGTCGAGATACGAGAAGCCCAGCAGGCCGACCACGGCGAGCGCGCCGATGGCCCACCCTGCGCGCTTCAATCGAGCTGAAAACGGTAGGTGTAGACGAAGGTTGTCGAGACCGCTTCGCCGTTCTTCATCGCCGGCTTGAACTTGAATTTCTTCAGCGCCGCGGCCGCCGCAGCATCGAGCCCGTACCCAGGCCCCGACATCACGATGACCTCGCTCACGTGGCCTTCGAAGTCGACGGTGATTTTGAGCCGCACCGGGCCCTCGATGTCGGCGCGCTTCGCCTCGTCAGGGTAGGGTATTTTGACGTCTCCAATCACCTCGGGGTCGGTGTCGGCGCCTCCGGGGGGCACGTACTTAGGCGCGCGATAGGCCTTCACCGAGTTCGGGTCGACCGCCGTCTTCGCCACAGCACCGTACACGGTGTTGCCAACTGGCGCTGAGAAGGTACCGGCGCTGTTCATGTTGTCGAGCTGAAGGCCAATGATCGGCGGCGCCGGCTTGGCGTCGGGCGGCGGTTCTTCATTCGGCGGAGGAGGCGCCTTCTCGGGCTGCGGCTTGACGATCGCCACCTTGACCTCGGGCGGCTTCACCTTCGGCTTCGGTGGCTCCGGCGGTTTTTCAGGCTCGGGCTCAGGCGGCTTCGGCGGCTCGACGAACGCCATCACCATCTCGAGGGGCTTGCTGACCGGCCGCTCAGGGGGTCGATCAGGCAGCCTCACCAGCGTCACCACGTGCGCCCCACCCGAGATCAGCAGCGTGGCGACGAGAAACCACCAGCTGCGCGAGTCATTTTCTCGGGGCGGCTGGCTGACGGCGGCAGGCATAAAGGTACGGAGTCGAAACGGACGTCTGCGCGGTGAGGGTGAGTTCCTCTCGGCGTGCCGTTACGGCGCGGCGGCGGCCTCTTTCTGAATGTTGAGCGCGAACTTCGCGATGCCCTGCAACTGAACCAGGTCGATCAGCTTCATCACCTTGCCGTAGTTGAGCGACTGATCGGCCGTGATGATCGCGCGCGGCTCTTTCTCTTTTTTAACCGCTTCGACGATCTTCGCCTTCAGCTCGGCCTCGGTGACCTCGCTGCCGTCGAAGAAGAGCTTGCCGTCTTTGTCGAGCACCACGTTGACGATGCCCTGCACCGTCTCTCCGCTCTTGGCGGCCTTGGGCAGGTCGACCTCTTTGGTCTCCCGAACGATGAAGTTCGCGGTCACCATGAAGATGATCAGCAGCACCAGCACGATGTCGACCAACGGCGTGACGTTGATGCCGGTGATCTCCTCGTCGTTGTCGTTTTGCGCAGCTGCCATGACGTCACTTCCCGTTCGAGCGAAGGTGGCCGACCAGCGCGTGGCCCAACGCCGTCGAGCGTGCAGCGGTGTTCTTCACTTGTCGCATCAGCAGGTTGTACCCAACCACGGCAGGTATGGCGACCGCCAGGCCCACCGCCGTCGCGACCAGCGCCTCTGAAATACCAGCCATCACCGTTTGCTGAACCTCGGCGCCTTTCGCCCCGGTGTTGCCAAGGTCGTGAAAGGCTTTGATGATGCCGAGCACGGTGCCGAACAGCCCGATGAAAGGAGTGTTCGAGCCCAGGGTGCCCAACACCGACAAGAACCGCTCGTAGCGCGGCCGCTCGCGGGCCATCGTGGCGCTGATCACCTCGTCGACCGAATCGGCCCCACGCGATGACCACTCGAGGCCTTCGCGCAACACCGAGGCCTCCATGCCTTGCTTGCCGCTGATGCTGGTTCGCACCGCGTCGAGGTCGCCCTTGGCGAGCTTGAGCAACAGGTCATCAGAATTGCTCAGCCGATGGGTCGCGAAGTACACGGCGCGCTCGAGCATCACCGCGATCGACAGAATCGAGAGAAACGCCAGCAACCACAGCACCCACTCGGCACTCGCCGTCAGCGTCGCCAGGAGCTTGGCCGTCAGCCAGCCCTGTTGTTCGGGGTTCACCATCTGCGCCAGCGAGAGAAACAGAGTCATGGGGTGCCAGGGGGGCTTGCGTTGAACGGGGGCGAATCAATCGTTGGCGCGATGCGTAAAGTCAATGAAATCGAACCTGAACGACCCCCCTTGTATGCCTATTCCGACACGCGGGGTGAGGCTCTTTGGGGCGCTCCGCACGCCCGTCTGGCTGATCAGGGTCGCGCAGACCTCGTTGCGTCAACAAATCGCGGCTCGTAGTCTTGCCGCCGTGAACGTCGAGCGCATTCGTCAAAAGGTGGTTGAAGGCGAGAAGCTGAGCGACGACGAGCTCACCGCGTTGCAGAACGCAGCCAAGGCCGAGGGAGGCCCCAGCCTTCGCACCGCGGTCGCCCAGGCGCTGATCAACGCGAACGCGACCGAGCAGGCCATCTCGTTGCTCGAAGCCGTACGCCGCGATTTTCCACGAGATCTCCAGGCCAACCTGGCGCTGGCGCGGGCGCTGGTGAGCGTCGAGCGGTGGAACGACGCGCAAGCGCCCCTCGAGCGCGCGCTGGCCTTGAACCCCTCTGACCCCGAAGCGAACAAGGCGCTGGCGGTGATCGCGATGCGGCGTGCCGAATGGGCCCGCGCCCGAGCGCTGGTCGAAGACGTGCTGCGGGTCGACCCGTTCGATACAGAGGCTCAGCAGCTGTCGACCGAGCTCGATCAAGTCGCTCCGGCGCAAGTTCGGGCCGCGCCGCCGCTCTCAGAATTCATTCGCGCGCTGGTCTCTGAGCTCAGAGCCCGCTCCACGCCGCACCTGGTGCAGAAGCAGCAGGTGATGGTGCGCATCGGCAAAGGCGGCGTCGTTCGGTTAGATCTCGACGCGCTCCACCATGACTTCGTCAACTCGGGTCGCGCCTTGAGCTCGGCCGTGCAAGCCATCGCCAAGGAGCTCTCAGAGCGAACCCTGGGCTTGCCCGAGGGCCGGCTGCAGCTGCTCGCTCACGTCTTGCCGGTGCTCCGCGAGACCTCGTTTCTCGAGCGGGGCATCGGTGCCGCCCGCCGCGAGGGGCCGGCCGGCCTCTGGTTTTTCTACGCCGTCGATGACCCGGAGCTGGTGCGCTACGTACCCGAGGGCGCGCTCGAGGCCTGGCGCATTTCATTGGAGGAGCTCGACGACGCCGCGTGGAAAAACCTCGAGGCCCGCTCAACCGAAGTTCGCGCCCTCGACCTCGAGCAGGGCGCGCTGCGCTTGTCTTCGAAGCCGACGGGCCTCTGGGCGCTGGCGCATGGAGATGGTCACGACGGCGCGCGGTTGCTCACCGCCTCGCACCAGAGCGCCATCGCCAAGGTGGTCGGGCCGGGGCCGTACCGCGTGTACCTGGGCCTGCGCGAGCTGGTGTTGATTTGCCTCGAGCATGACGCGGCCTCGGTCGCGAAGATCGACGACCTCGACGCTGCGCGCGATGGCATCGCGGGCGTGTGGCGCCTCGACTCGGGCCGGCTCACCCAGTTGGGTGAGTGGAGCGAGATCGAGACCCTCGCGTAGGCCTGATCAGGAGAGGTGCCACACCAGCACGTAGGGGTCGCTGTTCAGCTCGACGCCTTCGGTGGGTGTGACGATGACGGTCAGGTAATACGCGTTGTTGACCTTCACCGGCGCCGGCCCGCAGCGGCGAAGGCGCAGCGAGAGGTAGCGGCCTTTGGGGGTGGTCATCGGTTCGACTCCGCTGACCTCGACCACCTCGAGCGTCGAGCTGTTCGGCCCCGGCGCCAGAGGGCGATTGGCGACCGCTTCAGCGTTGAGCGGCCCAGTCAGCTCGGCGGCGAACGAGAAGCTTCGGCCAATGCGCTCGACCCTAGCGCGCTGCTCGTCGCCGAAGTCGAACACCTTCTCGGTGACCGGCTGCACGAAGCAGATCTTGCCCTCTTCGACCTTCTCGAAGATGAGCTTGGCATCGCGTCGCTCCGCCTTCGCCTTGAGCCGCGTGCCCTCATCGGCGTACTGCAGGTCGAGGCTGCTGGGTAAGAACCCGGTCACCTGCGAATCAGCGCCGTATTCTTTGATCGGGTACGACTCGTCGTGGTCGAGCGCGCTCTGAATCGCGGCCTTGTACGAGCCGCCGCTCGAGCCGAAGTTGATGGCGAGCTGGCGAAAGTTGTCAGCCATGTAACAGCTTGAAAATACAGCCGCGCTGACCAACAGCGCGAGAGAGCGAACCGGGGTGGGTGTCATGCGCGGTAGGGCCCCAGCCCCGGCGAATGTCGCGCCGACGCTCGAAAGCGTTCGAAACGGCTCGAAGGCTTCAGCTCGCTGAGGGCGGCACTGGAGCGACTTCGGCCTTCTTGCGGCGCATCACCCGAAAGCCGATGCCGGCCAACAGACCCACGCCCGCGCCGATGGCGCAGCCCATCATCTGCGCGTTGATCAACCGCGCCGCGGTCTGCCGCGTGACGTCGGTGCAGTTGCAGAGCGCGGTGCCCATGCCTGGCGTGTTGTCCCAGGTCAGAATCGAGGGCGCGGCGAAGGTCGTGATCAGCACCCCTGCCAAGGCCCCGCCCACCACGAAGTTCAACACCACTCGCAGAAAAGCCATCATGTCGCCCTCTTAGCCCGAAAAAGAAAACAGCGGGCACCCGCACGTGGGGCGCCCGCTGCCGTGAACCGGCGGAGGGGGTTAAATCC
This sequence comes from Archangium sp., assembly GCA_031367385.1. Classification (GTDB taxonomy): domain Bacteria; phylum Myxococcota; class Myxococcia; order Myxococcales; family Myxococcaceae; genus JAEUJT01. The sequence continues at coordinate 138 of JANLPS010000177.1, read as the reverse complement.
AATGCCGGTCAGTTACGGGGCGGGCGTTTGACCCACTTTTTGTCGTACGCGCTCATTTTGATTTTGACGACACGAGGGTAGCTCCGCTCAGGTCGTCGTTGAGGCAGCAAGAGCATCCGTAGTTGCCGAGCGAGGTCT
>JANLPS010000173.1:0-3663 GCA_031367385.1 Archangium sp. | reverse complement strand
CCCTAGCTTGGAAGAAGTCGATCCAGCATGGCGCGTGACGCCTACCAACCTGCGCTTCAATGGGCACTACCAGCCCTCGGGCTATCCCTCGATCGTCGCTCATAAGCCAACGTCAGACGTCAGGTTTTCAGCAATTCGTTGATCCGGTCGCGAATCGCGTCTCTCTGGACCGTCAACTCCTCCAAGAGCTTCGCGAGGGGGGCGTTTTCTGGCTCCACCATCGATTGAGCGATGAGTTCGCGTACCGCGCCCTCGCTCTGCTCCATCTCGGCCAGTAGAACTCTCACGGCGAATTGCACTTGTTGGAGCATTGGGCTTCTCCCGGTGCGGCTGGCTCAAGGCCCGGTCTCCCGGGGCAACGACCGCCTGGCACTCGCGGGGTCAACTCCCGGTAACCCTACGCCTATGCGCTGAAATGAAAAGGGGCCCACGAGGGGCCCCTGGTCAACGCGCTGTCAGGCGGGGCTTACTCGACGGCTTCGACGTCAAACCCGAGCGTGCACAGGGTCCCCATCGGCGAGCTCTCCGCCTGGCCGTCGAACGCGACGTAGACGTCGGTCGCGCCGTCAACCGCGACGACTCCTTGGCCGAAGAGCACAGCGCCGCGCTTACCCTGCTCGGTCGTCACGCCCGTCTCATCGTTGAAGATCGACTTCGTCGCGTAGACGTACTGGCAGGCAACTGCGACGTATTCGGCGGGGGCTGCTTGGGTAGCGTTGGACATTTGGGGCACTCCTGATCACCGAGAAGATTCTCGGCTGAAAGCACCATCACTCGAGAGCCCACGTAAGCCGCAAGGGCTCGCGTGTGCGTTACCCGAGGCGTTACCCGAACTGAAACAGGGTCTGTTACCCTGAAAAAACAAAACCCCCGAAACCGTAATGGCTTCGAGGGTTTGAGGCTGTCGGGACGAGAGGATTTGAACCTCCGACCACTTGCACCCCAAGCAAGTGCGCTACCAGGCTGCGCTACGTCCCGATTTCTGCAACTTCGACGACGCGGCCCTTCTGCCAGCCTGACACCCACCCGTCAAGCTGCGTGGCGCTCACTCGTCGTCATCGTCGGCGGCGTCATCACCACCGTCTTCGTCTTCAGCCGACTTTTCATTCGGGTCGACGAAGCCGTCGTTCAAGTCAGCCTTGAGCACCTGGCTCGGCACGAACTTCACGACGCGGCGAGCGGTGATCTCGATCGGCTGGCCGCTCTGCGGGTTGCGACCTGGGCGCGCGCGCTTGAAGCGCGGCTGAAAGTTGCCGAACCCGGAGATCTTCACCTTGTCTCCGCGCTCCAGGGTTTCTTTGAGCGTGTCGAACACCAGCTCGACCAGCTCAGCCGACTCTTTCTTCGAAAAGCCGACCTTCTCGTACACGCTCTCGATGATGTCCGCTTTGGTCATGGTGGCCGCAGACTACCGCTCACATCACCAGTGTCAACATACTGACATTGCTCGGCTTTTCGAGACCCCCAAAAGGGGCCCGAAAATGAGCCAAATCAGGCTCGAAGACTGCCCCCCAGGCGCTTGGTGACCTCGGCCACGATCTTCGCGTGCGCCTGCGCGACTTCAACGTCGGTCAGGGTGCGGTCGGCTGCCTGGTACCGCAGGGCGTAGGCGAGGTTCTTGCGGCCTTCACCCACCTGCGGGCCCGCGTAGACGTCGAAGATGTCGGCCCCGTCGACCAGCGGCTGGCCCACTTCGAGAATCACCTGGCGAACCGCGTCGCTCGCCATCTCGGCCGGTACGACCACGGCGAGGTCGCGAAAGACCGACGGGTACCGGGTCAGCGGAGTCGCTTGCGGAATCAGCGTCGCCGCCGCCTTGAGGGCCTCGACGTTGAGCTGAAAGAGAAACACGCCGGCCGGCGCGTCGAGCTTCTTGTGCGCCTTGGGGTGCAGCTCACCCAGGGTGCCCAGCACCAGCTCGCCCTTTCGCACGGTGGCGCTCGCGCGCGGGTGGTACCAGCTGTTCTCGAGCGGCTCGTAGGTGACGTGGGTGATGTGCAGCGCGGTGAGCACGGCGTCGACCGCGGCCTTCAGGTCGTAGAAGTCAGTGACCGAGTCTTTCGCCGTCCACCGGCGGTCGCCGTCGCGCAAACCCCAGAGGGCGCCTGCCACTTGTGGCGTCTCAATCGCGGCCGGAGCCCGGTTCTGGCCACCCTTGGCATTCGTCTCGTACGAGCGCCCCAGCTCGTAGAACCGCACACCGTGCACCTGGTGCCGCGCCGCGCGCGCGACGTTCTGCACCAGCCCTGCGAACAAGGTGGTGCGCATCACCGACTGCTCGACCGAGAACGGGTTGGTGACGGTAATGGCGTTCTTGTTCGCTGCGAAGGCGTCGAGCTCGGCGGGTGAGACGAACGAGTAATTGACCACCTCGTCGACCCCCTGCCCCGCCAACGCCGCGCGGAGCTTTCGCTCGACCACCGCACCGGGCGCTTCAGCGTCGAGCCGCGACAAACCCGGGGGCAACGCCGCGGGGATTGACTCGAACCCGTGTATTCGCGCGATCTCTTCGATCAGGTCTTCTTCAATAAAGACGTCAACGCGCGCTTGAGGCACCTCGAAGACCGCGGAGGTCTCGTCGCCGCTGCGTTTGGTGAAGCCGATGGAGGTCAGAATGCGGTGGCACTCGGCCGCGGGCACGGGGGCGCCAAGCAGGTCGGCGACACGCTGGGTGCGCAAGGTCACCTGCCGCGGGGCGACGGGCTTCGGGTAGACGTCGACCCGGCCCTTGAGCACCGTGCCTGAGCCCAACTCGGCCAACAATGCGGCCGCGCGGTCGAGCACCTCGGGCACGAGTGACACGTCGGTGCCTCGCTCGAAGCGGTGAGACGACTCGGTGTGCAACCCGTGCCGCTTGGCCGAGCGTCGCACGGTGGCGGGCGCGAAGGTGGCGCACTCGAGCAACACGCGGGTGGTCTTCGCGGTGACTTCGCTCGAGGCGCCGCCCATCACCCCGGCCAAGACCTGCGCCTTGTCGCGATCGCAGATGAGCAGATCTTCGGCGTGCAGCTCACGGTCTTTGCCGTCGAGCGTCGTCAAGCGCTCGCCGGCCTTGGCGGTGCGCACGACGATCTGCGCCCCAGCGAGGGTGTCGAGGTCGAAGGCGTGCAACGGCTGGCCGTACTCGAGCAGCACGAAGTTGGTGACGTCGACCAGGTTGTTGATCGCCCTGACGCCGCAGGCGCGCAGACGGTCTTGCAGCCATTGGGGTGATGGCTTGACGGTGAGCCCCTCGATGACTCGTGCGCCGTAGCGCACGCAGCGCTCCGGGTCGTCGATTCGAATCGAGACCTTCGACGACGCAAGGGTTTCGCTCTCGGCGAGCGTGATGACCGGCTTCTTCAGCGGCTTGCCCAACAGGCTGGCCAGCTCGCGCGCGACGCCCAGGTGCGACAGCGCGTCGGCTCGATTCGGAGTCACGTTGACCTCGAGCACCACATCATCGAGCCCGAGCTGCTCGGCGATGGGCGTGCCGACCTTCGCGGCCGGGTCGAGAATCAACAGCCCGGCGTGCTCGTCGTTGAGGCCCAGCTCGCGGCTGCTGCAGAGCATGCCGAAGCTGTCGACTCCGCGGAGCTGCGCGGCTTTGATCTCGGTGCCGTTGGGCAACTTGGTACCGACCGTGGCAAGGGGCACCTTGTCGCCGACCTTGTAGTTCTTCGC
>JANLPS010000362.1:0-15714 GCA_031367385.1 Archangium sp. | reverse complement strand
TCGCTCCAGGCGCCACCGAGCACCGACCACACCATCTTCGACACGCTCAGCGCGCACCACAGCACCGGCAGCAGCGCGTCTGACACGCCCAACTCTTTCGCCCGCAACAACAAGAACGCGTCTGACGAATTCGCCAACGCGAAGACCAGAAAAATACCCAGCAACCCCTTCAAACGCGGAGGCAAGGGCATCGCCACGTCGGTCTTGCCCGTCACCACCCGCGTCACCGGCCGCTCTTTGATGATCAGCACGAACAGCACCGCCAGCACGCCAGGTATCGCGGCGATGGCGAACACCGTGCGCATCGGCACGTGAAACCCAAGCAGCATCGTCGCGATCAGCGGCCCCGCGACGGCGCCCGCATGATCCATCGCCTGGTGAAACCCGAACGCGCGCCCGGTCTCAGATGGCTCGACGCTCGACGCCAGCAGCACATCACGCGGAGTCGCCCGAACGCCCTTGCCCACGCGATCAGTCACCCGCACCGCCAACACATGCCACGGAGCGCTCGCCAGCGTGATCAACGGCCTCACCAGCGCCGTCACGCTGTACCCGAACAACACCAGTGGCTTTCGCCGCGACATGCGGTCTGACCACCCGCCGCTGAAATACTTGAGCAGTGCCCCGGTCGCATCGGCGACGCCCTCGAGCAGGCCGAGAAACGTCGGCCCCGCGCCGAGCATCACCAAGAACGCCGGCAGCAGGGGGAAAACCATCTCGGTGCCGATGTCATTGAACAAGCTGGTCAAGCTCAGCGCGATGACCGTCGCGGGGAGCCGCCGCTTCGCCGTGCTCATACCCTGAACCCGAGCTTCGCCAGCTGGTTGATGAAATCGACGTGCGTGGTGAAGACCCGGCCATGCATGCCGACCTGCGAGGCGGCCTCGGCGTAGCGAGCGACGTCGTCGAAGAACACCGTGCGCTCGGGCGCAGTGCCGGCCAACTTCAGCGCGTGCTCGTAGATGACGCGCTCGGGCTTCACCGCTCCGACCTCGTACGACAGGGTCAGCCCATCGAAGCGCTCGAGCACCGGCAGCAGCGGCCGCAGATACCCAACGTGCTGATCATGCGTGTTCGACAACAGCACCAGCTTCACCCGGCCGATCAACCGCTCGACCACGTCGACCATCGGCTGGTTCACGGTGAAATGGCAGTTCCACAACCGCAGCCACTCGCTGAGGGTCAGCGAGCCCGAGAGCCGCGCGTTGAGCTCGTTCAGCAGCTGCCCGCCTGGGAGCCCTCCGCGATTCACCCGGTCCCACAGGCCGCCGTCGAGGCGGGCGCGCATCGCCTCGGGCGTCGTGTGAAACGCCTTGGCCATGTTCGCGAACAACAATTCGTTGTCGTGAAACGCGAGCACGTTGCCGAGGTCTAGAATGATCGCGTCGAGCATCGTGCGTGGGGGTCTACTCAGCTGTCATCAATCTGCAAGGTCGCCGAGCGCCCTTCAACCAGCGCCCTCAGGGCCCCGACGTCTTTGACGGGCCAGTGTCGCAGAGTGCGCACCCGCACCTCGGTCACCGGTTGCGGGAGCGACGACCACACCGCCATCGCTTCATCGAAAACCGCATTCGAAAAGGTGAGCGCGAGCCCCTTCTCGCGTCGCTGCACTTCGATCACGTCTTGCAGCGAGAGCGCACTCGCCTCGAGCACCGGCCACCTCGAGAACACCTCGCGAATCAAAGGCAGCGCCGTGCCCCATTGCGCGGTCACCTCGTACCGGGTGATTCGGCCGATCAACCGGCCCTTGATCAACGAGTCGACCCACTCGGCGGTCTCGCCCGCTTCAATCGGCGTGGTCAACGTTCGCAGCGAGGGCAACGGCAGCGCTCCGATCTTCACCAGGTGCTTCACCGAACCCCGCTCGGGGAGCACCAGATGCTCGAGCCCTTGCGACAGCGGCTGTTTCTCGAGCAGCCACAAGAGCTTGTATGAAGGCAGGTCGAGCCGCTTGAGGCTTCGCAACGCTCCCGAGGTGAGAAATTCGGTGTAATGGTTCGCCGTGCCGCGCCCCTGAAACAGCGACTCGATGGTGGCCAGGCCCTCGGCCCGGGCCGCTGCCTGCCAGGCTTCTTCGGTGGCGACCGAGCTCTGCGCCAGCTCGGCACTCTGAAGAAACCCTCCTGCGAAAACCGGCCGCGTCAACACGTTCGAAAGCGTGCCCAACCACTGTGCGCGGTGGCTCTTCAGCAGCGAATTCATGCGCTTGATCTGCTTGGAGCTCGGGTCGCGCAGCAACTGCAGCGAAATGAATTCACCCCGAGGGTCACCTCGCTCGAGCAGCGCGTCGGCGTACACCGCCCTGAGCCGCTCGTTCGAAGGCTGTGCGTACACGGCCTCGAGCAGGGGCCGTTCGTCGGCCACCCCCACGGGGTACACGGGCAGCAGCTGCTGCCACCCCTCGGGCTCATCGAGCTTGACGACGTCGACCCTTCGCAGCGCGGTGATCAACGGGTCGATCAGCTCAGCGACGACCTCACGCAGAATACCCTTCGCCGCCCGCGGGGCCCGCTGCAGCGCCTGGAGCCGCTCGATGCACCGCACGTCACCCTGCCCGCTGATCAGCTCGGCGATCGGCGAATAGATCGGCCGGGTGCGCTCCAAGTCCCATACGGCGAAGGTGGGGGTCTCGAGCATCGCGCACAGCGCCGAGGCGATTCGCGGGTCAGGCACCCGGCGGCCCAGGGCGTTCAACCGCTCGAAGAGCGCGGCGTACTTGGTCTGCGTGTAATCGTCGCGAAGAATGCCGCGATGATCTTCTTCGATTGGCAGTCGCTGGGTCAGCGTCTGCGCCAGCCACCCGGTCGCCGCCTCGTCATGTTCGCGGGCGACCTCGAGCCAGGCTTGATGAAACGTCTCTTTGGTTCTGGTCTTTGGGGGCGAGAAGGTGATCAGCGCCTCGGCTCCGAGCACGTCGATGACGTCGGCCACGCGCGGGTGCTTGGTGCGATGCCATTCGCTGAGCGCGTACGTCAGCGCGCCGCTGGCGTCGCCACGGCTTCGGGCAGCGATGAGCTCGTCGAGGAGGCTCACCGGGCCTTGACGGTGCACTCTCCGCCGCCACGGTAGTGACCGATGTTGCGGCTCGCCGCGAGCACAAAGTCGGCCAGGGTCTTCACCTCGGTGGCCCCGCCGACCACGTACGGCATCGACGGCACCGCGCTCAGCTGAACGTTTTTGAGCTCGTCTTGGGTGATGGTGCCATCGACCGGTTTGTCGGCGTTGGCCAGCGCGTCGAAGCGCAGCTTGCCTGACTCGGCGGTCAGGCTGTCGAGAAACAGGTGGTCGGCGTGAATGCTCAGCTCGACGGCCTCGATCGCGCCCGCTTTGACGGTGACTCCGGCGCCCCCCGATGCCGCATCGCTGCAGTCGTCGTAGAGCGTATCGGTCGCGAAGCCCCACTGAAATTCTTTGCTGGTCGTGCCTTTGGTGGCGGTGCCCTCGATGTAAACGCCGAACGAATTGTTTCGCATCAAGGCCGCGTCGGGCACGGTGGCCGCATCCATGTTCACGATTTGAAATTGCGGGTCGAACCCGATGGCGTAGCTCACCTTGGCGTACTTCTTCGCCAGCAAGTCAGTCGCGTCTTGCACGGGGAAAGGCCCGGCGCGGTTCAGGTCGTAGAGCAACCCACTGGGCTGCTTGAAGATGACCTTGCCCGTCGAGTCGGTGATCGTGGTCTCTTTGATGATCACCAACGTCTTCTTCAGCTTCACCGACCACCCGTCGACGAAACCGGCCTTGCTGGGTGAATCAGCGGGTATCGGTTCGGTCACCGAGCTGTCGCCTTTGGTGGTGAAGGAGACGTTGCCAACCGGAGCACCGCACGCGGCCAACGCCAACACACCCAATCGCACGATTTTCATGTGACGAGCAGCATAGCCTACCGCCAGAGCAGCACTCGCAAGGAGATCAACGCGCCAGCCGAGATGACCGAGGCGATCAGCAAGGCGAAGACGAGAATCTTGGCGCGCTTCGAGCCGCCGGGTGGTCGCAGATCATCAGCCATGCCCAAAGCTATAGCCCGGCGCGCCGTCGGGTGTCGTACGAGATGATGAGGTCAGCCCCCGCGCGGCGAATCGAAGTCAGCATCTCGGTCATCGTGCGCTCGAAGTCGAGCAGGCCGGCATCGGCCGCGGCCCGCACCATCGCGAACTCACCCGACACCTGGTACGCGACGAGCGGGTGCTGGGTCGTCTCGCGCGCGTCGCGAATGAGATCGAGGTTCGAGAGCGCCGGTTTGATCAGCAGCAGATCAGCCCCCTCGTCGACGTCGAGCTGCAATTCGCGCAGGGCCTCGCGGCGGTTCGAGGCTGGCATCTGGTAGCTGGCCCGGTCTCCGAACGCTGGAGCGCTGTTGGCGGCCGCGCGAAACGGGCCGTAGAACGCCGACGCCATCTTGATCGAATAGGCGACGATGCCCACGTCTTTGAAGCTCGCCTCGTCGAGCGCGCGGCGAATGAAGCCGACTCGGCCGTCCATCATGTCGCTGGGGCAGACGAAATCGACTCCGGCGCGGGCCAGGGCCACCGACATCTCGGCCAACTTCGGCAGCGAGGCGTCGTTGTCGATCTGCTGATCAACCACCACGCCGCAGTGACCGTGATCTGTCAGGCTGCAGAGGCACACGTCGGCCATGATCACCGCTTCGGCACAGGCCGAGCGAAGCTGCTTCACGGCATCGAGCAACGTCGAGAGTGAAGGGGCGAGCGGGTCAGCCTCGGCCCATTTCTCGTCGGGTACGCCGAACAGCATCACGCCGCCGACGCCCGCCTTGTGCAGCTGGCGCGTCTCTTCGGCGATGACATCACCCGACATCTGCCACAGGCCGCTGCCCGGCCGGGTCTCGCGCTCCACCCCGCGGCCGCTGACGACGAAGTACGGCTGCACCAGGTGCGAGAGCGAGACATCGACCTCGCGCACCAGCCGGCGAATGGCGGGCGTACGGCGCAGTCTTCGAAGCCGGGTGGAGGGAAAGGACTCAGCCATGGGAGAGCTCCAGTTCGCGCAGCGCGTCGGCCAGATTTCGCGCTCGGGGCAAGAGGTGGGTGCGTGAGAAATGGGCTTGGGCCGCACGACGGGTCGAGTCACCCCAGCAGGCGGCGAGCCGAACCGACGGGGTGAGCCCGAGCTTTTCATGGGCCGTGATGAAGTGCTTCACCGCCGAGGGGCTGCTGAAGAGCACTCCCACTTCTCGCGGCAAGGTGCGGAGCTGATCAATCAGCCCGCTGGGCGCGGCCACGTCGTAGGCGGCGACTCGGGTGACCGGGCCATAGGGCGTCAGCGCGGCGATCGCCTCGGCCTGCTCGGGGGCGTCGTGGCCCGCTGAGCTCGTGGGGTACCAGAAGCTGGCGGCGCGAATGTTCCACACGTCGAGCGACCGAGCGATGGCCTGCGCGAGCGCGACCACGCCTTCACTCGATTCGATGGTGGCCGTGAGCTCGAGCTTCGCGAGCGCGGCGCTGGTGTGAGGCGAGAGCGCGGCGAGGTGAGCGGGGGCTGAGGCCACCAACTCGTCGGAGACCGCCTCGACCGCGGCCACGCTGGTGAGCACGATGACCCGCTGGCCTGGTGGGCGCCACGCCGAGACTGGTCTGGTCGAGCGCTCGATGCACGGCAACGCCAGGGCGTGGAGGCCCTGCGTCGTCAGCTGATCAACCAGCGCGTTCGATTCACGCGCCGCGCGGGTAATGGCCCAGGTCAACACCGCGGTGACCCTACCCGGCGCGGCGGGGGCACTGGCAGCTCGCATGACCGACTTGTGACAGAAGCCTGGCCCGCCCTGGCTACGACTTGGGCCCATGCAGCGTCGAGAGCGATTTCTAGCGGCCCTTCAGCAGCGCCCGGTCGACCGGCCACCGGTGTGGTTGATGCGGCAGGCCGGCCGCTATCTGTCTGAATACCGAGCCGTTCGGGCGGAGCACGGCTTCTGGGAGGTCTGTCAGACCCCCGCGCTGTCGACCACCGTCGCGCTCGAGCCGCTGCGAAAATTCGCCCTCGATGCGGCGATTGTGTTCAGCGACATTCTCGTCATTCCCCAAGCGCTGGGGGCTGGGGTCTCGTTCGAGAAGGGTGAGGGCCCGGTCTTCACCAAGACGATGCGCTCGCGCGAAGACCTGCGTGGGTGGAACACCGCCAATCTGATGGACCGGCTGCAATTTCTGCCGGCCGCGGTGAAACACCTGCATCACGCGCTGGAAGGCCAGTGGGGCCTGCTGGGCTTCGCGGGAGCCCCGTTCACCTTGTTCTCGTATTGCGTCGAGGGCGGCGGCAGTGATGATTTTCGACTCGCCCGCAGCTTGATGGCCACTGACCCGGGTCTGGCTCGCGACGCCCTCAACGTGCTGGCCGACGCCGCCGCGCAGTTGTGTCTGGCGCAGCTCGACGCCGGAGCCGACGCAGTGCAGCTCTTCGACACCTGGGGCGGGCTGCTGAGCCGAGAAGATTACCGGGCGTTCGCCGTGCCCGCGCTGAATCGCGCCGCGGCGCTCATTCGTAAGAGCGGCAAGCCAGTCATCTTGTTCATCAAGGGCGGCATGCACTTGCTCGAGGTGTTGCGCGAGGTCGAGGTCGACGGCATTTCACTCGACTGGAGAACGTCGTTCTCGGAAGCCCGGGCCGCCCTGCCGGGCAAGGTGTTGCAGGGGCAGCTCGACCCGGTGCTGTTGTTCGCGAGTGAAGAGGTGGTGCGGGCGAAGACCCGGGCGCTGCTCGCCGAGCTCGACGCGATTGGCACGCGCGGGTGCATCGTGAACCTGGGTCACGGCATCTTGCCCGGCACGCCCGAGGCCAACGTCGCTGCGCTCTGCGCCGAGGTTTCGGCCCATGCAGGTTGACGTCGCGGTCGTCGGCGCTGGCATGGCCGGCATCGCTGCAGCGCTCGAGGTACGCGCCGCCGGTCGCTCGGTGGTGCTGGTCGACCCTGCTCCTGGTGGGCTGCTCCGCACGGTCAAGGGGCATGAGGTCGGGCCGCAGAGCTTGCTGGGCTCGGCGAGTGACGTGTGGTGGGTGCTCGAACAGCTGCAGCTGATCAGCGAGGTGCTGCCGCTGCCTTCGGGGCTGCCGCGGTATCTGGTGCGTGATGGGCAGCTGTGCGCGATTTCGCCTTCGCCGAAGAGCCTGCTGACCACCCAAGCGCTGACCTGGCGCGAACGGGCGTCGCTTTGCCGTGAGCTGCTCGGCGGCGGGCCCGCTGGAGCCGATGGTGAATCAGTGCAGGCCTTTCTCGAGCGTCGGTTTGGTCGTTCGTTCACCGAGCGGGTCGCAGCGACGGCGTTGACCGGCGTGTTCGCGACTCCGATTGACGAGCTCGAGGCGAAGAGCGCGCTCCCGGCGTGGGTCGAGGCTGAGCGCGCGCACGGGTCGGTGCTTCGCGGGTTGATCAAGGGCACCAAACGGGTGCCTGGCCGGCCGGTGTCGTATCGCCTTCGGCATGGGTTCTCGTCGATTGGCAGGCGGGCAGTCGCCGCGGTCGAGCACCTCGCGCGGCCTGCGGGTCGGCTTCGAAGATCGGCTGCGGGGTGGCACGTCACCGGTGATCTGGTCGCCGAGGCCGTGGTGGTTGCGACGGCGCCCTCAGCGCTGCAGTCAGTGTTGGAGCCCGCGGTGCCCCGCTTCGAGCAGGTCTCGATTGCCGTCGTTCACTGGACTGGGGCCGAGTCGAGATTGCCGAACGGATTTGGGTATTTGGCGAACCCGGCTGATGGGTTGTTCTCGTTGGGGTGCATCTTCACCGGCTCACTCGACCCGACAAGGCCTGCGCAGTTCGCCTCGTTCGTCGGTGGGGCGTGGCATCCCGAGCGGGTCGGGCTAGATGACGCTGCGATGAAGGCTGGCATCGACGCAGATCTGCGGCGGCTGACGGGCGGCCGCGCCGAGGCGGTGTTTCATGTCGAGCGATGGGAGCGCGGGTTCACGCCTCCCAGGCTCGGGCATGCTGCGAGGGTCGCTGCGCTGCGGGCGGCGGTCGAGCGTGACGGGGTGTTCTTGGCGGGTGGGTATCTGGGCGCGGGTACCGTGCGCGACGCGGCGACCTTTGGCCGGCAGGCGGGGCGTGCGGCAGTGGCGCACCTCGTCTCGTCGCGTGAGGCGAACGCCGCATGACGCCCGTTCGTGGTGAGCGAACTCGAACGACCCTCGCGACGACCGCGCCCAAACCCGTTCGTCCTGAGCGAAGTCGAAGGACCCTCGCTGCAACCGGTCAGCGGCCCTTCGCATCTTCGCGCGATGTGAGCGCATCATGACCGTGCCGCTCGCCGTCATCGGTATGGACTTTCGCGAGGGCCCATCGAGCGTGCGCGCGATGCTCAAAGCCATCGACGAGGCCGATGATTCGCCCAGTGCACTGCTTCGCCGCGGAGGCGATGCCACCGGAATCGTTCGCATCGAGAGCTGCTCGCGGATCGAATGGGTGATCTCAGCGAGCAACCCGACCTGGGCGGCCGAGCTGCTCCGGGGCGCGCTGCTGTCGCGGCTGGGCGCAGCGGGGGCTGGTCGGGCCATGCACGCCAAGGTCTCTCGCGGTGCAGTCTCGTATCTGGTGCGCGTGGCGTTCGGGCTCGAGTCGGTCGCTGAAGGAGAGCACGCCATTGGCCGGCAAGTGATCAAGGCTTTCGAAGCGGGGCATGCGCTGCGTTCGACCGACCGCACGTTGAACCTGTGCTGGCATGCGCTCGGCCGCATGCTGCAGCTTCGGCGTGAGACCGGTGCGAGCGCAAGCGTGGGAGTGCAGTCGCTGGTGCTGCAGGAGTTGAGGTCGTTGTCACGCGAGGCGGCAGTGCTCGTGCTGGGCATCGGCGATATCGGCGGGCAGGTGCTGGCAGCGCTGCGACGAGACGGGTTCATCGGGGCAAGCGGGTTCGGGAGGGCTGATCAGGAGCGATTCACCGCGGAGGCGAAGCGCGCAACGGCGGTCGTCGTGTGCAGTGGTGCTCCGAAGGCGCATCTGCAGTTGCCGCCGCGAGGTGAACGGGTCCTCGGGGGTGATCCGCTGGCCGTGGTGGGCTTGCCGAACGATGCCAATGGCGATCAGGGTTCCTCCTTCGCGAGCCTCAGGACGAACGGGGTTGGCTCAGCCGACGACACGGCACCCATCGTCATCGACCTCGGCTCTCCCGCGCAGGTCGTCTCGGCGCCAGGGTGGGCCCGCATCGACCTCGACACGCTCCTCGCCCGCCGCGGCCTCACGCTCGAGAGCGACTCGATGGCGGCCCTGCAACTGCTCGCTGATCAAGGCGCCGAAGCGCTCGAAGAAGCCCTCGACGACGCGGCCCAGCACCACGTGCTCGAAGCCATCGAGTCAGAGCGAAAACGGTTCTTCGAAGACGACATCGACGCCCTCGTCGCAACCCTGCCCCCCAAAGAAGCCCGCCGCATCACCGCTCAACTGCGCGGCTTCACCCACCGCCTCCTCGAAGCCACCCGGAGGGCCGGCCGTGCCCCTTGAGCTCAGGCTCGCCACCCGCGGCAGCGCGCTCGCTCGCTGGCAGACGCACCACGTCGCGACCCGGCTCGGCATCGCCACGCGCGAAATCGTCATCGAGACCCGCGGAGACGTTGATCAATCTCCCATTCTCGCCGGCAAGCTCGAGAAGGGCTTCTTCACCGAAGAGCTCGAGCGAGCGCTGCGCGCCAACGAGGTCGACGTCGCCGTTCACTCGCTCAAAGACCTCCCGACCGCGCAACCCAAGGGCCTCTGCCTCGGCGCGATTCTGCAGCGAGCCGACCCCCGTGACTGGCTGCTGATCAGCCGCGACGCCGTCGATACCACGCGCGCCCTGCCCGTACGCGAAGGCGCCCGCGTCGGCGCCTCCTCGCTGCGCCGCATGGCCCTCCTGCGCCACCACGCACCCTGGGCCACCGCCGTGCCCCTTCGCGGCAACGTGCCCACCCGGGTCTCGAAGCTCGCCGCCCGCGCCGACTACGAAGCCATCATCCTCGCCGCCGCCGGCCTGCGCCGCCTCGAGCTCGACCTCTCGGCCTTTCACGTCGTCGCCTTGACCCCCTCGGTGTGGATCCCCGCTCCAGGCCAGGGTGCCATCGCAGTGCAGTGCCGCGAAGACGACACCGCCACGCTCGCAGCGCTGAAGGTCATCGACGACGCCGAGACCCGCCGTCAGGTCGAGACCGAGCGCACCTTGCTGCGCGCCTTCGAAGGCGGGTGCTCGAGCCCCTTCGGCGCCTACCTGCCCAGCAACAGCACCACCTTGCACGCCGGTCTCGAGCGCGACGGCCGCTGGGCGCTCGCCACCCTGAACCTGCCTTGGAACACGCCTCTGACCCTCGAGCACGCCAACCGCCTACTCGCCGACCTGCCCCTCACGGAGACCCATGCCGCACTCACTGAAAATTGCTGAGGCGCTGTTCGCCCACGCGCAGCACCTCATGCCGGCTGGCGTCTCGAGCCCGGTGCGCGCCTTTCGAAAGGTCGGAGGCACTCCGCGCTACTTCTCGAAGGGCGAAGGCGCGTTCGCCAAAGACGAAGACGGCAACACCCTGCTCGACCTCTGCATGGCCTGGGGCCCGCTGGTGCTCGGGCACGCACACCCGGCCGTCATCGAAGCGGTGGTCGCCGCCGCGCGCGATGGGCTCGCCTTCGGCACCGTGCACCGCAACGAAATCGCGCTCGCTGAATTGGTGCTCGAGGCCTTCCCCGAGCACGGCAAGGTTCGCTTCGTCGTCTCGGGCACCGAGGCCGTGTCGACTGCGATGCGCCTGGCCCGCGCGTACACCAAGCGGTCGATGATCTTGAAGTTCAGTGGCTGTTACCACGGGCACCTCGACTCGCTCCTCGTCAAGGCGGGCAGCGGCGTCGTGACCCAGGGGCTCGCTGACAGCTTGGGTGTGCCCGAGAGCATCGCCTCTCAAACCATCGTGGTGCCGCTCGATGACGACGCCGCGTTGATCAGCGCCTTCGAGCAATACGGCAGCCGCCTCGCCGCGGTGATTCTCGAGCCGATGCCCGCGAACAACGGCCTGCTGCCGCAACGAAAAGCCTGGCTCACCGCGCTCCGTGAGCACTGCACCAAGCACGGCGCCCTGCTGGTCTTCGACGAGGTCATCACCGGGTTTCGCTTTCACTTCGGTGGCTACGGCCGCCTGGTCGGCGTCAAGCCCGACCTGACCACGCTCGGCAAAATCGTCGGAGGCGGGCTCCCGGTCGCGGCCGTCGTCGGCCGTCAAGAGATCATGGATCAGCTCGCGCCCCTCGGCGGCGTGTACCAAGCAGGCACGATGGCCGGCAACCCGGTCACGCTCGCGGCGGGCATCGCCACCTTGAGAGAGCTCAATCGCCCCGGCGTCTACGAGTCGCTCGAGAAGCTCGGCGCCCAGCTCGAAGCCGGGTGGCGCCAGCGCGCCAATGGCCTGGCGCTGCAACGGCAAGGCTCGATGTTCTGGCCCTACTTCGAGAAAACGCCGAATGCGCCGACGAGCGCCGAGGCGATTCGCTCAGAGGTCATCGACCGGTACCACGCCAGCTACGCCACCTGGCTCGGTCGCGGCGTGTACCTGCCCCCGAGCGGCTACGAAGTGAGCTTCTTGTCGACCGCGCACACGCCGGCGAACGTCGAAACCATTCTCGACGCACTCTTGAAGCCCTGAAAGGCCCACGCGATGCCCTTTCTCAAGGCCAAGCTCGAATATCTGGTGGCGGCGCTGGCGCTGTCAGTCGTCGCGGTCGTGGTGCCATGGTGGGCGGTGCTCTCGCAGCGCCTGGTCACGCAGAACATCGCGCTCAAAGAACGCCTCGACGCGCTCACCTCTGGCGCTCCGGCCGACCTCAGTGCCGAGGCCGCGCGCATGCACTTCATGATCACCACCGAGTTCGCCGCGATGGCTGCGGCGATGGCGACCGCGATCGCCGCGTTGGTCTACATCGCCCGGCAGCGCAGCCTCGCGCAGCGACGCATGGAGCGGCTGCTCCAGTTCACCTCGCACGAATTGAAGACCCCCATCGCCGGAGTGCGCGCGCTGTTGCAGAGCCTGGGCTTGGGCTCGCTGCCCGAAGAGCGCAAGGTCGAGTTCATCAAGCGCGGGTTGCTCGAGGTCGACCGGTTGGAGCACCTGACCGAGACCATCTTGGCCTGGCAGCGTTCGCTCGCCGCGGCGGGCAGCGTGACCACCACGACCCACGACGCCGAGTCACTGGTGAACCAGATTCTCGAGCACCGCAGCCGCACCGGCGTCAGCGAAACGCTCGAAGTAAAGACCGTCGCGTCTGCGCAAGTGCTGGTCGACGCCGACGCCTTTCGGGTCATTCTCGAGAACCTGCTCGACAACGCCCACAAGTACGGCGGAGGCCGCGCCGAAGTGCACACCCAAGTCAGCGGCCGCGAGTGGGTGCTCTCGGTGCGTGACGAAGGCCAGGGGTTCCCCTCCGCTGAGGCCGAGACGCTCTTCGACCCGTTTCGCCGCCAGAAGCACGACGGCGTCACGCACGGCAGTGGCCTCGGGTTGTACCTTTCACGACAGCTGGCGCTGCGCATGCACGCCAAGCTGACCGCGTCGAGCGAAGGCCCGGGCCTGGGCTCGGTGTTCACAGTCTCGCTCCCGGTCAGCGACGGAGCGCCCCGTGGCTGAGCGCATTCTGGTCATCGAAGACGACGCGTTGGTGCGCGACCTGGTCTGTCTCAACCTGGCCCACGCCGGGTTCACGGTCGAGGTCGCCATCGACTACCCCACGGGCCTGGCCAAGCTGCTCGAGGCCCAATTCGAGCTGGCGCTGGTCGACGTGATGCTGCCCGGAGGCGATGGCTTCAACCTCACCCGGCGCGCACGTGAAGGCGGCGTGCGCGCGGCGATCGTGATGTTGACCTCGCGCAGTGACGTGGCCTCACGGGTGCGCGGCCTCGACTGCGGCGCCGACGACTACCTGCCCAAGCCCTTCGACGTGCAGGAGCTCTTGGCGCGCGTGCGAGCGGTACTGCGGCGAAGTGGCGGCTCGGTCAGCGCGATGAAAGACAACCGGCTCACGCTCGGCCAGCACTGGGTGCGCTTCGATACCGGCCAGGCGTTCACCACCGAGGGTGAATTGTCGCTCTCAGAGAAGGAGCTGCGGTTGATGCAGCTGTTCGCCCAGCGCCCGAACGAAGCACTCTCGCGCGCCGACATTCTCGAAGAAGTCTGGGGGATGGACGCTTTCCCCACCGACCGCACGGTCGACAACTTCATCATGCGGCTGCGACGGTTGTTCGAGGTCGACGCCGAAGCGCCAGTGCACCTGATCACCTTGCGCGGGCGAGGG
Source organism: Archangium sp. (assembly GCA_031367385.1). Taxonomy (GTDB): domain Bacteria; phylum Myxococcota; class Myxococcia; order Myxococcales; family Myxococcaceae; genus JAEUJT01. The sequence goes on along the minus strand of JANLPS010000362.1, from coordinate 2,471 downwards.
TACCTGTTTCGACCATGACGACTTCACTCGAATCACGCAAACGCGCGGTGGTGCTGATCAATCTCGGCACGCCAGACGCGCCGACGCCGGCCAAGGTTCGCACCTACCTGCGAGAATTTCTCTCTGACCCTCGGGTCATCGACCTCAACGCGGTGGGCCGCTGGTTGCTCTTGAACCTGATCATCTTGCCGTTCAGGCCGAGCACGACCGCGAAGCTCTATCAAAAAGTGTGGACCGAGGCGGGCTCCCCCCTGCTGGTGAACAGCCAGGCGCAGCAACGTGCGCTTCAGGCGCGAATGCCCGACACCGAGGTGCTGCTCGCGATGCGCTATGGCAGCCCGTCGCTTCGAGACGCGCTGGCCCGGTGCGACGCGCTGCGCATTCGCGACGTGACCATCGTGCCGATGTTTCCCCACGAGGCGTCGGCCTCGACCGGGTCGGTGCGCGAGGCCGTCTACAATCACTACCAGGGCCACCCGCGGGTGCCGTCGCTGCGCATGGTGCCTCCCTTCTTCGATGACGCCGGTTACGTGTCAGCGCTCTCCGCGCAATTGGCTGCGCTCCCGGGCGACGTGCAACACGTGCTGTTCAGTTACCACGGGCTCCCTGAGCGGCAGCTGCGTCGCGAAGACGGCACCGGTCATTGCTTCTCGAGCCCGAATTGCTGTGAGACCAATCGGCACTGTTACCGCGCCCAGTGTCTGGCGACGACCCGCTCGCTCGCCTCGACGCTGAAGGTGCCGCACACCACGACCTTTCAATCGCGCCTCGGCCGCACCCCGTGGATCACGCCGTTCACCGATGAGGTGATCAAAGAGCTCGCTTCAAAGGGCGTCAAACGCATCGCGATGATCACTCCGGGGTTCGTCGCCGACTGCCTCGAGACGCTCGATGAGCTCGGCAACCGCGCGGCCGAGCAGTTTCGCTCACTGGGCGGTGAATCACTCACCGTCGTGCCCTGCCTCAACGCCGACCCCGCTTTCATCGACACCCTCGAGCGGCTCTGCAGGCCCAGCGGTGCGTGACGCCGTCAAGCCGGTGCTCGAAGCGCTGCTCACCACGCTCACCACGACCCTGGGCGCCCTCGACGACCGGCCTTTCATTCGCGACGACTGGGCCAAGGCGCCCGGTGGCACGCTCGAAGGCGGCGGCAGCACCTGCATTCTTGAGGGCGCATCACTCTTCGAACGGGGTGGTGTGGCCCTCTCTGACGTTCGCGGCCGCGCACTGCCTCCCGCGGCGACCCAGCGCAACCCACACCTCGCCGGTCGTGGCTTTCAGGCCCTCGGCGTCTCGCTGGTGCTGCACCCGCGCAACCCCTTCGTGCCCACCAGCCACCTGAATGTGCGTTTCTTCACCACCGACGACGGCGCCAGTTGGTGGTTCGGAGGCGGGTTCGATCTCACTCCGTATTTCTACGACCCAAGCGACGAGCAGCACTGGCACTCGGTCGCCCGCACGCTCTGCACCAGCCCGGCGATGTACGAACGGCTTCGAGCCGACTGCGACACCTACTTCACCTTGAAGCACCGCAACGAGCGCCGCGGCCTCGGAGGCCTCTTCTACGACGACCTCAACGCCGCGCACCCCTTCGGCGGCACCTTCGACGAATGCTTTGCCTTCACCCAGGCGGTCGCGAACGGCTTTCTCGACGCCTACTTGCCCATCGTCGAGCGGCACCGCCACCAGGCCTACACCGAAGCCCACCGCGCCTGGCAGGCCCATCGCCGCGGCCGCTACGTCGAGTTCAACCTGGTGTGGGACCGTGGCACCCACTTCGGTCTGCAATCGAACGGTCGCACCGAGTCGATTCTGATGTCGATGCCGCCGTCAGCGTCGTGGCAGTACGGCGTACCCGAGCCGGTCGAGCCTTCAGCGCAGGCGTTGCTCGAACGAATAAAAACGGCGACCCAGACCTGAAGCCTGGGCCGCCGCGTGTGATGCCCTTCGGAGGAGAACCTTACTTCGTGAGGTACCGGGTGAATGAGGTCGTCGCGAGCGGCGCGTTCAAGTTCGCGATGTTCGCCACGCGAATGCCCGAGTCGCTGAGCGAGTAGACGAAGTCGTCGGCGATGACCGAGCGACGTACCCACGGCGTCCAGTAATACGTCCACCCGTAGGAGCTCTGCGATTGGTAGAGGTCGCGCATCGAGATTGCGCCCTTGACCGCGAACCCGTTGTTCACGTCGACCGAGTAGACGCGCAGGTCTGAGGTGAAGGTGCTCCAGTACCCCTCGCTGCCGCCGCTGCCGTCGTACGACGAGCTCCAGTCGGCGAACGGTATCGCCAGCAGCTTCTTCGCCGCGAAGTAGTTGAAGGCCTTGTGCTCGTAGGCCGCTTCGCTCCAGCCGTAGGCGGTGCCGACCTTCTGGGTGAAGGTCTGCTTCGGGTGCCCCAGGTCGCTCACATCGTAGATGGCCAGCTGCAGGGTGCGCTCGCGCCAATCGACCGTGCCCCCGACCGGAGCCGCC
>JANLPS010000161.1:0-39880 GCA_031367385.1 Archangium sp. | reverse complement strand
GGTGCCTTCAGCGGGGCTGGTTGGGTGGGCGGCGGTTTCGACCGGCTCACCTTGTGTGTGAGGCCCCCCCCCGCCCGCCCAGAACCCCCCCTCTGGGTGAGCCTGTCGAACCACGAACCACGAACCACGCCTACATCGCCTCACACGGGAACGCGCCCACCGAAGGCGTGTCTATTTGAATTGGCGTAGCGTTCGCACAGATCGCCAACGCTGCTCGCGCGTCTATGCGTGCTCCCATTTCTTTCGAGGTGATTTGTGAACCGAACAGGCATTTTCCTCGCGATTGCAGGCGTTTTGGCGTTGGTCGCGGTCGTGGCTGGTCTCCCACATGGCCATCTCGGAGGCGGCCCGACACCCGCACCGACCCCCGTCGCACCCGTTGCCGTGGTCGCCACCCCGCCGTCGGTCAACTCGTCGGGGAGCCTGACGCTCTCGAGCCGGGTCTCGCACCCGTTCGTCGGGCTGGGTGCCTCCGATGTCTTCGTGACGGCCGACGTGACTGGCGTGACGCTGCCGCAGGCCCAGCGCGCGCCGGTGAACCTGGCGCTGGTGATTGACCGTTCGGGGTCGATGTCGGGCTTCAAGCTGACCCAGGCGAAGCAAGCCGCGGCGCACCTGGTCTCGCAGCTGACCTCGAGTGACCGGTTGTCGATTATTCACTACGGCAGTGACGTGAAGTCGCTCGATGGGTTGATGGCGACGACGCAGAACAAGGCGACGCTGCTCAAGTACATCGACGGCATCTGGGACGACGGCGGCACGAACATCGCCGAGGGGTTGACCACCGGCCGCGCGATGTTGCTGGCGAGCAAGAGCGACTTCACCGTGAACCGGTTGATCCTCATCTCCGACGGGCAGCCGACCGAGGGCATCACCGACAGCGGCGAGCTGAACCGGGTCGTTCAAGGCATTCGCGGCAGCGGCATCTCGGTCTCGAGCATCGGCGTCGGCACCGACTTCAATGAAGAGCTGATGGCGGGCTTCGCTGAGATCGGCGGCGGCGCGTACGCGTATCTTCAAGACGCGGCGCAGCTCTCGAACATCTTTCAGAAAGACTTGAACGCAGCGACCACCCAGGTCGCTCGCGGAGTCACCCTCACCTTCAAAGTGCCCGCCGGCATGCAGTTCGAGCAGCTGCTTGGCTACAAGGTCGCCTCGCGCTCGAGCGACGGCGCGGGCGCTGAGATCGTCTCGGTCGTGATGCCCGACTTCGCGGCCGGCCAGGTCGAGCGCGTCGTGATGCAGCTGCGCGTCAACGCAGCGACCGTCGGGCAGACCATCGACATCACCCAGACCACACTCGATTACACCGACGTGTTGGCCAGCCGCGCGGTGACGACGCAGACGGCGCTCCGCTCGCAGGTGAGCGACCAGCCGTCGGTGGTGCTCTCGAACCGCGACAAAGATGCGATGGTCTTCGCTGCGCGCGCGAGGGCGGGCGTCAACACCCAGAACGCGGTCGATGCGCTCAAGAGGGGCGACCGGGGCAAGGCTGAGATGCTGATGCGCCAGAACTCCGATTACTTCGAAGAAGCGGCCCAGTCGGCTGGCCAGGGTGCTGTCGAAGGTGACTTGAAAGAGCAGAAGTCGCTGCTCGACGGCATGCAGGGCGCCAGAGACGACGAGCAGATCAACACCTACAGCAAAGACGCTCGAAAAAAAGCGCGCGTCAATTACGGGTTGATCGGTTCGACGTACTAACTCTCTCTTCTTTCGGAGCCTTGAAACCCATGTCGAACACCGCCGTCATTCAGCTGCACCAGCGAGAAGAGTTCGAGCGCAACGTGACCCGGGCGCTCGCCGCCGGGGCGGGAGCTGGCCTGGTCGCTTTTCTCTCGAATCGTTTGCACATGCCGGTGCCGCTGAGCTTTCTGGCCATCGCCGCGACGTCGTTGGCCTGCGTGCGTGGCGTGCGGAGCGAAAAGCTCATGCTCGCCATTCTGTCGGTGTTCTTGCCCGCCCTGCCCTGGTTGTTCGGCATGTCAACCGCGTGGACGGTGCTGATGGCCGGCGCGGCGGCCGGTGCGTTGATCGTCAAGTCACGGCTGGCCGAGCGAGGTGAAGAGGGCAGCGTCGGCGCAGATCGACCGGCCTTGTTTCATTACATCGCGACCGCTTTGGCGACCGGTGGGCTGGCGCTCGCGGGCACTGAGATCGCGAATGTGCTGTTCAGCCGGTTGCAAGATGTGTCGATGCCATTGCCCCTCGCGTTCGCAACGGCCGGCACAGTCGTCGGGCTGTTCGCGGGGCTGGGCACGTTGGCTTCGCACATCGCGCTCAAGTCAGACCCGGTCGAGGCGCGGTGTGAAGAGATCATCCCGCTGCTCTCGGGTGAGTTTCAGACCCAGACCACCAAGGCGCTCACCTTGTATCGCCAGTGCGGCCAGTCGTTGGCGGCGCTGCCTCGCGAAGCGGCGCGTGAAGAGCTGGCTCGCACCGTCTCGAAGCTCACCCGTGACGCGGTCGACCTGGCGGCGGAGTGGTCAGGCGTCGAGGCGCAGCTGCATGAAGACGCGCACTCTGATTTGCAGAAGGAGGTCGCTGAGCTGACGCAGAGCGCGAAAGAGGCCAAAGACCCGGTCGCGCGGAGGCAGCTCGAAATGGCCGCCGAGTCGCTGACTGAAGAAATCTCGCGGCTCGATGAGATGAAGCTGAAACGAGAGCGAATCGTCGCCAAGCTCAAGTCGCAGGTGGCGCTGCTGGAGCGGGCCCGCGTCGCGTTGATCGGCATGCGCTCGTCGCACACGTCGATTCGGGCCGCCGAGATGAGCGCGGTGTCGCGAAAGCTCAATGCGCTGGCGCTTTCACAGGCCGATGAAGCGAAATTGGCGCACGCCGTAGCGACTTCAGCTGAGCTGGCGGCGCACGAGGCGGCGGTTCAAGAAGTCAAAACTCGCGAAACATTTCAGGCGGTTGCACCGGTCGGTTCTGCCTCCGAAGCACGCACCGAGGCGGGCGCCAAAATAAGTTCTAGCGAGCAGTGAATAAGGCTGGGGGCCTCGCGTCGGACGCCCCATGCGAATGCTCATGATGGCTGTTTTGGCAGTGTCTGCAGTGGGTTGTGCAACCGGCTTCCGCGGCATTTACCCGGGTATGAACGGGCAAGAAGTCGCCGAGGCGATGGGTGGCCGAGGGCCCGCTGAAATTCGGTCGTACGACCAAGGCTATGCGAGTTGGTACTACGACGAAGATCGCTGCGTGCTGATGAAAGACAACCTGGTCGTCGCGAAAGACGTTTCGCACGATGCAGGCGGCGTGCACGTCATGGGCGTCGGTGGGTTCTCACTCAAAGATCGAGCGCAGTGCGTGCCTCCGGGCGTGATGCGCGACCCGAATCAGTCAGTGAGCGTCGGCCTCGGCAACGCGAACATTCGCGTTCGATAGCGCGCGAGGCTCAGCACCAGCTGCCGAAAAAAAAGGGGACAGGCTGGTTTATGCATAAACCAGCCTGTCCCCTTTTCTTATTCGGCACTGATTTTCAGGGTGTCAGTGCCCTCGAACAGCACCGGCGAGCCCGGCTTGACGCCGACCTTCGCGCACCAGCCCGACGGCACCTCGAGCACGAACTGCGACGGCCGGCCAACGCCACGAGAGCTCAGCGTTCGAGGCTCGGCCTGTTCGACACACCCAGCGACCTTCTTGCCGGCGGTGATGAAGATCATGTCGAGCGGTATCAGCGTGTTCTTCATCCAAAACGTCAGCGTGTCCTCAGCGGGGAAGAGAAAGATCATCCCCTTGCCTTCGGGCAATTCGGTACGCCACATCAACCCGCGCGTGCGCGACTCAGAGGTGTGCGCGACTTCGCATTCGACTGGGTGCTTGCCACCGTACGCATCGGTCACCGTGATGCGGGCCCGAGGCAGCGGCGGTGCGTTGTAGTTCTCTTCAGTGACCTCCGCGGTTCGCGACTTCGCGACCGGCGGAGGCGTCGGGCGGAGCGGAGGTTTGCCCTCGGCTCCGCGGCAGCTGAGCAGGGCCACCACCAGAGTGGCCAACACGGCCCGGCGCTTCATGCTTTCGGAGGCGCCGACTTGTTGAGCAGCTTGCCGGCCAGATCTGCGCCCAGGCTGGTCGACATCAACGCCTCGACCAGGCCCTCGAAGTCGCTGCGCTGCCGATCATCGGAGTACACGAACTTGATGCCCATGCCCGGCTCGTCACCTTCGATGGTCGACCAGACGACTTCTCCGACGAGCTCGAAGGGGTCGGTTCGCTGAGGCACTGAGAGCTTGAACAAGAACCGGGTGCCAATCGGCAGCGGTTTCTTGGTCTTGATGAAGGTGCCGCCTTTGCTGATGTTCTTGGTGTTGTCGGCGAAGAAAGAATTGAGCTTCTTGTAATCGACCTTCAATTCGATGGGCGCCCGGTTCTGCACGCGCCCTTCGGGTCCGGGTTTCGTTTCCGCCATGAATCCTCACTATATGCCCACCGCTTTGAGGTCGCGCGATATACGCGACCCGTGCGGCTTAAAGACCACCGCGAATGGGCCGTTCACATCATCTTCGCGCTCGCGGCCTGCGGCCTGGTCACTCTGCCTCTGGTCGGGCTCCCCGGCTATGAGTTTTCAGCGGCCCTCGCGATCATGTACGGGGTGGTGGGCACGGTGTTCACGGCGTATGCGCCGCACCGACAGCCGGTCTTCGTCGTCGCGCGTCACACCGCGACCTTTACGCTGAGCATGCTGCCTGCGCTGCTGCTCGCCACGCTTCGAGCCACGCCTTGCAACCCCTTCGCCGCGATTGGTTTTTTCCCCCTGTTGGCGGTGATCTCGGCCTTCGTCGCGTCGAGCGCGGGAGCGTTCATCGCCTCGATTTCCACCCGCTGGTGGAAGCGGCTGCTGCTCGCGCTCGGGTTGATTCTCGTCTCGGCGGTGAGCACGGTGTGGCCGATTCTCTTCGGGCCGCAGGTGTTCGCCTTCAATCACTTCGGCGGCTACTTCCCCGGGCCGCTGTACGACGAGACGCTGCGCATCACTCCGGCGTTGCTGTGGTTTCGGGTGGGGTCGGTCGCGCTCGGGCTGCTCTTCGCCGGGCTGGCGGCACGGCTCCCTCGCCTCTGGGCGCCCGCGGCGCTCGTCTTTTTCGGCATCGAATTCAATGGCACCGCGCTGGGGTTTCGCATGAGCGACGACGAGCTCGCGCTGCGACTGGGAGGCCTGCGAGAGACCGAGCACTTCGTCTTTCACCACCCGCGCGGCATGACCGAGCCCGACCGCTTCGCCCGCGACCTCGAGTTTCGGCACTCGCAGATCTCGAAATTCCTGGGGGGTTCTCCGCCGGGCAAGGTCACCGTGTGGCTGTACCGGAGTGCCGCTGAGAAACAGCAGCTCGTCGGCGCCGAGCACACTCAATTTTCGAAGCCGTGGCGGCGCGAAGTGCACGTCAACGACACCTCGTTTCCACACCCGGTGATCAAGCACGAGCTGATGCACGCGATGGCGGCGCCGTTCGGCTCAGCTCCGTTCGGCGTCACCGCCACGATCTTCGGCCTGTCACCGTACGTCGGGTTGATCGAAGGCCTCGCGGTCGCAGGAGACAACCCGGTCGATGATCTGACGCTTCACGAGTGGGCCGCCGCGATGAAGAAGCAACACCTGCTGCCCGACCTTCGGGTGCTGCTCGAGCCGTCGGGTTTCTATTCAGCGCCCGCCTCGCGCGCCTACACTTCGGCCGGTTCGTTCTTGCGCTGGCTCGGTGAAACGCATGGCGGTGACAAGCTGCTCGCGCTCTACCGACGCGGCGATTTCGTCGGCGTGTACGGCAGGCCGTTGGCCGACCTGGTCACCGACTATGAGGCCTTTCTCGAGCACGTGCCCCTCGACCCCGCGGCGGTGAATCAGGCCTTCGCGCGGTTCAAGCAAGGCAGCGTGTTCGAACGGCCGTGTGCTCGTGAAGTGGCCACGCTGACCGCCGATGCCGCCTCCACGGCACGCGATGACCCGGCGCGTGCGCTCGAAGACTACGAGCGATGTCACTCGATTCAACCGCAAGAACCGGCGCATGAATTGGCGCGCGCCGAGATGCTGCGTCGGCTCGGGCGAGTCGATGAGGCCAAGGCCGGGCTCGAGGCGCTGGCAGAGCGGGTCAAAGACGCTCCGACGTCGTGGGCTGACGCGGCGTTGGCGCTCGCTGATCTCGCGCTGCTTCGAGGTGACGTGGTGACTGCGCAGGCGCTGCTGCAGCGAATCGTCGCGTCCCACGTTTCTCCAGCGGTTGACCGGGCTGCGAACGTTCGGCTCTCGGCGATGGCGTTGCCTCCACCGGGCGCCGAAGCCGTGCGACGCTTCTTGACTGCGAGCGCAGAGACCACCGGCCTCGGCGCGTACCTCTTGCGCGATGCGCTCGATGCGTCTCCGCACGACGCGACGCTGACCTATTTGCTGGGCCGCAGGTTGGCGCAGTCAGACGCTCCGGTCGAGGCGCTGCGGTACCTCGACGAAGCCCTCGGCGCCCCACAAGCCGAGACCCTGCGGCGAGAGACGCTGCGACTGGCGATTGAAATGGCGTGGCGCGCCGATCGCTGCGATCGCGTTCGTGCGCTGGCGCTCGAGGCGAAAGCCCTCAACACCGCCTTCGGAGCCCGCGCTGACGACTGGGTACAACGCTGCGACTTCAAGTGACGACGCTCGACATTTGCTGCTAAGCGCTGCCGTCATGCGTTTCGAAGCCCGTCACAAATACCAAGGTACGCTCGCTGAAGTCGAAGCCGCGTTGCTCGATGACCGCTACACCGACTTCTTGCTCAAGCACCACGGCGTGCTGCTCGAGGCCAAAGTGCTCGAAAAGCAAGACGACGGCACCAAGGTGAAACGCAAGATTCGCTATCGCCCGAAGCCGGTGATCGAGTCGATTGGCCCCAAGAAAGTGCCGCCCGAGTTGTTCGCGTTCATCGAAGAGAGCACCTACGACCGCAACCGGCACGAGCTGACCTTCAAGAACACCCCGACCTCGCACACCATCAGCTCGATGCTGCACAACGTCGGCACCCTGCGCCTGCGCGACGTCGGCGGCATCTGCGAGCGCACGATGGACGGGGAGATCTCACTGAAGCTCCCGTTTTTCTTGAAGCCGGTGGCGTTGATCGGTGAGCCCCTGATTCAACGCGAGGGCCTCAAGATTCTCGACGGCGAAGTGCCGGTGATGAACCGGTTTCTCACCGAGGTCATGCGCCCGGCCGCGAAACCGGCCTGAAACTGAAGCCACCCGCCGTCGCTGACGGTGGAATGTCGATTCAAAACGTCTTGTTGGAGCCCCCAATGCGCCTGCCCCTGACTGCCCTCATCGCCCTGTCGCTCTGCGCCTGCACCGCCAAAAAGATACCCGGCACCGACATCGATGACACCGGCGAGACCCGGCTCATTCTCGACGTGATGACCAAGTACCGCACCGCGGTCGAAGCGCGAAACAGCGAAGAGATCATCAAGCTGGTTGATCAGACCTTTCGCGACGACGGTGGCAGCACCCTGCCCGACGATGATCTCGACTACGCCTCGCTGCGCACCAAGCTGCCCGCGCGCTTCAGCAAGCTCGACGATGTGCGCCTCGACATCACCGTGCGCAAGGTCGAGTACGACGAGACTGCCGAGAACGCGAAGGTCACCTACACCTACTCGATGACCTTTCGTACGCCGCAATACACGCAGAAGACCCAGACCGAGACCGACATCAAGCAGATGTTCTTTCACCGAGCCGGTGAGCGCGACTGGAAGATCATCAGCGGTATTTAACGCCGCATGCGCACGCTGGTGGTGCTGACCGCGGTCTGTTTCGCAGGCCCGGTGCTGGGCCAGTTCTTCGAACCCATCGGCTGGCTGCAGCTGTGGCTGAGCCCTCTGATGCTGAGCGCGATGATCGGTGCGCTCGTGGTGGGTGCCCGACGCGGTCAACGCCGCGCACTCTTTCTGCTGCCGGTGCTCGCACTGAGCTTCGTGCTCTCAGCGCGGGTGACCCTCGGTGTTCCCCAGTGGGTCAAAGCGAAGGCACAGCCACTCATCACCGGGCTCGAGCAGTGGAAGCTGGCCCATCAGTCTTACCCAGAGAGCGCCGAGGTGCTCCATGACGAGCTCAAGGCCTCAGGCTGTCACAGCTACTCGCTGCGGCCGACCGGGTTTCACTTGATCTGCCAGGGCGTGTTCATGACCAAGTGCGTCTACGATTCACACACCCAGCACTGGTACGGGTGGGACTAAAGTCTCAGAACACCGACGCGGGAAACGAGGCGCCCTGCATCGCGCCGTGGTGCGTCTCTTCATCGTACGTGCGGTCGGCCATTCGGTGCCGCGCGAGCACCTCATTGGCCGCCTGCTTCGCGACGCTCTCGGCATCGGCGCAGCTCGGCCGCGCAGGCAACGTCGGCAACACCGCTTCGATCTCAGCCGCGGCCTTCGCCCCGGTGTCGCGGTGGCCGTTCTCATGAACCCACAAGGCGTCGAGGTAGTCGCGCCATTGGCCCACGAGCACCGGGTCGCTCTCGTCATTGGCCTCCCAGCGGGGCAGCGTGACGGTGACCCGCACGCTGGTGCTCACCGAAGCGACCTTGCAGCCCTCGGGCACCTCGACGAATGACAAGTGCGAGCTGACGAACCACTCAGTGTAGGCATCGTGGCGTTTGCCATCGATGTCGAACGGGCCCAGCTCGTCGAGGCGGGCGCGCAGCTCGGGCCGGGTCGAGCCACTGACGTCGTACCAGTGAATCGACGGGTCAGTCTCAGAGACCGACTGCGGCAACACCACGAACCCCGGGAGCGGCCGCGCTGTCACGCACCCGATGGCCAGCAGCAGAGTCGACAGGCTCAACGCGATGCGCATGGGCTGTGGCTTTCATACTTGAAAAACGCGCCACGCGGCGTGCTACGCGAGCCGCCATGACCGATGCGCCGCTGACCCTGTTCGTCGACGCCTTCTGGATAAGCCCGTACGCCATGAGCGCCTTCGTCGCGCTCGAGGAGAAGGGGCTGCCGTTCACCGCCACGCCGGTCGCGCTCCAAACCAAAGAGCACCAGAAGTCGGGGTACACGGCGCGAACCGGCCGGGTGCCCGCTTTGCGCCACGGGTCATTCGAGCTCGCCGAATCGTCGGCCATCGCCGAATACCTCGCCGAGACCTTTCCTTTCCCCAAGTACCCGCGGCTCTTCCCCGAGAATTTGCAGCAGCGGGGCATCGCTCGCGAAATCATGGCCTGGCTTCGCAGCGACCTGATGCCGCTTCGCGAAGAGCGCGCCACCCACACCATCTTCTACGCGCACACCGAGGCCCCGCTGTCGGTGAAGGGCCAACAGGCCAAACAGCGGTTGATCGCCGCCGTCACCCCGCTGATTCACGGCACCACCCTCTTCGACGCCTGGTGCCTGGCCGATCTCGACCTGTCGATCATGCTCCAGCGGCTCAACGTGAACGGCGATCTGCTCCCGCCCGCGCTCAAGACCTACGCCGAGGCCAACTGGCAACGGCCCAGCGTACAGAAGTGGGTTTCACGCCCGAGGGCGCCGTATCAGCCTTACTGATGCTGACTTCCGTTGACTCCGTCGAAAGCGCATCGATATATGACCGCGCTTTTCAAAGGGTTTTTCTTCTTCGTCTCGAGGCTTCAGATGGCTGCAGATTCTCCGAAAACCGACTGGAAGAAGCGCGAAAGCCTGCCCTCCGCGCTCGTTCAGATTGCCGTGGTCGGAGTCATTCTCGCTCTCGCGGTGGTGCTTATTTACCGTCGGGGCACCTCGAAGCGTGAGCTGGGCGAGCTGATCAAGGAGGCGCGGGTCGCGGCCATTCGCGGCAACCCTGCTGACCTTCGCAAGGGGCTCAAGCTGGCTGAAGACGCAGTGGCCAAAGACTCGAGCAGCGGCGACGCCTTGGCGCTGGCCGCGTCGATCGAGACTGACCTGTGGCTGCTGCACGCCGAGCCGGGCGCCGACGCGAAGGCCAAAGAGTACCTCGAGCGCAGCAAGAAGGCCGAAGCCAAGACCGAAGAGCGCTACGGCGCCGAAGCGTTGCAGCTGTTGGCGACCGGCCAGGCCAAACAAGCCGAGACCTTCGTCGAAGAGCTACGCAAGAAGGGCGCGAACAGCGCGAAGCTCTCGTACGCACAGGGCATGGCGTACAAGGCGCAGGGCAACCTGCAGCTCGCCAAGACAGGCCTGACCAACGCCATCGACAAAGCGTGGAAAGACCCTCAGTACAGCTCTGCGTGGGCCGAGGCGATTCTCGAAGAGGGCGTGCCGGGGGCCATCGACACCTTCAACAAGTCGCTGGGCACCAACGCCGAATATTTTCGCGCCAAGCTCGGCGTGTCGCTTGCGCGCGTGATGAAGAAAGACCGCGTCGGTGATGCGGCGAACATGGTGAAAGACGTGCAGGCCCATGACGCCGAGCTCTCGCCTCCGCTGCGCGCGCGGGCTCTGACGGTGCAGGCGCACATCGCCAACCTCGAGACCCAATCAGATCAAGCGATCACCCTCGCGAATCAGGCGTTGGGGCTCAACCCGAAAGACGTGTGGGCGAGCTTTGCGAAGGCCAACGCCCTGGCGGCGAAGAAAGACCCGGGCGCGGCGGCGGCGTTCTCCGAGGTGGTGACGAAGGAGCCCTCGGCTCCGGTGTTCTACTTCGAAGGCGCGAAGAACCTGCTGGCCGTGGGCCAGGGCGACGCGGCGTTGGCGCTGCTCGACAAGTACGAAGCCTTCTTCAAGAGCGTGAAGAACCAAACCGCCGAAGGCAAAGAGGTCACCTTTCTCGATCGCGACGACCGGTATTGGCTCACCCGGGGCGACGTGCTCCGAGACACCGGCAAGGTCGACCTTGCGATGACCGCGTACGACAAGGCCATCGAAGCGAAGAACCTGAACCTGACCAAGGCCTATTACGCCAAGGGCGCGCTGCTGCTCTCGAAGAAAGACTACGACAAGGCCCGCGAAATCTTGTTGGACATCACGCCCCCAGACGGGTCGGGGCAGATCGCCGAAGCCTATTTGGCGATGGGCGAGATCGCGTTCGCGAAGAAAGATTACGCCGGTGCGTGCCAGACGATGGTGTACGGCTTGATTCGCATGAAGGCTCAGCAGGCGCCTCGCGAGCAGATGAATGCGATTTTGAACGACGTCGAGAAGCGTCTCAAGGCCGCGAATCAGACCGCGTTGGCCAAGGTCTGGCTCGAAGAAGCCAAGAACTTCATTCAGTAGGTTACTTCCACTCGGCTGAGTCGAGCTGCCAGCGATCGTCGGGCTTCGAGAACCGCGCTTTGATGTCATAGCGGCCGAGGTCGCCGCCGCCCTTGCCTCTCGCGAAGACGAAGGTGCCGCGAAAGGTGCCCGAGGTGGGCGACTCCATCGTGACGTCGAGCGAAGGGTTGAGCACCGTCACGTCTTGCCCGGAGCGCATCAACAGGCCGGCGAGCAGCTGCTTCGTCTCTTGCCGCGACATGCCGCCCCCCTTGAAAGCGTCGGCCAGCGCGCCACTCACCGTCGACACGTCACGGCGCTCGGCGGCGGCGATGAGCTTGCCAACCCAGGCGCGCACCTCGTCTTCGGGTGAGCGCTTGGGTTTGGGCCACAGGGCCACGACCGCGAACCCCGCCAACACCGGGAGCACCACCATCAACACCCGGCGCGCTTTCACGCCTCGACGACCAGCTCATCAGCGTCGAGCACCTCGACTGGCCGCATCGCCTCGCCGATTTGCTTGAGCCGGCGGTCGGAGAGCCCCTCGAGGTACTCGCGAATGCCGGGGTACTGCTTGATCAGGCCCTCGAAGGTCGCGCGGTCGAGAAACGCGGTGGCGGTTTTGCGGGTCGCGGCCACGGTGGCGGTGGCGCGCAGCCCTCGCAACATCGCGATTTCACCCGCGATATCGCCCTCGCGTAAAATGCCCAGCGAGACCATGCCGCCGCCGGGGTCGTCTTTCTGCACGACCAGCTCACCGGCCAAGACCAGAAAGAGGCCTGGCACCGGCTCACCCTCGGTAATGATCTTCTCGCCCGCCTGCAGCGCTCGAAACACGCAGCGCGAGAACAGCGCCGAGCGGTCAGCCTCGGGCACCGGCGCGAACAGGGGAGAGGTCGAGACCAGGTTCTTCGCCATTCGCTTCTGGGCGAAGGTGGCCAGCACCGCCGGCACCGAGGGGTATTTGCGCGAGAGCTCGTTGAGATCTTTTCGCTCGATCTCGAGCACTTCGGCTTCACCGACGGCCGAGACGGTCGAGGTGGGTGCGGCGCCGGTGAGCATCGAGATCTCACCGAAGATCGAGCCTCCGCCCAAGAAGGCGAGGCGCTTGGAGTCTTCGTCGACGCGGCGGCTGACCTCGGCCTTGCCAGCGACGAGCACGAAGATGCGATCTCCGCCTTCGCCTTCGCGGCAGATGACCTCGCCGTCGGCCAGCTCGCGGTAGTCCATCAGCTCGACCAGGTCGATGAAGGCAGGCAGCTCGAGCTCGGCGAACAGGGGCAACGGCGGGCGCTGATTGGTGTCGGCGACCCCCGAGACATCGGGCGCGGCGAGCACGTTGATCGCGAGGTCTGAGAGGTCGGAGCCCGTCATCGTCATCAGGTCGCCTTCGATTTTGCCGTCGTAGAGGCTCTCGGGCGGCAGCGGCGGAGGCACCAGGGCCTTGCCACCGGCGGCGCGGGCGGCCCGAGCGTGAATGCGGGCCAGCGTCTCGGCGATTCGCTTCTCTTTGCGCGCCAAGGGCAGGGCCTGTTGGCAGGCGGCGATGGCCGAGAGCAAGTAACCGCGGCGCAACAGGCCTTCGGCGGCGGCGTGATAGGTCGTGACCGCGCGCTCGGTTTCACCCAGCTTCGCGTAGCAGCGGGCCGCCAGCATGCGCGAGCGGTGGTCGTTGGGCTGGCGGCGCACCGCCTCGGCGAAGATGGCGAGCGCGCGCGCCCAGTTGCTTTCAGCGACGAAGTCGAGCCCGAGCTCACGGAGCATTTGAGTCATCAACCGCGAAGCGTAGCAGGGCCGCCTCTGCGTGGTCGTGGCTACTCGAGGTTGCAGGCGCGGTTTGCGCACACCGAAGCGCGTCATTCGCCCAGGGGCCGCGGCCTCACTGGGTGGTTGCGGCAGGCTCGGCCACGGGCGGTGGCGCAAACTCGAGCGAGAAGCGAAGAACCGTCAAGACCCTGAGATCTGTTGGCACCACGCCTTGGGGCGGTTGGGTGTCGTGCAGCACGCTCACCGTCACCCCGAGCATCAGTGCGTCGACCACCTTGGCCATCACCTCTGTCTCATTGAGAAAACGCGCGTCGGCGAACGCGTCGAAGCGCGGCTGAGCGTACGTCGTGTTCTGCACCAACAGCTTCGCGTCGAAGCACGACAGGCGAGCCGTGAGGTAGCTCGACCACCGCACGTCAAAGGTCGCCAGTCGCTCGGTGCTCCCCTCGCGGGGTGAGAGCTGGTCGTACTCGAACATCACCGCGCTGCCGGCCCAGAGCGCCAGGTATTTCGAGCGAATCGCCTCCACCCTCACGCCGGGCCCACCCACGGCGCGGGCCTGCATTCGCAAGAACAGGTTCGTCTGGTACTGCGCAAAGACGTCAAACCCCACCCTCGGGTGCCACATCGCCGTCCACCGGGCGTGGGCAAAGGTCTGGTTCACGAACGCTCCGCGCGCGGTCTCTGAATACCGCGCATTGGTCACCGCGAAGACGCGCTGCTTGACCCACGAGATGCCCGAGCCATCGGCGGGGTGGAGCGTCTGCCACTGCGCCCTCACTGTGCCACCCAGGTCGAGAAACACGACGTTGCCTCGCCCCAGTGCGAGCGAACCGTCGGCCCCAAGAGAGACGCCCGCTTTCCACGGGGCGGCCTTGAGTGCCTCGGCGTTGACCTGGCCCAACATCGACGCCATCACGAGCAAGAGCATGTTTCTGAGCGCCCCTTGGCCGGCGGGTAGATGAACTTCGCGAGCGCCTTCGTCAGCCGCGGCATCAAGACATAGGTCATCAAAAACACCTCGATGGTGATGGTGACCAACAGCCGCAGCGGCATCGGCGCGGTCGACAGCACCATCGCCACCAGCGAGCCGATGGTGAAGACGAGCCCATAGACGACGCCGATCATCACCAGCGCCATTCGAAACCGCGACGGTTGCGGCACGACGGTGCCGGCTGGCGGCGTGAACCAGAACTCCAGCCCGGTGAGCCGGTTCCACACTGCGTCGGCCTCGACGTACTCACCGACCTCCGCCAACGCTCGACGCCGCAGGTCGCTCTCTTCGAAAGCTCTTAGGTGCTCGACTGAATCGAAACGAAAGACGCTGGTGTACTCGCGGCCCGTGCCGAGGGGCCGCTGCACGGTGGTGCCGAGATAGCCCGGCAGCGACTTGACGTCTTCGAGAAGCCGATCGAGCCAGCGCTCGTAGCCCTTTTCGAGGCCCGCCTTCACGCGACGGGTGACGACGACGGTGACTGGCTCGGTCGACATGGTGGCTCTCCTAGCGGGCTGACAACTCGAGCAGGGCGGTAACGAACGCCGCTGGCTGCGCGAGAAACGGCAGGTGAGAGGTCGCGAGGGTCTTGGTCTTCGTATTCGGCCAAGCGGCGACCATCTGCTGCTGCAAAGCAGGCGTGACGGCGCGATCGTTCGCAGTGAAGAGGTAGCTGCGTGGCACCGAACCAAACCGCGCTTCGGTGAGCGTCGCCTTGCCCTGAAAGGGCGCCAGCGGCTCAGGCTTGTGGCCTGCGACGATGAAGCCTTGGATCTCGGGCGCCACATCGGCGGCAAGCGCTTCGGCCAGGCGCTCTCTCTTGATGGTGACAGTCGAGAAGTCGGGCGCGAACTGCATGTTCTGGCCAACCAGGCTCGTGGGGTCACCCTTCGCGAGCGCTTCGAGCGACTGACCGTTCATCGGGAGATAGGCCGCGACGAAGACCAGCTGCTGCACCTTGTTCGGCGCCCGCTCAGCGACCTGCGAGACGACCATGCCGGCCATGCTGTGCCCAACCAGAACGACTGGCGCTGGCTGGGCTTCGACGAGCCGTGTCACCGAGTCGACGTACCTCTCGAGCGAAATCTCCTTCAGCGCCGTGGCGTCGGCGCCATGACCCGGCAGGTCAGCGGCGATCACCCGATGGCCCGCGGCTTCGAGCAGGGGCTTGACCGCATCGAAGGCATGGGCGTCGGCGAAGGCGCCGTGAACGAGAATGAAGGTCGCGGGCATCGCGGTGCTCTGGTGCGATGACGAGGGAGTGGCGCAGGCGGCGAGCGCCAGGGTTGCAACAAGATGGGCTCTCATTTCAATCACCGCCCCAGCGTCTGAATGACGAGCTCGGCGGTCTCGGAGCCCGAGTAGTTCTGCTGCCCGGTGATGAGATTGCCGTCACGAATCGCGAAGCCACGCCACAGCCCGGCCTGCACGAAGTTCGCCCCCACCTTCTTGAGCTCGTCTTCGATGCGCCAGGGCATCAGGTGCTTGTCTTTCGGCAACGCGCCCATGTTCCACACGGCCGTGTCGGCGAAGTCTTCTTCGACGTTGGCAAAGCCGGTGACGGTCTTGCCCTTCACCAGCAGCTCGCCGTTCGACAGCTTGGCGAACTTGAGCAGCGCGACGCCGTGACAGAGCGCCGCCGCCACCTTGCCCAGCTCGTAGAACTCGACGAACTTCTTCTGCAGCGTGGTGGCCTTCTCGTAGGTGAACATCGGCGCCTGGCCGCCCGCAACGACGATGGCATCGAACTTCGAAGGGTCGATTGAGGCGACAGGCTTGGTGTCGCTCACCAGCGCTGCCAGCTTCGGGGTCGATACGAAGCCCATGCTGATGAGGTCGCTCGCGGAGTACCCAGACGGGTCGCGCGGGTCGCTCAGGCCGTCACCTTCGCACTTTCCTCCCTCTGGGCTGAAGATCTCGACCTGATACCCGGCCTCGGTGAAGGCGAAGTACGGGTGGGTCAGCTCGCTCCACCAGAACCCGACTGGCCAGCCGACGGTGGTCGAGGTCGCGGGGTTTGCGATGACGATGGCGATGCGCTTCGGTTTCTTGGCTTGCGTGACGTTGGGGTCTTTGAGGCTCATGGCGTTCTCCGAGGGGTTGCGGTTGGTGACCCGCCCAGAGTGCGCACGCCAAGGCCATGCGTCGAATGAATGTGATGCACCAAGTCATTGCATCAAACGAAATACCCAAGGCACGAACCACGCCTGCGCTTAATAATGACACTCCCATGGCGAACTTGATTGCCCAGCCCACTGCACCTGATGAAATGACCAGATGCACCTCGACCTGAATCTACTTGAGACCTTCGACGCGCTTCTGCAGGAGCAAAGCGTTTCTCGCGCGGCGAAGCGGGTAGGCCTGAGCACGCCGGCGATGAGCCATGCGTTGGCCCGGCTCAGGGTGACGCTCGGAGACGAAGTGCTCGTGCGGGCGGGGCGAGACATGGTGCCGACCCAGCGGGCCCTCGCGCTCAAGGCCGACGTGCACATCGCGCTCGCGAAGGCGCGGGCCGTGCTCAGCCGTCAGGCGCACTTCGACCCCCGCGTGCTGGAGCAGGAGTTCAAGATCAACGCGACCGACCACGTCGTGACCGTGCTTGGCTCGGCGCTCGACACCCTGGCGGCCAAGCAGGCGCCCGGGGTGCTCCTTCGATTTCTGCCGACCGCGCCCGACGACGCAGCGCTCTTGCGAGAGGGCGCGATTGACCTCGCCGTCGGCATCTATGCCGACCTGCCCCCAGAGCTCCGCACCCGCGTGCTCTTCACCGACCGCTTCGTCACCGTGCTGCGCAAGGGGCACCCGGCCTCGAAAGGCAGGCTTGACCTCGAGACGTTTCTCTCGCTCGATCACCTGCAGGTCGCTCCGCGTG
This sequence comes from Archangium sp., assembly GCA_031367385.1. GTDB lineage: Bacteria > Myxococcota > Myxococcia > Myxococcales > Myxococcaceae > JAEUJT01. The sequence goes on along the minus strand of JANLPS010000161.1, from coordinate 23,098 downwards.
GCAAACCCGGCGGCTACCTCGACACCTTGCTGGCCGCCCGAGGCAAACAACGGCGAGTCACCCGCGCGGTGCCCTACTTTCTTTCAGCGCTCCAGCTCGTCTCTGAGTCTGACGCGGTGCTGACCATTTCAGAGCGCATGGCGCGCAGGCTCGAAGGGGCCCTGGGGCTGGTGGTGACCGAAACACCGCTGCCACTCAAGCCATACGCGTTGAGCCTGCTGTGGCACCCTCGGCAAGACTCGTCGCCCGAGCATACCTGGCTGCGGCAGCTTTTCGTTTCAGCGGCCCACAAGGCGGCCCCGGGGTTTCACGCAGGGGCGAAGACCCGGGTTGGCACCTCTCGCCGCACGAAATCAAACGTTGCACACGATGAACTGGCCTGACGCACTCGGCTCGCCCACCCTGCAGCCGTTCAACTTTCTGAAACGAGGCATCATGCACATCGGCATCATCGGGGCAGGCAAAGTCGGCTCGACCCTCGGCGCGGCGTTCTCGAAGGCTGGCCACGGGGTCACCCTCGGGGTTCGTGAGCCGGGCAAACACCCTGGCTCAGTCTCGATTGCGCAGGCCGCCTCGTCGTCAGAGGTGCTGGTGCTCGCGACGCCGTTCGCAGCGCAGCCCGACGTCGTGAAATCGGCTGGCTCGCTCGACGGCAAGATCATCATCGACGCTTCGAACCCCCTCCTCCCTGGGCTGGTGCTGGCGGTGGGCCACACCGATTCGGGTGCTGAGACGCTCCAGCGGCTAGCGCCTGGCGCGCGCGTCGTGAAGTGCTTCAACACGGTCGGCGTCGAGGTCATGGCGAACCCGAAGGTGGGGGGGCGCGCGGCGACCATGTTCCTGTGTGGAGATGACCCCGCGGCACGACAGACCGTGCATGGGCTCGCGCGAGGGCTCGGCTTTGACGCAGTCGACGTGGGGCCGCTCGCGAACGCACGCCTTCTCGAGCCCGCCGCCGCATTGTGGGTTCACCTCGCCATGGTCGAGAAGCTCGGCCGTCGCATCGCGCTGCGGCTCGAGAGCGATGGCGCCAGGCCAGCCGGGGTCACGACCTCGCTCCCCCCGCGCAAGGTCGCCGTCATCGGCTCGGGCAACATTGGCGGCGGCCTCGTACGCGCGTGGGCGCGGGCCGGGCATCACGTGACGGTCGGCGTGAGATCTGCTGACGACGCCGAAGTTCGTGCGCTCGCGTCTCAGACTGGTGCGCGCATCAGCTCTGCTTCAGAGGCCATCGGGGCGGGCGAGGTCATCGCCTTGGCGGTGCCCGCCCAGGCGGTCGAGGCCCTCTCAACGTCGGCCTCCTTTGCCGGCAAGCTGGTCATCGATTGCACCAACAGCGTGGGCCCCGGCTTCGCGTTGACCGTGGGTCACTCGACGTCGTGGGCAGAAGAGGTCGCGAAGAAGCTGCCGGGCGCGAGGGTGTTCAAGTCGTTCAACGCGCAGGGGGCCGAGAACCTCGCGGCCCCGGTGTACGCGAGCGGGCCTGCCGCCAACTTCTTCTGCGGTGATGATCTGGCTGGCCGCGAAGTGCTCTCCCAGCTCGTGCGTGACGTCGGCTTCGAGCCGGTGTTCGCCGGGCCGCTGAAGAACGCCCGCCTGCTCGAGCCGCTGATGATGTTGTGGGTCACCGCGGCACGGGCGACTGGCCATCGGGCCATGGGGTTTCAGCTTCTGCGCGATTGAAAACGGTTACTGGGGCATCGCCGCGAGCACGTTCTTCGCCTTCTCGTGCGTCGTCGACCCCACCGGAGTCACTTCAATCACGACCTTGAGCTTGCGCTGTGCGTCACGCGGGTCGAGCGAGCGCACGGTGTACGCGTCGTTGAACAGCTCTTCAGCCTTGCTGATGGTCTCGTCGAGCCCCTCCTTGCCCCTCTTTTCACTCGGGTCGAGCCGCACCACGTCGCGAAAGTTCTGCGCCGCCGAAGACAGGTCATTGCGCAGCAGCGCCTCGCGGCCCGCGATCAACGAGGCCTGGGCCAGGTTCTGCTCGAGCTCAGCGCCGTACGGGTTCTGACGCAGGTTGATCTGCTGGTAGATCTGATGCGCCGCGCGGAGCGGCTTCGCCGCCTGAGCCAGCTGCCCCTGCTTGAACTTTCGCGTGCCCTCTTCGTAGTTGCGACCGAAATTGGGGATCAGCGACATCAAGCGCTGGGCCCGCGAGACGATTTCTTTGTCGGTCTGGTGCAGCTCGATCACCCGGGGGCACTCCGAGGCAGCGCGCTCCCATTCGGCGCCGGCGAATTTTCGCTCGACCGCCGCGAACGCCAACAAAACCTCTTCTTCGCGGTGCAATTTTCGGCTGATCGCCGCCGCCGCAGCGTTCTGCCGCGCGCTGTGCTCCTCGTCTTTCTTGATCTGATCGAGCTGCGCCTCGAAGTCGCCGATCTTTCGCGCCGAGGGGCCCTGCTCTTCGACGGGCAACGTGCCCAGCAGCACCTTCGCAGGCTCGATGTCACCCGACGCGATGAACGAGTCGATTTGGTCTTTCTTGTACTGAAGCTCAGCCGCCGCCAGGTCGGCCTCGACCTTGTTGCGCTGCTCGTCGAGCCGGCCCGAGCCTTTGGGCGCCTGCGCCAACGTCTTGCGTACGTCTTCGAACTGCTTCTTGTCGAGAAACCCGCGCGCATCGTCAATCGCCTTTTGCACCGCGAGCTCTTCTCGGGCGCTGGCAGCGATCTTCGATTTGTCGATGCCCGGGTTGAGCCGCTCTGCCTCGTCAGCGAACGAGATCGCATCGGCGAACCGATTTTCACGCGCCGCGGTGCGGGCCTCGTTCATCTTCGTCTCGGCCTTGGCCTTCGAGAGCTCTTCGGTCGTCGGCGGCGGCTTTCGGGTCAACAGCCCCACCGCGATGATCATCACCACCAACACGGCCCCAGCGATGATCAGCATGCGCATCGGAGATGGCGCTTTGCGATCTGGCACCGCTTCTCCCCGCCCGCGCGCGGTCTTCACCGGAGCCGCCGAGCGATCTCGCGCCGCCGCGGGCTCTTCTTCACCCTCGGCCGCGGGTGCCTCACCCGCCTCGGCGCCTTCAGCCGACTCCGCCAAAGACCGGGAGGCCTCGTCTTCGTCGTCTGCACCGGCCTCGCCGGGCTCTTCGGCGCCCTCGGCAGGGGCAGCGGCCTCTTCTTGGGCCGCGGCGGCCGCAGCGGCCTCTTTCTGCTCTGACTCTTCGCGGGCCTTCTTGAACGCCGCGACCTCGTCGATGTACCGAATGCGCGTCTTGCCCAGCGCGATTTCATCGCCGTGCTCGAGCACCTTCTCAGCCACTTTTTCGCCGTTGACCTTGGTGCCGTTGCCGCTGCCCAGGTCGCGCATCACCGTGCCCGCATCACCGTGCACAAGCTCGATGTGACGGCGTGAAACCGATTGATCTGAGAGCTGAAAATCGACGCCCGGCGTGCGGCCGATGACCATGCGCACGCCCTTGAAGCGGCGCTTCTGACCCGCATCGGGCCCGGCGACGATCTCAAGCTGAACCGGAGGCCCCGCACGAGTCGAGTTCTCGTCATCGGCTTCGGGCGCATGGTCGACCTCCGGCTCGGCATCGGGGTCACCCTCGAGCGCCAGTTGCCGGGTGCGCGGCACCATCTCGGGGTCCATCGGTTCGAGGCCTTCACCATCGAGACTGTCAGCCGGAGCCAGCTGCGCCTCGTCATCGGCGTCGTGCATCGCCCGGTAGTTCTGGCCGGTGTGGTACTCGGCATCTCCTTCGAGCGACTCCGAGACCTCGACCGCCGAGCTTCTGGGGTTGCTGGCTTTCTTCGCGGGCGACGGCCGCCGACCCATCGGAGCCCGCGCCGCGGTCTTGTTCGCGCGCTCGGGGTCGACCTCACCGTCTGGAGGGGCGATGGGGTTGGTCTCTTCGTCATCGTCGCTCGGCACCAGGCTCTTGCGGCCAGCGCGGAGCGGGTTCGGCTTGGCGACCGTCGGGTTGGCCTTTTCAGGGTCTTCGTCGAGCGGGTTCGGCGCCTTCGCCATCGTCGGAGTGGCTTTTTCAGGGTCGCTCTGACCAACGGTGGATTTTCGAGAAGCCATGCGGTGGGCGAAACTTTAGCAGGTTGATGACGCCAGGATTGTTACTGTTCGAAGCCGTATGGGCACAAAAGTACCGAAAGTCTCCCCCACCACGCTGCTCCCGATCACCCTGGCTGAGCGACTGCTGGGCGCTGCAATGGAGCGAGGCGCTGATTTCGCTGAAGTTTTCGCCGAGCGGTCTGAATCGACCGGCGTCGTGCTCGAAGAAGACAAGGTCAAGAGCGCCCAGAGCGGCCTGGCCCAGGGGGTCGGCATTCGGGTCATCAGCGGCATGAAGGTGGGCTACGCCTACTCAGACGACCTCGACGATGAAGCGCTCTTTCGAGCAGCCCGAACCGCGGCGTTCATCGCCCATGGCGGTGGCAGCGAGCAGTCGTTCAAGGTCTCGCGCACCCCGCTGCCGACGTTTTACAGCCTCAAGCAGCACCTGAGCGCCGTCGACCTCTCACAAAAGAGAGACCTGGTCGTTCGCGCCAACCGCGCTGCCCGGGCCTTCGGTAAGCGCGTGCGCCAGGTCAGCGCCACCTACGCCGACACGACCAAGCGCATCTTGGTCGCCAACACCCGCGGGCATCTCGCCGAAGACGTTCAAGATCTCTCGCGCATGTCGGTCTCCGTCGTGGTCGAGGGCAAGAACGCCGAGCGCCGCAGCGGCTTCTACGGCGGTGGCGGCCGCGTGCCGTTCAGCCACTTCGATGTCTTCACCCCCGAGCTGGTGGCCACCGAAGCGGCTCGCCAGGCGTGTGCGGGCCTCGGCGCGGCCGATGCGCAAGCCGGCGAACAGACGGTGGTGCTCGCTCCAGGCTGGAGCGGCATCTTGCTGCACGAAGCGGTCGGCCATGGGCTCGAGGCCGACTTCATTCGCAAGGGCACCTCGCTCTTCGCCGGCAAGGTGGGCCAGAAAGTGGCCTCAGACCTGGTCACCGTCATCGACGACGGCACCGTCGCCAACTCACGGGGCTCGCTCAACGTCGACGACGAGGGCAACCCCGGGCAGTTCAAGGTGCTGATCGAGCGAGGTGTGCTCAAGGGGTACATGTATGACGACTTCAACGCCGGGTTGATGAAGACCAAGAGCACCGGCAGCGGTCGGCGCGAGAACTTCACCTGCTTGCCGATGCCCCGCATGACCAACACGTACCTGGCGCCCGGTGAAGACACCCACGACGACATCATTCGAGAGGTCGACGGCGGCATCTATTGCGCGAACTTCGGCGGTGGGCAGGTCGACATCACCAACGGCAACTTCGTCTTCGAGGTGAGCGAGGCGTACGAGATCAAGAAGGGCAAGCTCGGCCGGCCACTCAAGGGCGTCACCCTCATTGGCGTGGGCCCCGAGGCATTGAAGAACGTCTCTCGCGTGGGCAACGACCCGATGCCCGACCCGGGCCTCGGCACCTGCGGCAAAGACGGGCAGAGCGTGCCAGTCGGCGTCGGCTTGCCCACCGTTCGAATCGACAAAATGACCGTCGGCGGCACCCGCGTGGGAGCGGCGCGATAATGGCGACCAACTACGAGCAGCTGGCGAAGAAGATGGTGGCCCGCGCCAAGAAGAGCGGCGCCTCTGAAGCCGAAGTGTTCATTCAGGTCGGCCGCGAAGCGAGCTGCCGGGTGCGCGATGGAGACATCGAGAGCCTGACCGAGGCCACGAGCAAGGGCTGCGGCGTGCGGGTGATCGTCAACAAACGCCTCGGCTTCGCGTGGACGACCGATTTCATGCCCTCGAACGTCGATGCCTTCGTCGACCGCGCGGTGGCGTTGGCGCAGGCGTCGGCTCCCAACCCGCTCAACGGGTTCGCCGAAGGCAAAGACTTCGGCAAGCTGCCCGACGTCGGCTCGCTCTCCGATTCGGCGATCGTCAAGCTCGCCCCCGATTGGAAGATCAAGGCCGCGCTGGAGATGGAGAAGGTCTGCCGCAGCTATGACCCGCGCATCAAGACGGTCGACTCGGTCGAGGCCGGAGAGAACGTCACCGAGGTCTACCTCGCTTCGTCAGCAGGCATGACCGGCGGGTACCAAACCACCAGCGCCTACCTGTACACCGCGGCCGTCGCCGCCGAGGGCGAGCAGTTGCAAACCAGCTACTGGTACGACGTGAAGCGGTTCTTGAATGAGCTGCCGTCTCCCGAGTCGGTGGCCCGAGAAGGGGCGCGGCGCGCGATTCGGCTGCTGGGCGCGAAGAAGGTCAAGTCGCAGAAGGTGCCGGTGATCTTCGACCCGACTATGGCCGCCGGGTTCATCAGCTCGATCGCCGGTGCCGCCAACGGCGACCTGGTGTTCAAGAAGTCGTCGTTTCTGGCCTCGAAGCTCGGCGAAAAAATCGCTCCCGACACCGTCACCATCGTCGACGACGGCCTGTTGCCCAAGGGCCTCGGCACCGCGCCTTTCGACGGAGAAGGCGTGCCCCGGCGTCGCAATGCAGTGGTGCAAAACGGCGTCTTGCGCTCGTTCTTGTACGACGCGTTCACCGCTCGAAAAGCCAAGGCCCGGAGCACCGGCAACGCGTCGCGTGGCTACAAGTCGATGCCCAGCATTGGCACCACCAACCTCTACCTCGAGGCCGGCAAGCGCGACCCCGAAGAGATGATTCGCGAAGTGCCCAATGGGTTTTACGTGACCGCGATGCTCGGCAGCGGCGCAAACCTGGTCACCGGCGAGTACTCGCGCGGGGCCAACGGAGTGTGGATCGAGAACGGTCAGCTCTCTCGCCCCGTGCAAGAGGTCACGGTCGCCGGCAAGCTCATCGACATGCTGCAGGGCATCGATGCGGTCGGGTCTGACTTGCGCTTCTTGGGCTCGACTGGCGCTCCGACGATTCGTTTCAAAGAGCTCACCGTCTCTGGAGAATGAAAATGGCCGCGAAAAAGCAGATCAAAAAGCCGCGGGCGAAGCGCCGCACCAAGGTCGAGGCGAAGTCGAAAGGGCTCGGCGCGACCGAGATGAAGACCAGCTCCGATGGGCTCACCCTGGCGGCTGAAGTGACGGCTGACGGCGGCACCGTCATCGGCACCTACAAAGAACCGCTCGGTGGCTACACGGTGGTGATCGCCGCGCTGCCGATCGAAAAGGTCGAGCCGACGCCGTATCAGCGCGATCGCTCAGAAGCGCACGTGAAGAAGCTCGCCAACGCCATGGAGCGCCTCGGCCGGTTCTTGGACCCGATCATCGCGGTGCGACAAGACGGCAAGTACTGGACGCCCAACGGCAACCACCGCCTGGGCGCGATGACCCTGCTCGGTATGAAGAGCGTGGTCGCGCTGGTGCTGCCCGAGCCCGACGTGGCGTACCAGATTCTCGCGCTCAACACCGAGAAGGCCCACAACCTCAAAGAGCGCTCGCTCGAGGTGATTCGCATGTACCGCGGGCTGGTCGGCGCGCAGGGCAAGAAGCACGAGAGCGACTTCATCGGCTACTTCGAAGAGCCGCACTTCATCACCTTCGGCGCGGTCTACGAGAAACGGCCGCGCTACTCGGCGGGTGCGTATTCGTCGGTGGTCAAGCGCCTCGAGGGCTTCTTGGAGGAGCCGATTGAAGACGCGTTGGCGACTCGAGAGCACCGCGCCCAGCTGCTGCTGGAGTGGGACGACGCCGTGGTGCAGGTCGTCGACGCGCTCAAGGCCAAGGGGCTGCAGTCGGCCTACTTGAAGAACTACGTCGTGGCCCGGGTGAATTTCTTACGGTTCAAGAAGGGCGGCGAGTTCGACTTCGACGAGACCATCGACAAGCTGCTGCAAGCCACCAAGAAAATCGACCCGCTCAAGGTCAACAAAGAAGACGTGGCCAAGATGGGCGGCGCCCCAGCAGAGCCCGCGGAGGAATGACGCGGTAGGGCGTGGTCGATCTCGGGGCAGTCTGTGGTACGAAGAACGACTTCTCGTGGCCGAGTGGGTTTCTTGATGCGCAGCCATCTTTTCGTCGCAGTGGTCGTGCTCGCGCTCGCGGGCTGCCCTGAGGTCAAGCCTCCGGTCACGATGAACGACACTGAAAACTGCACCAACCACATCGACGACAACGGCGACGGCAAGATCGACTGTCTCGACCCGAAGTGCATCGACACCTCGGCCTGCGTATTCGGCGAGATCTGCGACAACGCGCGCGATGACAACAACAACGGCAAGATCGACTGCGCCGACCCCCAGTGTGAGGGCCAGGGCTGTGGCCTCAGCTGCTTGTGCGTTGGCGGCGTGAAGCAGATCTTCGACGGCAGCAAAGACGGCGGCATGAGAGACTCCGGAGTCGTCACCGTCGCCGATTCGGGAGTTCGCGATTCGGGCGTCGTGGTCGTCATCGACGCCGGCGTGTGCGGCGGCTGCGGCGCCGGTTGCACCTGCGTGGGCGGAGTGAAGACCGAGAGCAACTGCGGTGACCTCGCCGACAATGATTCAGACCTCTCGACCGACTGTGCTGACACCGACTGCGCGAGCCAGAGCTGCGGCACTGGGTGTCTGTGCGCCAGTGGGCGTAAGACCGAGACGCTCTGCAGTGACGGCGTCGATAACAACGGCAGTGGAGGTACCGACTGCGCCGACTCCGATTGCGCGAGCCAGAGCTGCGGCACTGGGTGTCTGTGCGCCGGCGGGCGTAAGACCGAGACGCTGTGCAATGACGGCATCGACAACAATGGCACCGGGGGCACCGACTGCGCTGACTCCGATTGCACGAGCCAGAGCTGCGGCACGGGGTGTCTGTGCGCCGGCGGGCGAAAGACCGAGACCCTCTGCAACGACGGCATCGACAACAACGGCGCGGGAGGCACCGATTGCGCTGACTCCGATTGCACGGGCCAGAGCTGCGGCGCCGGGTGCCAGTGCGCGGCCTTGGTGAAGAAAGAAGTGCTCTGTTCTGACCTCAACGACAATGACGGCGATGGCCTGACCGACTGCACCGACCCTGATTGCGTCGGCGCGGGTACCGAAGTCTGCAACGACGGCATCGACAACACCTGTGACCAGGCAGTCGATTGCGCCGACTCGAAGTGCACCGGAGACTCCAAGTGCAGCGGCGTCAACGACGGCCTGCCCTGCCGCACCGACGGCCAGTGCGCGGGGGGCTTGTGCTATTCTGAAGCGAACACCGGGTTGCCCAACGGCGCCTGCGCGAATGCGATCAACTGCACGGTCGGCAGCAACGCGGGGTGCCACGGCACCAGCATCTGCCTCGCGGTCTCCGGGAGCTCCCGTACCGAGTGCCGAATTCCCTGCACGGGTGATGGCTTGGGCTCGAGCGGCAAATGCCGGGTGGGGTTCGCGTGCGTCGACCCCGATGAGCCGAAGAACGCCGCGAACAACAACAATTTCTGCATCGCGCTCTGCACCAAAGACTCGGAATGCGGCACCATCGCATCAGGTTACGGCTGCAACTTGGCGAGCAAACGCTGTGAGTCGAAGGTCAAAACGGCGTTGGCCTATGGAGCCGACTGCACCACCAGTAGCCAGTGTCTCGGCGGTGTGTGCCTCGTCAACCTGCCCGGCAACTCGAATGGCTACTGCACCGGGCCCTGCCGAAATGACCTCAAGGTGTGCGACACCGGCGGCTACTGTGACGTCACCTCGACTGCTGGCGACAACGTCAGCTTGTGCCTGAAGAGCTGCAATTTCTTCAGTGATTGCAAACGAGCCGATCGAGAGGGGTGCTGGCAAATCACCCCCAGACAATCGGGGGCGGCGTGCCAGTGCTTGCCGGCGACAGTCAGTTTCTCAGCCCAGCCCGCCTACGGCGACACCTGCTGCAATGGCGCGCCCTCTTCCGGCACCACCTGCCCCTAAAAACATGAGCTCAACCGTTCTGGTCGTCGATGACGATCGCGCCAACCTCGACTCGGTCTGCCGCATCTTTCAAAAAGAAGGGGTCTCGACGCTGCCCGCGAGCTCGGGGCAAGAGGCGCTGGCCCTGCTGCGAAAGCCCGAAGTGGGTGTGCTCGTCACCGACCTGATGATGCCCGGCGTCGACGGCCAGGAGCTGCTCAAGGCCTGCCGCGCGATGCGCCCCGATGTCGAGGTCGTGCTGATGACGGCGTACGCCACCGTCGAGACCGCGGTGAACGCGATGCGCGATGGCGCGTACGACTTCATCACCAAGCCCCTGAAGCGGCACTCGCTGGTGAAGGCGGTGCAAAAGGCGATGGAGAAACAAGCCCTCGTCGCCGAGAACCGCGACTTGAAGGCGCAATTGGCGGCGCTGGGGCCGAAGTCAATCGTTGGGCAGTCTCCGGCCTTTCGCGCGTTCATGGACGTGCTTCGCCAGGCCGCGCCCTCGACGGCGACGGTGCTGTTGATGGGCGAGTCGGGCACCGGCAAAGAGCTGGCCGCGCGGTTCGTGCACGAGCAGTCGCCCAGGGTGAAGGGCCCATTCATCGCGGTCAACTGCGCGGCGTTGCCTGAGAGCATTCTCGAAGCAGAGCTTTTCGGTGTCGAGAAGGGCGCCTTCACCGGAGCAGTCGCGCGCAAAGAAGGCCGCTTCGAGCGCGCGTCGACCGGCACGTTGTTTCTCGACGAGGTCGGCGAGATGAGCTCGTCGGCGCAGGTGAAGTTGCTGCGCGTACTGCAAGAGAGCGAGCTCGAGCGGCTCGGCGGCACCCAGACCATCAAGGTCGATGTGCGCGTCGTCGCCGCGACCAACAAAGATTTGCAGCGCGAAGTGCAAGAGGGCCGGTTTCGAGAAGATCTGTACTACCGGCTCAACGTCGTCGAAGTGCGAATACCTGCGCTGGCCTCGCGCCGAGAAGACATCTCGTTGCTCGCCGAGCATTTCTTGCGCAGGTACGCGGCGAAGAACGCCAAGTCGGTGCGCGGGTTTTCAGACGAGACCCTCGCGGTGCTCGAGAATTACGCGTGGCCAGGCAACATTCGTGAGCTCGAGCATGCGGTCGAGCGCGCGGTGGTGCTGTGCCGGCAAGAGGTCGTCGAGCCGGGTGACCTGCCCGAGGCCGTGCGCAAGGGGCCGATGGGGTCGGCGTCGCAAATCGTGATTCCGATCGGTACTCCGATGGAGGAGATCGAGCGCCGGGTCATTCACGAGACGCTGCGGCACACGAAGGGTGACAAGAACCTGGCCGCGCGAATGTTGAACATCGCGGCGCGAACGATTTACCGGAAGTTGGCGGCTGAAGATGGCGAGAAACCGCCCGAGTCTTGAGGCGTTACGGCGGTACGGCGCGCAGGAGCCCGCCGCCTTCGGTGCCCAGCCAGATGTTGGTCGGCGAGATGCCGTCGATCGCGGTCACGTTGCGTTGGCTGCCCGAGTCGACCAGGTGCCAATTCACGCCGTCGAAGCGAAGCGCGAACCCGAACTTGACCGGCTGCGTGGTGAGCCCCACCGCGTACAGGTTGTCGATGGTCGAGCCCCACATCATGTTGATCACATCGGGTCGAATCGGCAGCGGTTCGATCGTGCTCAGCGTCGCGGTGTTCCAGTAGATGCCGTAAGAGGCGACCCCCATCGCGAAGCCCTCGCCGCCTCCAGGGCCCCAGACGGCGCGCCACGCGGCTTGGTTGATTGATGATGAGGTGCGAGGCACCCAGGGAGCGCTGCTGATCTTCGAGGCCATCACCCCGTCGCCAGCGACCCAGACTTCGTTCTCGGCCGGGCACCAGACCGCGTACAGATCGGCCTGCGCGGCGGTGCCGACGTCTCGCAGCTGGGTGCTCGAGCCTTGAAACACGCTGCCTCCGACGCCCGCGCCCCAGAGGGTCGGGCCGCAGTATTTGAAGTCGAGAATCGGGCCGAATTGACCGTTCGGGCTCACCGGTACCGTCGCCCACACCGCGCCGTCGTAGTGCCAGCTGGTGGTCTCGGCCGAGACGAGCACGTCGGTCGGCGAGTTCGCGTACACGGCGTAGAGCGGCCCGCTGAACCCTTGATTGCCGAGCTCTTCGAACCCGCCGTCGGGCGCGCGGTGCATCACCCGGCCGAGCACTTTGCTGCACGCTGAGTCGATGCAGGTGTTCACGCTGGCGATGACGTCGGTGGGCAACGCGGCGACGTCGCGAACGTCTCCGTAGAACCCCGATGAGACCTCGGTGAACGACGCGGTGTCATGGTGCCACCGGTACACCGCGCCCAGCTCACCCACCACGTAGCCCACGGTCGAATCGACGCCTCCCCCGAAAACCCCTCGAGGAATCTGCTGGTTGCGCGTCGGGAAGGTGTACCACGGCGAGGCCGGCGACCCGGCGTCGACCCCGCCGTCGTCAGTGCTGGGCACCGCCAACGCATAGGTGATGATCAGCCCCGGGCTGGGCACCGTCTTGCTCGGAGTCAACCGCGCACCGATCAGCAGGTGGTGATCGACCAGGTCCATCGCGGTGCCTTCGGCGAGCCCCTCAATCTCGGGGAAATTCTCAGCCGACCAGCCAGCGCCCTGAAAATGCCACAGCTTCTTGCCGCCGACCGCCCACGCCTCGCTGCCATTCGGAGTCGCGATCACCGCCGCAGTCAACAAGGTCGCGAGCTGCGTTTGGTACAGCGAGTCCCACAGCTTGCGCACGGGGTCCCACGCGTAGAGCGAGCCTCGAGACCCGACGGTGACGAACCGGCCCGCGCCATCGCCGATCACGTCGAGCAGCGGCTCGAACGACGGGCTGTACTCGGTCTGCCAGGTGCGCGCGCCACTCGGAGTACCGCCATCGACCACCTTGGCCTCGCGGTAGATCAGCACATCGTTGCCCACGCCGACCGCCATGCCATGGGTGCCGTCGAACCACAGTTGGCGGGGCTCGACGCTGCGGTACACACTGACGCTCGGGGCCGCGGTGGTGCCATGAAATTGCACCAGTACGCCGGTGGTGCCCTGTGCGCCGATCGCCACGGCGTTGTCAGCGGTGGTGCCGCCGATGCCCTTGAAGATCACGCCGGGCGTCGAGAACAGCCGCGACCATTGCCCGGTCACCGAATGGGCCAACACGGTGCCGTTCGCACCCGCGAAGACCTCGCCGAAGCCGCCGGGTATGAGGCCTCCGCCCCAGAGGTCATTGCCCGTGGGAAACGGGTTCTCGTGAATGTAGGTGACCGGGCCCACCGCGGTGCCGAACACGTTGACTGTGACGGTCGCGGTCTTGGTGCCAGCGGTGGCGGTGACGCTCGCGACGCCGGGGCCGGTCGAAGTGAAGAGGCCGTTCGCGTCGACGTGGCCCACCCGCGGGGGCACGACGCTCCATGCGACGGTGGCATCGACGCTCTCGCCGGTCGGTGAGATGACCTTCGCGCTCAGCTGCTCGGTCTCGCCAACGGTGATGCTGCCGTTGTTGGGCGTGACCTCGAGTCGATCGACGTTCGGCTGCGCGGGGCTCGTGTCCCAAAACAGACCCAGCCGCTCGCTGGGAGCCTCGACGAAGCTGACGCCCCCCAACATGCTGGTTTTGGCCCCGGGCAGCGAGAGGTAGGCATCGGTGCCCGCCTGCCTGCGCATGTCGAAGGTGTTCTGGTCGACGGCCATCGGCACCCGGTCGGGCACCCACGGCAGGTAGATCTTCGCAGGGCTCTTGAAGGTCAGCGAGGTCGGGCTGAAGCGGTAGCCCAAGCTGATGCGTTTTCGCTCAGGCACGTCGGGGATGCCGGTGTCGATGATGGTGACGGTGATCTGCACGTCAGCCGCCAGCGCCCCCTGGGGTATGTCGATGGCGTAGCCCGCCCGAATGAACAAACCGCCAGCCGGGCCTGCGTTGATGGGGCCGGTGCCGCCGTCCTCACCGGTGTCGATGCGAGGGCAGCCAGACAATGCGACGAGTGCGAACAACCCAATCGGCCAACGCATGGTGAGTCCAGCTCCTTCGGCCCTAAGAACGCAAAACGCCGTGCACCATAGCTGCCCGACGGCTTTTTCCCACCACGCCGTACATGTCTCTTCGAACAGGTGTGCAGGGGCTTGCACACGAGTGGCGAGGGAGGCCCAGCGACATCAGCGCGTTGGCGTGGGCCCGACCGGTGAACTGCTGCCGGGCATGCTCCTTTCACTCGCTCTGATGGCTCACCTCCCGTTGGCTCAAGCTCCGTCTTTCGTTCGCGAAGTGCCCACCCAGTCGCGCAGCCTGCACCTGGTGCGAAGGCCGCTGCCGCCGCTCGAGGTCGCTGGCGCACTGCTGTTTACGGCAGGGTATGGGTCGTTTCTCCTCGGCTCGTTCTCCGACCTGGCGATGCCCCGCGGCCAGGTTCAGCCGGGCGGCGTCTTGGGCTGGCTCGGGGTGATGGCGTCTGGGCCGGTGATCTCGCCCTTGGTGATGGCAGGCATCGCTGCGAACACCCACCGCGGTGAAACTTTTGGTCAGGTCCCGGCACTCCTGTACCTGGCAGACGCTGGCATTCAGGCGGTGGGCGTCGGGCTGTTGTTCGCGGGCGGGCGCTACCGGCTCGAGTCGACGGTCGGGCCGAACGAAGACCAACCGGTCAGCCTCGAGCTCAAGCTGGGCGCACCCAGCAGCCAAATGGGGGCGACCCTGGCCCTCACCTGGCCCTAAGGTTGAACGGCAGTTTTGAAATCTTTTGTGCAATCGTTCGTTGAGGGCCCCCATGAGCTTCCCCCACTCGAAGAATTTCGTTGCGGTGTTGTGCCTCGTCGTCTCTGTCTCGTCGTTCGCGCAGGTGGTCGCCCCCAAAGAAGGCACCCTGCCCTCGCTGGCCCCCCTGGTCGAGTCGGTCAAGAGCGCGGTGGTCAACGTCGACGTGCAGAAGCGCGTCTCTGAAGAACAAATGGGCGCCAGTGAGCGGTTCTTGCGTCGCCGTGGCTCGCGCGGTGGCAGCGACGAGCCCCTCAACTCAGGCAGCGGGTCGGGCTTCATCATCGACCCCAAGGGCATGGTGCTCACCAACAACCACGTGGTCGAAGGCGCGGTCACCATTCGGGTTCGCCTCGATGACGGCCGCAGCTTCGACGCCGACATCGTCGGGCGCGACCCCTTGAGCGACGTGGCGGTGATCAAGCTCAAGGGCAAGGTCGACTCGTTGCCGGCGCTCAAGCTCGGCGATTCGTCGGCGATGCGCGTCGGAGACTGGGTCGTCGCCATCGGCAACCCCTTCGGCCTCTCATCGAGCGTCTCGGCGGGCATCATCTCAGCGCTCGACCGGCAGATCGGCGCCAGCCGCTATGACCAGTTTCTGCAGACCGACGCCGCGATCAACCCGGGCAACTCGGGGGGGCCGCTGTTCAACTTGAAGGGCGAGGTCATCGGCATCAACTCGGCGATCATCGGCTCGGCCACTGGCATTGGGTTCGCGGTGCCGTCGTCGATGGTCAAGGCGCTGTTGCCGCAGCTCGAAAAGAACGGAGTCGTCACCCGCGGCTGGTTGGGCGTCGCGATTCAAGACGTGAACCCGACCCTGGCCCGAGCGCTCGCGCTGCCGGTGAGCGACGGAGCGCTGATCACCAACGTCAACGACGGCTCGCCCGCGCAGAAGGGCGGCCTCAAAGACGAAGACGTGGTCGTCTCGATCGACGGCGAGAAGGTGTCGTCGGCCAACGGCCTGACCCGCGCCATCGCGTTGAAGCGGCCCGAGGGCGTGGTGACGTTGAGCGTGTTTCGCTCCGGCAAGCCGATCGAGGCAAAAGTGAAGATCGGCCTGCGCCCCGACCTCGAGGGTCTGGGCGAAATGAAGGGCGGTGAGGTCTCAGGTGAGCCCCCCGCGAAGCAGCGCATCGGGCTCTCGTTTCAAGACATCGACCCTCGAGCCTCCGAGGCCGCCGAGCTGCCCAGAACCGGCGCGTTGGTGGTCGAGGTCGCGCCTGGCAGCCCTGCCGAGCGCGCTGGCTTTCAACGCGGCATGGTCGTCGTCGAGGTGAACCACAAGGCCGTGCGAGGCCGTGATGAGCTGATGACGGCCCTCAAAGAGGTGCGACCCGGCTCGGTGCTGCTGCTGAAGATCGCGGTGCCTGGCGGCGGGGCCAATCGGTCACTCCTCGCTGTGGAGATGCCGTAGTTTTCATGTAGGCGGGTGTCGCATGGTGCAGACGAGCGCGGTCGAGATGGCACACGCGTGTCGCCACGGAGAGGGTTTCTCGGGGCTAACCCGTCGCATTCTAAGTCTTCAGGGCCTTGGCCAGCCTTTTGCTCTGAGCCGGGGACACGCTCTCACGGGTCTCTTTCGCCAATGACTGACAACACAGTTGCCAAAATCGACAGTCAGCAACGAAAGCGCGACGCGCTGCCAGTGCTGCACGTGGTGATGCCGGTGACGAAGTTGTTCTCGAAGCCGACGATGCAGATCATCGATGGCCGCCTCGTCGCGGTCGTCACCGCCAAGCCGGCGTAACCGGCCTCCCGCTCACAGCGAATCAACGGCTTGCGCGATTGCCGCGAGCGGTTTGACGTTCGGCGGCGGGTCGGCCGGCATCGTCGTGAGGTTGACCTCTCCCAGCTTGGTCGCCGAGTCATACTCGCCGAGGGCTCCGTCGAGGAGCAGCGTGGCGGCCTTGATCATCTTGGCGTTGTTCTCGGCGTTCATGCCTTTGACCAGAATCTCGATGTCGAGCTTGCCCTCGCTGCGGCGCAGCTCCCGGTAGAAAAAATCGGCGGTGCTGAATTCCTGATCTTCGACCTGAATCTTCTCGTCACCCTGCCGGCGCTGCCGAAACGCGACGACCTTGAAGTGCTTCAGGCTCGCGGGCGCGCCTGTGACGAACTGCTTCACTCCGGCGAACTTGGCCAGGTCTCCGTCGGCCGAGATGACGATGGTGTGAACTCCAGCAGGGGTGCGGTCGACCGCGAGCTCGACGACGAGCAACGGGTGCGACTCGTGAATCTTCTCGGTCAAGACCTTGAGCCCACCGACGGCGTCGCTTTGGGAGATCTGCAGCGCGAGCTCGTCTTCGTTGGTGGTGAGCCAATCGAAGAACGTTCGCTGAGGTTCGACGGCGGCGACAGGCGGTGGTGGGGGCACCTTCTTTTCGCAGCTCTGGCAGCTCGAGACGGCAACCACGACCAGGCTGGCAGAGATCAACGCGCGCATGGCGATGGGGTATATCGCGAGTCGATGCGACCGGTTGCGACAGGTGGCAACATATGGTCATGCAACGTAGTGTCATGCTTGCTCACCTGATTCGCCGCGTGCTATCTCGACCCGCGTTCTGGGCCGATTTTCCGGCTCCAGCGCGATTTTGAGGGGCGCCCAAAACCCATGCGAATCAAGCGACTCGACATCACCGGCTTCAAGTCTTTCATGGACCGCACGGTGTTCTCGTTCGACGAGGGGATCACCGCCGTGGTCGGCCCCAACGGGTGCGGCAAGTCGAACGTGGTCGACGCGATTCGCTGGTCGATGGGCGAACAGAGCGCGAAGAACCTGCGCGGCCGCGGCATGGAGGACGTGATCTTCAACGGGTCGGAGACCCACGCGCCCTTGTCGATGGCCGAGGTGACCATCACCTTCTCGATCGAGCCCGGCGACGTGATGCCCGAGACGCTCGCGGGGTTGCCCGAGGTGTCGGTCACCCGGCGGCTCTTTCGCTCCGGTGAGTCGGAGTATCAAATCAACAAGACCAACACCCGGCTGCTCGACATCACCGAGCTGTTTCTCGGCACCGGCGTCGGCACCCGCGCGTACTCGATCATCGAGCAGGGCCGGGTCGGGCAGATCGTCTCGGCGCGGCCCGAAGATCGCCGCAGCTTCATCGAAGAGGCCGCTGGCATCACCAAGTACAAAGCCCGTCGCAAGGCCGCCGAGCGCAAGATGGAGTACACGCAGCAGAACCTGCTGCGGGTCAACGACATCGTCAGCGAGCTCGAGAAGCGCCTCGACTCGCTCGAGCGGCAGGCGAAAAAAGCCGAGAAGTACAAGCGGCTTCGCGGTGAGATGCGCGACATCGAGTTGCACCACTCGAGTCACCGGTACTTGGAGCTCGGCACCGAGAAGCGGGTGCTCGAGGTCGGCCTGGCGGCGGTGAGCACTGAAGAGCGCGAGAAGCTCGAACATGTGCACGCGGTCGAACAAGACATCAGCGCGCGGCGACTGGCGTTGGAGACCGACACCACCGAGCTCGAAGCGATGTCGGCCGAGGTGTACGCGGTCGAGCGCCAGGTGCAGCTCGACGCGCAGAACCTCGCGCATTGGACGGAGGATCTCGAGGCGACGCGGCTGCGGGTGGCGAACGGTGAGCAGGAGCTGGCCGAGGTCATCGAGCGCAAGCAGGTCGCCGAGCGCGAACAGGCCCAGGCCCACGGTGAGCTCGAGCGGTTGGGCGTGGCCTCGCGTGAAGACGAAGTGACGCTGGCCGTGCGCGAAGAAGAGCTGCGCCGCACCGCCGAGCTGACCCACAGCGTGACCACCCGGCTCGACGAAGAGCGGCGGGCCTTGGTTGACCTCGTGACCCGGGTCGCCAACCACGAGAGCAACTTGCAGAACCTCGAGGCTCGCAAGACCGAGCTGCAGAGCCGAGTGGTGAAGCTCGAAGAAGAGCTCGCCGCGCTCAGGCTCGAAGAATCGCAGCTCGAAGGCGCTCGCAAAGAAGTGCTCGAGCGGGTCGACGTGAGCCGGCAGATGGCGCTCGAGCTCAATGCACGGCGAGGCGAAGAAGAAGCCAGCTTGCAGAAGGTGCGTGAGTCGTTCGCAGAGAACGAAGTGATGGTGATTGCGCTGCGTGAAGAGCTGTCTGACAAGCGCAGCCGCCACTCGTCGCTCGAAGACATTGCGCGAAATTACGACGGGTTCGATCGCGGTGTTCGCGCGGTGATGGCCAAGGCTGGAGCAGAGCCTGCGCAGCTCGGTGTGTTCGGGCTGGTCTCAGATGTGATTTCGGCGCCCGCGCAGTACGAGAAGGCGATCGAGGCTGCTCTCGGTGAGCGGCTGCAGCACGTGATCGTCGAGAGCCCCGAGCGCGGCTACGAGCTGATCGAGTACTTGAAGGGGTTGGCCGAGGGCCGTTCGACCTTCATGCCGGTGCCGCGCGAACCGGCGGCGGTGATGCCGAATCTCGAGGGTGAGGGCGTGGTGGGCATGGCGCTCCCGTTGGTCGAGCTGCGGCAAGAGGCGCTCAAGCCCGTCATCGAGCAGATGTTGTCGGGCGTGGTGGTGGTCAGTGACGTCGACGCGGCGAGGCGGTGGTTCGCGGCCAACCCGGCGTACACCTTCGTGACGCTCGACGGAGAGGTCGTACGGCCCGGCGGCGTCGTCACGGGCGGCGTGATGGAGGGCCCTGCGGTTGGCGCGTTGCAAAAGAAGCGTGAGATCAGCGAACTGCAGACCGAGCTGACCCGCCTCGAGGAGCGATACAACGAGCTGATCACCCGCCACTATGAGCTGCAGAAGCACATGGGGCAGACCGAAGGGGTGCTCAAGGGGCTTGAGAAGAACAAGCACCAAGAAGAGCTGAGCCTGGCGAGCCACGAGAAAGATCTGCACTCGGCCGGGTCAGGGTTGGTGAAGCTGCGTGAGCGCATCGCCGGTGTCGAGGCCGAGCGCGCACAGCTGATCGCGTCTGAGCAAGCGATGGCGCATGAGCTCGAGTCGTCGCGTGGTGAGGTGATGCACGGCCAGACCGACCGCGAGGCCCGCGATGAGCGCGTGCGCATGCTCGAGGGCGAGCTCGAGTCGCTCCGCACCAAGGCCGAAGCACTCAATGAAGAGGCGACGGCGCTCAAGGTGAAGGTCGCCTCGGGGTCGGAGCGTGGCTCGGCGGCGCGGCAGATGGCTGATCAGATGATTGATCAAGTGACCGAGCTGACCGAGCGGCTCGGCCGGCTGGCGACGACGCGTGAAGAAGGCACGGCGCGGGTGGCTGAGCTCGAGACGCGGCTGGTCGAGACCTCGTCAGAGCGTGCGGCGCGCGAGGCCCAGCTGGCCCAAGTGAAGGGCGTGCTCGAGATGCGCAAGACGAGCCACGCCGAGGCGTCGACGTCGGTGCGTGAGGCTGAGCTGGCGCTCAAAGACGTGCGCGCACGGCTCGAGACGCTCACCGCCAACGTCGCGACCATGACGATTCGAGAGAAAGAGCTCGAGCTCGAGATAAACAACCTGGCCTCGCTGGTGCAGGAGCGTCACCAGGTCGAGATGCAGGCCGCGATTCACCAGTACCACCTGCTGCCGCAGCTGGGCGCCGAGGCGCAAGAGAAGCTCAAGGAGCTGCGCGCCGCCGTCGAGAAGATGGGCGAGGTCAACGTGACCGCCATCGAAGAGCACAAGGAGATCGCCGAGCGCTTCGAGTTCTTGTCGAAGCAGAAGACCGACTTGGAAGACTCGCTCTCGCAGCTGACCGAGGCGATCGCGAAGATCGACGAGACCAGCCGCCTGCGCTTCAAAGAGACGTTCGACGTGGTGAACGAGAAGTTTCAGCAGGTGTTCCCCCGGTTGTTCGGGGGCGGTCGGGCCAGCTTGCTGCTCACCAGCGAAGGCCCCGGGCAAGAGCCGGGCATCGAGATTCTGGCGCAGCCGCCTGGCAAGAAGCTGCAGAGTGTGAGCCTGTTCTCGGGTGGTGAGAAGGCGCTGACGGCCGTGGCGTTGATCTTCGGCATCTTCTTGATCAAGCCGACTCCGTTCTGCTTGCTCGACGAGGTCGATGCGCCGCTCGATGAGGGCAACGTCGGCCGGTACAACGAGATGGTTCGCGAGATGAGCAAGGGCTCGCAGTTCATTCTCATCACCCACAACAAGCGCACGATGGAAGTGGGCGACATGTTGTACGGCGTGACGATGGAAGAGCCCGGCGTCTCGAAGCTCGTCGCGGTCAAGCTGCGCGAAGCCACGGCCGCCAATCAGAACGTCGCCTAAGCCGCTGGGGGATTTACGCGAACCAGCGCTCGAGCCGTGCGGCCTCTTCGGCGGTGACCGGGGCGGTGACGGCTCGGGCTTGGCCCAGGTGGAGCACTCGCTCGTTTGAACTTTGGCCGGTGGTGACCCGGCACTGCCCGGCGGGCCAGAACTCGCCCGCGTCGAGGCTCGCTCCGAGGGCCTCGAGCGCGTCGTCGGTCAACAAGGCGAGCTCTTGTAAGAGCAGCCGTGGGGGCACGACGAAGCCCCGCAATAAGTTGTTTTGATTCACGAAAAACACACCTCGGGCGAAGGCCAGAATGGCTCCGTCGACCTCACCCCACCTCGCAGCGGTGACCACCGCGTCTTCACGGCGGTCGGCGGCTCGAGGCACCTTGCGCGCGCGATGCAAGGTGAGCAACGCGGCCAGGTCGGCTGGCGAGTCGCACTCGAGTGACTCCTGCACGCGAACGCCTTCTTCGGTGTGGTGCACCACGACCGTGCCGTTGAGCTGCTCGACGCGCTCGATCGCGCTGAAGGGCAGCTCGCGCAGCTTCGGCGTGCGAATCACGATGCTCGACGAGCGCATCTCCCAGATTCGACGGGGCGCGAAGTACCAGGCCAGCAGGCTCGCCAGCACCGCGAGCCCGCAGCCGATGATGACCGGCCAGGTCTGACTGAAGGCCAGCGCCGCGGTGCCAGCGAGAATCGTGAACCCCACCGGCCACCCTGCGGCCGAAGTCGAATAGCCGATGTCGATGGGCGCGCGTTCGAGCAGGCCGAGCAGCAAGGCGTCGAGTGATTGACCCGTGGGCGAGTCGCCGAGTGATGACCAGGCGGCTCCCGCGAGGCGCTCGAGGGTGCGACGCGATTGCTCGACTGAATGTGCCAGGGCGTGGGTTTGCGGCAGCGCTCGGAGGGCGCTCATGGCTTCGTCGATGGCCGGGAGGTCGGCGATCAGCCGTACACGCTCGACCTGCCATGGCAAGCGCCGAGGCCACCGGTCATCGAGCAATGACGAAAGTGCCTCGAGCTCGTGGCGTGCATGCTCGAGCCGCTCGACACGGCCCTCGAGTCGAATTCGCATTTCTTGAACGTCAGCGGTCTGCTCCGGCACCTCCTGCGTTCTAACGCCTGTTCGGTGGCGACGCGGGCTTTTGACCCGTTTCACGCCGAGCGCCGGCTACGGCGTGCTGTGCGTGACGGGGATGGTCCGGAAGCTGCTGTTGGCGGCCCGACGTCCGAGACGAGCCAGAAGTGGCCTCGCTCTGAGCAGATGTTTTCTGGCTCAGCTCCGCCAATGAGGAATTCCTGACGAATCGAGTGGAAGAGACCCTTCGTGATTTTTCGGAGGCGATGAACTTCACGGGACCCAACCTCGCACTCATCGCCCTCAATTCCGCGCAGATTGGGCGGGAGTTTAGCCACAGCTTGAATCAGCTCCTCGACTTCGGCCGGACGTATGGGCTGCCGTCGAACCTGCATGCGGCATTGACGGCGGTCGCTGCTGCCCGTGAGGCTCGCTGAGGGACCTCGTGCTTGCGTTGATTTCCGACACTGTCTCTCGACTGCCTGACCCTCCCCGCCCCCGCCGCGTTTCCAAAGCTGGTCGCAAGGCATCAACATGGGCGCGAGCCTGAACATGTGGCGGCTGCTCAGCATGTTGTCGCTCTGCGTTTTTGAGAAGTTCGACACGAGCCTCGTCAGACATCCCAAGCGGCCGCGTCTCCATTGCCCGGAGCGACACCCGCCATGGCTTCAATTGCATACAGCGCGATGTGGCATCAAGAAACGGTGGAAGCCGCGCGCCCTGATTTTCGGTCCGGACTCGGCATCGTGTTTCCCGATTGCGTTTTGAGCAACTTCCCCATGAATCAATGCGGTCGCCAGCTCCCCAGCTCTTAGAGGATTCTCCTACGTGGAGACTTCTTGGAGGCCGGGTGGCGAAAGCTCCCGGCCTCTTTTCTTGCCGCATTTCAACCCAAATATTTTCTACGGCAGAAGCCCCATCGGAAAGGGCACGGGCCTCCAAAACCCGACGCTGAAGGTTCGACTCCTTCCTGCCGTGCCACGCCTCGGTAGCCCAACAAGAAGAGCAAGCGCCTCTTCAGCGCGAGGTTGAGGGTTCGATTCCCTCCGTGCCAACTCGAAGTCCCACGCTGAACAGAGGTCGACCATGAACACGGTGAAGAAACGAGAGCTGCGGTGCGCAGAGGCTTGCCGTCGGAGCTCGAAGGCAGAGCACCCGTCTTTTAAACGGAGAGGTCAGGGTTCGAGTCCCTGCGGCGGTACAACACATGCGGGCGTGGCCAAGCGGAAAAGGCATCAGTCTTCCAAACTGACACGCGCGGGTTCGACTCCCGCCGCCCGCTCATTGGGGTGTAGC
>JANLPS010000124.1:0-1636 GCA_031367385.1 Archangium sp. | reverse complement strand
GGAATCGATCGAGCTGCGGGTTGTCCTCGGCCTGGGCTTCGGCGTCAGCAAGAGACAACGCCGGGTCCTCCGACCGCAACCGCCTCACCTCGCTTAGGAACTCCCGGTCGAGATGACAGTCGTGAGTGACGATCATGACGGGCCCGTATCCGCTGTGCGCGATCAGATCAAGAAGCTCGTCCTCCCCGGGGGAACCGACGGAGGTCTGCTCCTGATCGAACGTTTCCCAGCGGTCAATCCGCTGCGCATCGGTCTGAAGCCGAACCAGTGGAGCCAGAACGATGTCGCCTTGTCTAAGCGGCGGGTCGCCGAAGTCGAAGTAATGCTCCGGGGACGCGACCAGCTCGGCGAGCTGCATGAGCTACGACGATTGAGTGTCAGGCGGGCGCGGACGGAACGCTCCACGCCCGCGTTCGACGGGCTCGTCTCCGACGACCGCACGCGCAACATCCAGCGTGATAGCCGTGACTGGTTCGTCCTCGACGCGTGCCCTTCGCCGAGGCAGCGGTCGAAGGCGACTCGCCCGGAGGGCTGCGAGCGCGTCCGTGTAGGCCGGCCGGGGACTGGAAGTAGATAGGCGTGGTACCTCGATCACGTTTGGATCGGCACCGGCGCTCAATTGCTGAAGCGCGGACGGACCGAGGTTCAAATCCATGAGGCGTGCGCGGACATCAGCCGGCGTGCTCGCGTCCACGCTGCGCACAAGCGACGCGAGTGCACGCAAGCGCGTCTCGTGATCGACGCTGATCCCTCCACCGTTGACCCAGTGGTGCACTGAGCGGCGCTCCACCCCGAGCGAGTCAGCAATCTGCTGCCACGTAAGCCCGCTTCGGTGTTTCGTTTCCAACAAGACTTGCGCGGCGTGAGGAGCTTCCGGCAGCGTCTGCCGAGCTCCCGTAGGCCGAGACTGCGTGCGATCAACAGTGAACGGAGGGCCGCCAGTTAGGTGGCCGGTAGGAGCGGTGATCGACCCAATGACGGCGATGAGCACAACGGCCGCGCCGAGGGGTCGAGCGGTGACCTGGCGGCCTTCACCTTCCCACCTCGTGGAAGTCGTCGAGGACTTGAACTCGCGGTGCGCTACGGCAGCCATAGCTACCGAACCTCACTCAGAGGTGCGACCAACTGCGGATCAGCACCGAATCGGAGGAGGAAGGCTGGAGTCACCGCCCATCGGAAGAAGCGATATTGATGCCGAGAGAAGGCGAACGCTTGCTTCAACAGCTCGTCTGCATCAAATTTGGCCGGCTGTTCATCGTAGGTGTCGATGTCGATCACCCAACTTGCGCGATCGAGTGGTGGGAACGTTGGATCGAAGGTTGCGCCAGACGGAATGAGCCCCCAGCGCGCCGACAAGGTCGCGTCTTCAACCGCAAACTGCGCCTGCGTTAGTGCGAGCTGGAGCTGGGCAGAGGGATCATCGAGCCTCGCGATTCCAACGATCTCCGGGCGCATCAAGTCGCTCAGCGAAGCGAGATCCTCTGGAGAGTCGAGACGGCATGTGTAACGGACACCGACGCGTTCCACGAGCGTCGGGCGAATGTGTCCGCCTGTTGCCTTCAACACCTCCCGCAACTGTTTGAAGTACTCGTCTTGGCCGGGGTACTCGGTCGTCTCCAACGCAACGAAGCCGGAC
>JANLPS010000123.1:0-9627 GCA_031367385.1 Archangium sp. | reverse complement strand
CGTCGAAGATACGCTCAACCTGCTGGGCCACGCGGGACGAGACATCGCTCGTTGCGTGGCGAAGTTGCTGGGCGAAAGCTACGAGAGCATCTGCGAACAATCTGGGGCGACGCTGTTACTGGAGGCCAGCGTGAAAAAGGGCCTCGACCTCGATTGGACGAAGCCGGGAGTACGAGACCATGGGTTGCGCAAGCTGACGGGTCAACTTGATGCACTCGTTGGGTGGGTCAAGAAGCGGCTTCCGGCAGAAATCGACCGGCCACCGCTGAGCGAGACTCTCGCTACGCTGCAGCAACTCCCTTCAAGGAGGGCAAACATGTCGTCTTCCCACCAGAACTCTGCGCTGTGTGCCCACTGCGCGCAGACTGCACCACCGCGAAGGCGGGTCGCGGCCGCACGCTCTCGCTCGCCGACGATGAACGCTTTCAGGAGCAACTTCGTCGCCGGCTTCGCACGGCAAGTGGACGCGCTCGACTGCGCGACCGCACAGCCATCGAGCATCGACTCGCACATCTCTCGAGGCGCTCCGGCGCCAAAACCAGGTACCGTGGCACGCGCAAGAACGAATTCGCGCTCAGGAGAACCGCTGCCGTGCTCAACCTCGAAGTCCTCAATCACAGCCAACCGTGCGAGTTCAGATCGATCTCAAACCGGTCGGCGTCCTAGTGCTTGGGAGTTGCGGCCCCGGCGATACCGTCGAGCTCTGCCAGCACCGAAGGCGACAGCCGCACCTTCGCCGAGGCCAGGTTCTCACGCAGATGCATGACCGACGAGGTGCCGGGTATCAATAGAATGTTTGGCGAGCGGTGGAGCAGCCACGCGAGCGCGACCTGGAGCGGAGTCGACTCGAGCCTGGTGGCGACGGCGGTGAGGGTGGAGGACTGCAGCGGCGAGAACCCACCGAGTGGAAAAAACGGCACGTACGCGATGCCCTGACGAGCGAGGTCGTTGATCAACGCGTCGTCGTGACGGTGAGCGAGGTTGTAGTTGTTCTGCACGCAGACCACCTCCGTGAGCGCCTGCGCCTCTTTGACCTGGGTGGCGGTGACGTTGCTCAACCCGATGTGGCGAATGAGCCCCTCTCGTTTCAGGTCTACGAGCACGCTCACCTGCTGGGCGATGCTGCCCTCTTGGGTGCCGAGCCCCGCGCCCATTCTGCGGTAGTTGACGATTTCGAGCGCCTCGAGCCCCAGGTTGCGAAGGTTGTCGTGAACCGCCGACCTCAGCTCCGCGGGCGAGGTCGCGTGCTGCCACGATTTGTCGGCAGGGCGGCGGCCTCCGAGCTTGGTGACGAGCACCAGCCCCTTCGGGTACGGGTGAAGCGCCCGGTGAATCAGCTGATTGGTGATGTGCGGCCCGTAATAGTCAGAGGTGTCGATGTGATTGACCCCCGCGGCCACCGCTTCGCGCAGCACGGCCACCGCCGCCTCTGGGTCTTTCGGCGGGCCATACACCCCGGGGCCGGCCAACTGCATCGCGCCGTAGCCCATGCGCTGAACGGTGAATGACGTACCGGGAAAAGTGAAGGAGCCGCCGAGAGAAGTGTCGCTCATCGCGGCTTCATACCGCGCTTCGAATCAGCCGTTGCCCAATCGAAAGTACCCGGCGGCCTCGGTGTCGGGGTAGGCCACTTCGGGCAGGCCTCGCTCGGCCGCTTCTTTCGCCGGCACGACAGCGTAGCCCACCGAGCCGCTTCGATCGTACAGGGTACCGCCGTCTTCGAGCGCCATGAGCACCGGCCGCGTGGTGCCGGGTTTCGGCGGGTCGATCGATGCAATCGCACCGCCGTGGTTGCTGAACTCAGCCGGCAACGGGCCGTAGGCATCGATGAAATCATTGAGGTGCGTCAGCGCTTCGGGGCCCTGCGCGTTGACGAACTGTTCGCCGGTGAGCCTGGTCATGATGTTCGCCATCTCACCCTTGTTGGCGTACGTCTGAAACGACTTGGCCAGCTCGACCGTGGGGGGCAACGTCTTCGACTTCGCGACGTGGTTCACCGCGCCCCAGAGGTCGAGAATGTGCTCCTTCACGATGGGCAAGGTCGTCGGGTTCCAATTCAAGGTGGTATTGTCGGCCAAGGTCACCGAGCCGGCCGCCGCGAGCTTGCCGACGATGCGGTTGAACTCGCCCGCGTGGTGCAGCGTGAAGGTCGCTTGAGAGACGCGCGCGTAGCACTTCGAGACTTCGTAGCTCGACGCCTTGGCCCCGCCGGCAAGCTCGAACAGCGCGGCCG
This sequence comes from Archangium sp., assembly GCA_031367385.1. GTDB lineage: Bacteria > Myxococcota > Myxococcia > Myxococcales > Myxococcaceae > JAEUJT01. Next base: position 7,394 of record JANLPS010000123.1, on the reverse strand, counting down.
CCAGAGGCGCCGCGGGCTTGCCATCGTGCAACGTGCCAGCGCGCGCGACGTCTTCGATGTGCTGAAAGGCGGTCTTCTCGCCCGAAAAATCGAGTTGATGCAACGCATTGAGCCGCTTCGCATCGCCGGCCACCGCCGCTTCAATCTCGGGGGTGATCTGCGCACCTAAATTTCGCAACGAGGCGGCCATGGCTTCGGCGCTGGGTCGCAGGGCGGGGCTGGTCAAGGTGTTGAATCGCGTGCTGCTCAAGAATTGAAGCTTCATGCGGAGTTGTCGGGGCGGCCGCGAAAGAAGTTGCGTTGATAAACGCTCGTTCTTTCATGTGCTTACGAAGGCCCGCCGCATTGTCAGACCCATGAAATGGTGATGTTTGCGCTCACGCTGGCCGCTGCCTGCGCTGGATCACCGCACGCTCGACGAGCTGTGACTCGAAGTGGGTCGTTCGTGGGGAGCGCCGTTCAGCGCCTCAATCGCGCCCTTGGTATCGACGATGGTGGCGAACTCTTGATGGAGGTCGCTGAGCGTCATCGCTTGAATCAGCTCGGCCTTGTACTCGACGCCATCTGGCCCGGTTCGGTCGAACGTCGCCGTCGCGTCAGACACGACGAAGGCGGTGAACCCCAGGTTGCCCGCCATTCTCGCGGTGGTCGAGATGCAGTGGTTGGTGGTCAGCCCCACGATGACCAACGTGTCCCACCCCGCGCGCCGCATGTCGGCCTCGAGCGGGGTACCGATGAAGCAGCTGTTGACGCTCTTCTTGATGATGCGATCGCCAGGCACGGGCGCGCACTCGGGCTTGAACTCGTTGCCCGGCTGCCCGGGCCGCAGGGGCGAGGTGGCGATGGTCGACATGTGCTTGACGAAGATGACCGGGCGCCTGCTCGATCTCCACGCGACCAGCAGCGCCTCGATGTTGCGCTCCATGTGCGGGTTGTTTCGCCGCCCCCAGATGGGCTCATCGAGGCCGCGCTGTACGTCGACCACCAACAGCACCGCGTTCTTCGACAGCTCTGCCGTGTTCATTTGAAAGAGTCGTAGCGGGTTCGAACCGGTGCTCCAAAACGCCGATGCCGTTCATCGGTGGCGCCGATGGTATGAAAACGCTCGCGTGAAGACCGAGCTCGAGCTGCGCCATCTGCGCGTTTTCGTTGCCGTCGTCGAGGCGGGTGCACACACCCGGGCGGCGAAGGCATTGGGGCTCTCACAATCGACCGTGTCTGAGACGCTCAGTGGGCTCGAGCGCACCTTGGGCGCAACGCTGTTTCTCAAAGGGGGCCGGGGCCCGGTGCTCACCGCGGCGGGCGAGGCGCTGCTGCTGCACGCACGCAAAATTCTCGCGCTCACCACCGAGCTGCTGACCCAAGTGAGCAAGGTCTCGAGCACCGTGAATGGCACCTTGAGAATCGCGGCCGTGGAGTCACTGAGCGCGTATGCCCTGCCCGCGCCATTGGCTGCGTTGCGAGAGCGATGGCCGAACGTGCGGCTCGAGGTGACGACCGGGCCTTGCGCCGAGATTCGCGCGGGGGTGATGGCTGGCAAGAGCGATGTGGGCCTGGTGATTGAAACCGACACCGGCCTCGACGACGCTTCGGTCATCGCGAAGGTGCGGCTGCTGGTGGTGGCCTCGCCGCGACACCCGTTCGCCGGGGCCGCGGGGCCTGTGGCACGCCTGCAGGGCTGTGATTTTTACATGAGCGACGCGGCCGGTGACTACCATCAGGTGCTGCGGCAGTGCTTCGAGCAGGCGCAGGTGCCGGGGCCGAAGACCCAAGCGCTGGGTACCGTCGAGGGTGTGAAGCGCAGCCTCTTCGAAGACGCTGGCGCGATTGGCGTGCTGCCAGCGCACGCGGTCGAACGTGAGCTTCGTGCTGGAGTGCTCGCCGAGGTCGAGGTGACTCCGGCGCTCGCGGGGTTGGTCGTACGCGCCATCGTGTTGCCGGCAGACGCTGAATCACCCGTGGTCGCCGAGCTGGTCGAGCGCCTGCGCACCACGTTCGCTCGGCCCTCGGTTAGTTGACCACCCGCAGTCTCGTCGGCGGCGCCGGAGGCGGGTGTGAGGTCGTCGAGCCCGTGCCATACGACGTGATGCCGACGTCTTGCCCGTCAGAGCCCTTCTTGCTGCCGGGCGACGTCGTCGTGAGCTGCCACCCCGCCCAGGTCGTGATGGTCGCCGGAGCACCGCCAACGAAGACCGGCGCGCCGATGATCGCAGCCGACGAGGTGAAGCCGCACTGTGACGAGGTCTGACAGAGGTTGTTGGTGAACGAGCAACTGGGCGCATTGCAGGTCGACGGTTCAGCGGTCGAGCCGATCAGCATGTTGTCTCGCCCGATCAGGCCGGTCGTGTCTGAGACGCCGCTGCCCGTGGTGCCCCAGATCATCAGGCCCACATTGAAGAACGTATTGTGCTCGATGCGCGAATTCGAGGCGCTGCCAGGCGTGCTGTAGGCCCACATCTGATGCGCGTTGGTGATCAAGTTGTTGGTGAACACCACTGGCACCACCGCATCGTGGTGCTGCAAGACGACCTCGACGTCGTCGAACCAATTGCCGGTGATGGTGCAGGTGGGGCAGTTACCGACGAACTGAATCGAGTCGCAGTGCGGCACGTTCGGAGTGCTGTCACACGGCCCCTGTCGAATGTTGCGAAAGACGTTGCCGGGCCCGATGGTGATGTTGGTCAAGTCGCCGCCGGTTTGAATGCCGTCGCCGCCGTTGCCGCTCGATTGGCCCTGAATCAGGTTGTTGCTGATCACCACGCCTTTCGCGTCGACCAGGCCGATCTTTCCCTCGCTCCACGAGGGCCGGGTGTTCACGAAGGTGTTGCCGTCGATCAAAATCTGTTTGTTCGCGGTCGAGCAGTTGAAGCCGTACTCCATCACGGTGATGCCGCTCGTGTTCGGGGCCCAGGTGTTGCCGACGATGTGAATGTTCGTACTGCAGGCTTCGATGCCAGCGTCGCGCAGCGTCATGCTCTGCAGCTTGATGAAGTGCGAGTTGCTGAGCTTTGGGCTCATCGCCGCGCCAACACCACTGGTCGATTGCACCGTGACGAACCCCGAGCGGGCGATGCCAGAGAAGGTGACCGAGCCGTAATCACCGCTGTTCAGGCACACCGTCGACCCATTCGCTGCGCTCTTGACCGCCGAAACGACATCGGCCCCTGGGCTGAGCGTCTTGTCACAGGCCGCTGAGGCCGACGGTGCGGCAGCGACGAGGCAGATGACGATGAGCCAAGAAAAAGAACGTGCGCGCATTGAAGAGACCCTCACAGAGGCAGAAGTGCCCAGCGAGCCTGGACACCCCGTGGAGCCGTGCTGCAAGAGTTGAATAAATTTGGGCAGATAGCGACCTTAGAAAAGGCTGAGCTGGCTGCCGGCCTCTCGCTCGAACGAAGTGCCCAGCAGACGCAAAACGACGTCGACCGCGGGGCCGAGCTGGCGATCGAGATAGTGCTGGTAGTCGAGCGGTGCGACTCGCAGCCCGACCGGTTCGGGGCCTTGAGTGGTGATGACGTACTCGACGTCGGTCGCCACGCCTTCCCCTTCGGAGGCCGACTCCGCGACCAGTCGGGCCGCTCGCACGTGCGGAGACTCAGACGCGTAGGCCTCGAGATCTCGGCGAAGCCGCTTGCGGTAGACCAGCTGATCATCGAGCGCTCCGCGCAGCAGATCAGTGCGAAGCCCGAGCAACCAGGCCTGCCACGGCTCGTCGTGAAAGGTGCGGCGCAGCATCTCTCGCTGGGCCTCGCGTGCCAGCGGAGTCCAATCGGTGCGGACGGCTTCGAGGCCCCGAATGATCAGCTCACGCGTGTTATCGGGTTTGCGGGCCAACCCGGCGTACCGCTTCTTCGAGCCACGCTCCGAGCCTCTCGTCGTGGGCATCAAGAAGCGCAAGAACTTCGAATCGACTCGCAGCTCGAGGTCACTGTGCAGGCGGTGCTCGCGCTCGATGGTCTGGCTCCACCAGTGGTTGATCTCGGTCGCCAGTCGATCTGCCTCGCTGGCCAGCGCGGCCTCGTCGAACGATGCAGGGAGCTGAACGAACAGCGAATCGGTGTCGCCGTAGATGACCGTCAACCCACGGGCCGCGAAAAAATCGCGTGACCGCTCGATGATCTCATGGCCTCGCAGCGTGATTGACGACGCCAGCCTCGGGTCGAAGAAGCGGCAGCCGGGCGTGCCGAGCACTCCGTAAAACGAGTTCATCAAGATCTTGATCGCCCGGGTCATTGTCTCGTTCTTCGAGGCCCGCGCTGCGTTGCGCGCCTCGTGCAGATGGGTGATGAGCCCGGGCAAGATCGCGCCCTCTCGAGCGAACCGGGCCCCCTCGAAGCCGAGGATCTTGTCGTCGGCCTCGAGCCACAGCGCCAACGGGTCGATTTGAAACGTGCGAATGATGCTCGGGTACAGCGAACGAAAATCGAAGGAGACCACGTTGGAGAAAAGCCCTGGAGTGCTCTCCAAGACCTGGCCTCCGGGCGAGGCGATCGGCTGCCGATCACCGACGTCGGGCGCGACGTAGCCGCGACGGTGCAGCACGGGGAGGTAGAGGTGGTCGAACGCCGCGACCGAGCCGCCCTGGCGATCGAGCGGCAGCCCGGTGAGCTTCGCGCGCGCGACCGAAAAGCCAACCAGATCAGCCTTCTCGAAGATCTCCAGCGCAAGGCGTGCGTCTTCGAGGTTGTACGCCGCGAGCGCCGCGGGGTCGTCACGGTACATGCGCCGAATTTCGCCAAGTGCGTCGACGCCGTCTGCGCGCAGTTTGCCCCGGCCGAGCAGTGTCTTCGCGACCGCGTCGAGGGTGTAGCGCTCCATGCTCCAGCTGGCGTTGCGAAGGGTCGCGACGCCGTCGAGCACCACCCGGCCGGGGACGCGCGCGATGGTGACCGATTGCGGGGTCGAGCCCACCAACACCCTCGCCGCGTCGGTGCCACGGCCGATCAGAAAGGGCAGCCGCCAGAGCTCGGCGCGCGTTTGCAAGGCACGGAGATCGAAGTCGACCACGTTCCACCCGAGCAGCACGTCGGGGTCGAGGCTGCGAATCAGCGCGAACGCTTCAGAGAGCTTCTCGCGCTCGTCGTCGCCAGGGCGCACCGCGATGACCCGCTCGACGCCGCACCCCGCGAAGGCCAGCGAGAAGACCTGCCCGTCCCACCCGTCGGTCTCGATGTCGAGCGAGAGCGTTCGCAAGCGCGGCTCGACGTTGGCCGCGGTGACCTTCGGGTTGATGAATCGCCGCACGCCGCCCTCGACGCGCGAGGGGCCGTGCAGGTGAACGCAGCCGTTGATGAAGCGCTCCATCAAGAAGCGGTTGGTGGGCTTGAGATCAGACTCGAGCACCACGCCGCTGTCGGCGCGAATGCGGTCGCGCTCTTTGAGCATCGTGCGCTGCGAGGTGAAGTAGACCGCGTCGACCTCCTGGTTCTGCATGGTGCGCAGGGGCCTGGCTTCACGCCGCCCGTCGAGCACGCTCTGGGTCTTCGGTACGAACATCACGGCTTGCTGGCCGGTGATGGTCGCTCGCACGGGGCCATGCAGGGGCGAGCTTGCCCAGAGCGTCAGCTCGATGCCCGCGTCGGTGTCGCGCCACTCTGCGCCCAGGAGGAGCGCCTCGACATCGTGCTGGTCGCTCGCCGGCACCACCTCGCGCGCTCTACCATTCTCGCGTGGGATTGGGCGCCTGGTGCGAGCAGACCCGACATCGAGGGAGGGTGTGGACTTCGCTCCAGCGGTCTCTACACTCGAGGCGCTTCAACACCAGGAAGGTCGCCTTGCGCTCAGCGTCTTCGATTCTCATGCTCTTCACCCTCGTGTTGGTCAGCGCCTGCCGTGGTCAGGTCTCGGGAGACGGCGAAGACGGTGGCTCTCTGCTTGACGCTGGGGTGATGCTCCTCGACGCGGGCGGGGGCAACCTGGTCGACGCTGGGAGTCAGCTCGACGCAGGCTCCGCCACACCGAACGATGCAGGCGCTTCGCTCGACGCAGGTGGCATTACCGACCCCGGCAGCACGGTCGACGCAGGCGGGCCGTTCACGAACACCCCCGCGTGGCTGGCCGGCAAAAAGCTCAATGAGTGGTTTCAGATACCAGGCACGAGCGGAGCGGGCGGCACCGCCGTGTACGCGTACTCGGGCATGGCGCTCAAGGCGAGCACCAGCGAGATCATCGTCGCGCTCGCCGGAGGTCACGGAGACTCGTCAGACAATCGCGTCTCGTCGATTCGCCTCGATCAAGACACTCCGACTTGGGTGCAGCGCATGAAGCCGTCGACCCAGGTGGTGAAAGACGTCGCGTATTACCCCGATGGCAAACCTTCGGCCCGGCACACGTATTACACCACTCACTTCGTGGCCCAGGTCGACCGCTTGATGGTGATCGGCGCGCAGTTCGTCTACGGCACGCCCCCCTCGTTTCCCACAGTCGACGGGTTCAACATGAACACCAACACGTGGGACCCCAAGGGCACCTGGGCTGATCTCGCTGGCGGTTACGGCAAGGCGCAGAACTCAGTCACCGGCGATGTGTGGTCGGCGAGCGGCTTGACCATCTCGAAGTGGTCGGCGGCGACGCGCACGCAGACCGTGACGCATCAGTTCAACAACACGTATCTCGCCATGCAAAACGCGTGGGACCCCGTGCGAAATCAACTGCTGAGCATCGGCTTCGGAGACGGCTGGGGCTACGGCAACTACCCGACGCTGAACGCGTACACGGTACCCGCCGATGGCTCGAACGCGACGCCGCTGACCTTCAACCCGTCGCCGGGGTTGACGCAGTTCTTGGCCGACGCGCCGGTGAGCGCCTCGTTCGAGTACGACCCGGTGAATGACCGATTCTTGTACTTCGACGGGCGAGGTGACGGAGCGGGTGGTGACTCCGCTGACGGCGGGCGCATCTTCGTCATCACGCCGAACGCCACGCAGGTCTGGGACGTGAGCATCTTGGCGTTGGGGTCAGGCACCTCGAACCCACCGCGCTCGAGCGACACCGGCATCTACAGTCGGCTGCGGTACGTGCCCGCGCTCAAGGGCTTCGTTTACTTGTTCGCACCGACGTACAACGTCGCGACCGACCTGTACTTCATCAAGACGGCGCCGTGAGGCTGCGACGCATCAGCAGCGCGTCGACGAACCCCAAGCGCGGGTGCAAGAACGCCTCTGGCAGCCGGGCCAGCGTCTCGAAGCCGAACTGCTGCCACAGCTTCACCGCCCGCTCATTCGAGGCGATGACGAAGTTGAACTGCATCGCGCGGTAGCCTTTGGCCTTCGCATACTCCAGCGAGTGCGCGCACATCGCCCTCGCCACGCCTCTGCCGGTGGCCGATGCGGCGGTGACGTAGCCGCAGTTGCACACATGGGCGCCTCCGCCTTGCTGGTTCGGGCGAATGAAAT